>DFUR01000090.1 GCA_002380425.1 Bacteroidales bacterium UBA4181
TAATGCAACTTTCAACACTCTGGCCCTGTTTGGGCATAATCACCGGAATTGCCATAACTTTTCTTTTCTAAGTTCGAATGCTTGCTTTACATGTTTTGTCCTCAAATGACATTAAAACCCTGTAAATGAATTTTCTGATGTCAACTTGTAAACAATATTAACAATTAATTCATAATTTTGATGCGTATTTTTTCATTATGAATGGGTTACAAAGGTACAAAAAACACTTGTAAATACAAGAAACCCCTCTATGGCAGCTGAAAATAATCTTCTCCCCCACTACAGACGAGTGTACCATTACCTTCGTGGACTGATGGATACCGGTAGCATCCGCGAGGGCGAGCTCCTGCCCTCCGAAAACACTTTGTGTGAACTATTTTCGGTAACTAGGCCAACCATCAGGCAGGCGCTCAATCTTCTTGAGAATGAAGGATGGATTGAAAAACATCAGGGCAAGGGAAGCCAGGTAAGGAAAAACGCCGCCGGCATCGGGATTCTTTCCATCACGGGGACCACATCGGCTTTGGGGCGCTCGAACCTCAAAACCCACATTCTGGTCAGGCCTCACAGCGAAGAGTGGCCCAGTCCATTTATGTTCACCCTTTCGGACTGGGAAAGATCATCGGGATGTATCTCCATGGAACGAGTCCGGCTGGTCAACGAGCGACCGATATTCTACGACCACAATTTTTTGCCGGCAATGGCTCTTCCTCACTTCACAGCACGCAATATGGAGAACCGCTCTCTGTTTGAAGTACTCAGGAAGTCCTACCAGATTGAGATCAGGGGTGGCGAACAAAGACTGCGCGCCATACCTGCACCTGAGAATATTCGTTTGGCTCTGAACATCCCCGAAGGACATCCTGTTCTGCATCTGCAACGCAGGTTGTTTACCAACCGGCCACGGATACACATCTATTCGTCGCTGTATTGCGACACATCGGATTATGCGCTGTTCGGATCCTTCTGACTACCTCAGCTCAAAGGAGGCGTCACCCAGTTTGTAGCCATCAGCATACACCTCAACAGTATAGGTCCCGGCAATAAGCTGGTCGGCAGCCTCCGAGAACACACACACTTCCACGTCCTTGTTTTGGTAATCAATAACCCGGCGGGACGTAAAGATATGCTCGCGTCCGTCTGCAAAAAAGGTGGCACTGCTGACATTGGTCAGGACCTTTCCTCCAGGAAGTTTGATGACTACATAAAAGACTCTTTCGCCAGCCTCGGCAATCTGGTTGGCCCGGACAGTAAAACAGGTTTTGAGTTTTTCGATACGCCTGACGCGGTCGGTTTCACTGGCCCGGGATGTCTCCCCGTGGGTATTCACCGGTGAGATCATCAATGCCTGCGCTTTCTGAACAGTGGTACTCAACTGCTGCTTTTCCTCGGAGAGCTGCTGCGTTTGCATCTTCTCCTGAGCAAGCTGGGTGGAGAGCACAGCCTTCTCCGAAACCAGCTGAACGTTTCGGGTATTGAGTGAGTCAACCTGGGCAATGTAACTCTTGAGCACCCCTCGCAAGGTGGAAAGCTCCTTTTGATACATCTTGATCTTTTGGAAATTATCGGCCTGCACCTGGAGCAGCTGCTCAATCTTCTGCTGCTGGTCGGCCGCAAGCAGTTTCATGCTGTCGTTGTTGGTCTGCAACAAACCAAACTCATTCTTGAGCTGGGTCAGGTCCTCTTCAAGCGAAACCTTTTGGTCTTCAAGCAACACCTGAATCTCTGCAGATTCTTTTTTCTCACGGGTCAGCCGGGACTGCAGCACAATCACATAGGCAAAGGCGCCCAGGACAAGGATAATCAGCAGGACAAGCAGTCCTTTGTTCGGAGATTTCTTGGTTTCTTCCATGGTGAATGATTATTAGGTGAATCTCAATTTGCGTCCAATGCGCAGAATGGTTTTGGTCGAGATGCCGTTGAGTTTACAGAGTCTGGATACCGGCACCCCGGTTTTGCGGGCAATACCCGAGAGCGTATCTCCCTTGCGGATGGTATAAAAGCGAATCTGGTTCACTTCCTTAAGATAGGCAAAACTCTGCGGAGTAATCCACACCGAATCCGTCTTGCAGCAAAAGGATTCAAAGTCAATGAGGGAACGGGGGGGCAAGGGCTGTCCCAAATACCTGAGCTCATAATGCAGGTGAGGACCGGTGGACCTGCCGGTATTGCCACCCAGCCCAATCAAAGAACCGGCTTTTACCAGGTCTCCGGGTTGGACAAGGATGCGGCTCAGGTGGGCATACACCGTCTCCAAGCCATTGAAATGCCTCACTACCACATAGTTTCCGTAGGATGCAATGCGTTTGGCTACCCGGACCATTCCGTCAAAAGAACAGACAATGGAGTCCCCAATACTCAGGCGAAGATCAATGCCGTAGTGATATTTCCACCCGGAGCGAAACCCAAATTCAGAAGTAACTACGTTCTTCAAAGGATGACAAAAATCCGAGAAAGGCACCAGAACCGAATCGGCCCACTCCGTAATCGAAATCTTGTAGGGATTCACAAACTGGGTATCCCAAATGAAGTTGTACGTGGCTGAGGCCGGAATCATCGCGCTGTCTGGCTGGCCCCCGTTCTGAAGCAATGCCGACAAGGAGTCCACATCCCAGGACATCTCAGCCTCCTCCAGGGAGACCTCCGACTCGTCCAGGTCGGGAACAAGATGGGATGGGGTGATGTGTAATGTGTCAGGAATTTCCTTTCCCATAACGGCCCATACAGCCAACAATCCAACAAAGGTCAAAAGAACACGGCCCACGCGTAAAAAATTCGGTTTTTGCGAAGCTACAAAAAAAAATCAAATCTGCGTCAGGATTCCGGGGGGAGCATGTTCCGGTCCACACCGAATCGCTCCTTACTGTGCACAACCCCGACAGGTTCGGTGTGGATGATGACATCATACACATCTTCAACGGCCAGCTTGATACTGTTCTCCACACTCTGGGCTATCTCGTGAGCCTCCTGAAGCGAGAGCGCTCCATCCACTTCGATATCCAGAACAATCACGTACCGGTTGCCCATGCGGCTGGACCGGACACGATGGGGATTCCGGGCCCCGGGAACTCTATCCACAGCATCAAATATTCTGGGATACAATGTAGGATCACTGACTCCATCCATCAGCACCACATTGGTTTCCATAAATATGGAAACCGCAGACTTGATAACAAACAAGCCTATCAGCAGGGCCGCGACTGCGTCGAGTACTGGAAGACGGAGTACCAGGGTGAAAAACAAGCCGACCAGGACTCCCAGCGAGATGATTACATCGTTGCGCATATTGCGGGCGTTGGCCACAAGCATGGCACTCCCGGTCCGTTTTCCCGCCCGATACTGATGCCAGGCCAGCAACAATTTTCCCACGATGGAAAAAGCCGTCACATACAGGGCGGCCATGCCGGGGACCTCGCGAACCCCTGGGTGAACAATGTTGCGGACAGCAGAGATGAGCAACTGGCATCCGGCAAGAAAGATAATCAGGGAAACAATCTTGGCGGCAATAGTGTCTGCCTTTTGATACCCATAAGCAAAACGCGAATCCGGGGGGCGGGAGGCAATATGAGCTGTAATCAGAGTAATGAGCGAAATCAGCACATCGGTGGCGGAGTCTATCCCATCACTGAGCACAGCAAGGCTGCCCGCAAAAAAACCAGTGGTAAGCTTTGCCAGAGCCAGAACAGAGTTCCCCGCCAGACTGACAGCCGATGCACGAATCACTTGTTGTTCTTTCGTTTTCATAACTCACTTTCGTTCCAGAGAAACGGGTCCGATTTGATTCATTATTCTAAGGATGCGCTGCTGCCTGTTCCACAGGAAACTCCCGGCTTTCCTGGGATCACGGGCTCTGGGGTTGGGCAGAATAGCCACGATCATAGCCGCTTCACCACGTGTCAGTTTAGCTGCTGACTTAGAATAATAGGTCTGTGCAGCTGCTTCGAACCCATAGATGCCCTTGCCGGTTTCCACAATATTGAGATATACCTCCATAATGCGTTTTTTGCTCCACAGCAGCTCCACCAAAAGGGTGTAATAAGCCTCAAAGGCCTTGCGCACATAGGTTCGGCTCTCCCATAAAAACAGATTCTTACAGGTCTGCTGCGTGATGGTGCTGGCCCCCTTGACGGTCCGGCCCCGCTGGTTGTGGAGGTAGGCCTTGCGGATGGCCTCGAGGTCAAACCCAAAGTGATCCTTGAATTTATTGTCCTCGGCTGCGATCGCAGCCCGGACAACCCAGGGAGAGATCTCATCCAGAGAAACCCAGTCCCGCTTCAATTTCAATGGGTCCCCCTGCCAGAGTTGCTGGGCGCAACGCTTCACCATCAGGGGCGTGAACGGAGGATTCACAAAACGGAACAACAACACCAAGAACACCGAAAGTGCCAGATAATACAACACAGCCAGCCTGATCCACCTGAATATTTTACGGACCCAGCCGCCAAAACCAATCTTGCTCATAATCCGTTTACTCGAGATTACCGATGGTGAAATGCTCCGGATGTCTTGGATGGATATCCTTGTAGAACAACTTAATACGACGCATATCCGCCTTCAGGTCACCAGTCGGCATAAAGATATCCCCCACCCCAACGGTCCGGAATTTGTAATCAAAATAGCTCAAAAGCAACGGAACTCCGGCCTTCAGCGCGATGTAATAAAAACCAGGGTTCCACCGGGGGTTTCGCTTTCGGGTACCCTCGGGGGTGATGGTCAGAAACATTGACTCAGAGCTCCGAAGCAGACGGACTGCTGTATTGATCAGCTCATTGTTCCGGGTTCGGTCCACAGGGACTCCGCCCAGTTTCCTGAGCAGGAAGCCAAAAGGAAACCGGAATGATTCCTTCTTGATCAGCACCCTGGGCTGAATATCGTATGCCATATAAAACAACCGCCCCACGATGAAGTCCCAATTGCTGGTATGGGGTGCCGAAACCACCACGAAACGCCCTGCGCGCGGCAGTTCTCCCTCCAGACGCCAGCCCGAAAACCTAAAGACCATGCGCGAGAACCTGCCCATCAGAACATCTTTCGGTTGCGCATTAACAGATAACCGATCACTGACAACAGCACCATGACCAAGGCAAGGACAGAAAAGGCCCATGGGGAGTCTTCCATTCCGTTAGGAACATTCATGCCGAAGATGCTCGCCACCAGGGTGGGAACCATCAGAATGATGGTAATGGTCGTCAGCCGGCGCATCACCATATTCAGATTGTTGGAAATCACCGAAGCAAAGGTATCCATTCGTCCGTTTTGGATGTCGCTGTACACCTTGGCAATCTCAATGGCCTGTTTGTACTCAACAGTAACATCATCCAGCAGGTCCTCGTTGATTTCCTGTGAGTTCACCAACTTAGATCGCTGCAACTTATTCAGCAGCAACTCGTTGGATTTAAGAGATGTGATGAAAAACACCAGACATTTCTCCATCTCCAGCAAACGGTGCAGTTCCGAGTTCCGGGTAGATTTTTCGAGCTCGCTCTCAATCTCATTGGTCAGCCGGTTCACCTCCTTAAGGTATTTCAGGTAGTAGTTGGCTGAACTCAGGAATATCTGCAATACAAAATTCACTTTGTCATCCAGCCGAATGTTCCGGGTGCGGTGCGAGAACAGAATATCATTGACGATTTCATTGGGCTCCGCACAGATGGAGATGATGGTGTGCAGCGAGATCAAAAGGCCAAAGGGAACGGTGAAAAATTGCACGCTGTTGTCGGGACGGTAGATGGGAATACGGATAATCACCACCATCCAGCGGCCCTCAATCTCTGTACGGGCACGTTCATCAGGGTCCAGAATATCGTTGATCACATACTCGGGAACCTTGTACTGATGCACCAATTGCTCAATCTCCGTCCGGGTCGGCTGGACCACGTTAGCCCATCCGTCCCGCTCCAGTCGCTGCGTCTGCTTCAGCCCTACTTCCTGTTTCCAAAACGAAATCATACACGGTTGGATTATGAGCGGTTAAGCATGTTCCACAATACATCTTTCAGCGATTCGATTCCCAGCCCGGAAACCGAAGAAAAGTATGCCAAAGGTACATCGGGCATTTGAGATTCCTTTAACTCTTTCATCAATTCTTTGTCCAGCAGGTCGCATTTGCTGATTCCAAGGATTCTTTGTTTGTCAAGCAATTCAGGATTATAGGCTTCGAGTTCGGACAGCAACACCCTGTATGCTTCACAAATATCGGGGCTATCGGCAGGGACCAGAAACAACAGAATGGAGTTCCGTTCTATGTGGCGTAAAAAGCGCAACCCCAGCCCGCGCCCATCGCTGGCGCCTTCAATAATGCCGGGAATATCGGCCATCACGAACGATCTGGAGTCCCGGCAGGACACAATGCCAAGTTGAGGAACCAGAGTAGTGAAGGGATAATCGGCAATCTCGGGCTTTGCGGCAGAGACAACGGACAAAAGGGTGGATTTCCCGGCGTTGGGGAATCCTACCAGGCCTACATCCGCCAGAGTCTTTAACTCCAGGATGATCCATCCTTCACGACCCGGTTCTCCGGGTTGGGCAAAACGGGGGGTCTGACGGGTGGGGGTTTTGAAATGATTGTTGCCCAGACCACCCCGGCCACCGGGCATCAGCACATGGGTTTCGCCATCGCGGGTAACCTCCATCAAGAACGCCCCGGTTTCTGCATCCCGCAGTACCGTGCCCAGGGGAACTTCGATCATCTGGTCTGCCCCGGAGGCTCCGGTACTCAGGGAACGTCCCCCGGAACCGCCGTCTCCGGCAAAAACATGCCGTTCGTATTTCAGATGAATCAGGGTCCAGTACTGGGCATTCCCCCGCACCAGAACATGACCTCCGCGTCCCCCGTCTCCTCCATCCGGACCGCCACGTGCCGAAATGCGGTCGCGGTGCAGATGCGCAGATCCGGGCCCGCCACGGCCGGACCGGCAAAATATTTTCACATAATCAACAAAATTCGATTCAGCCATTCCGGGTATGAGATGCAATTTGTTCAACAACAGCACGAAGACGCTCAAAAACCTGTTCCACGGAACCGGTACCCGACACCGGAAAGTATTTTTGCTGCCCCTCGTAATAATGAATCACGGGTTCTGTTTTGTGGTGATAAACATCAATCCTGTGCCCAATCACTCCGGCATCCTGGTCGTCCGCGCGACCGGAGGTCTCACCTCTGAGCAGCAGACGCTGAACCAGTTCCTCTCTGGGTACATCCAGGGAGATCATGCAACGGACTCGTTGGCTGGTCCGGGCAAGCAGAGCATCCAATGCTCCTGCCTGGGCCGTGTTGCGGGGAAAGCCATCAAAGATAAATCCGGCCGCTTCGCTATGCTGCTGCATATAACGGTCCAGCATATCCACAACCATGGAATCCGGTGCAAACTCTCCCCGGGCCAGCAGAGCCTCTACAGCTTGCCCCCACTGCGTCCCTGCGGCAATCTCCTTGCGAAGCAAATCCCCGGTGGAAACGTGTTCCAGACGAAACTGCCTGGCAAGCAGCATGGCCTGGGTTCCCTTTCCCGCTCCGGGAGCACCAAAAAGCACAATGTTCATCATGGCAGACAGGTATTGGTTATAGAATCAATCCATTGCATATAGCCCATCCCAGTTTCGGCCGTAACCATTATAGTCCAGACCATAACCGACCACAAACCGATCCTCCAGTTCAAAACCCACATAGTCCAGGCTGACATTGCTCACCAGACAACGGGGTTTGAACAGCAGAGTGGCCACCGCCAGCCTTGCCGGGTTACAACTCCGAAGACGCTTCAGAGCATACTCAATGGTCGTTCCGGTTTCCACAATATCCTCCAGAAGCACAATATTCTGACCTGTGAGGTCTTCCGCAAATGGACACAATTCACGAATCAACCCTGTGGACTCTCTGCCCTCATAAGAGGCCAGCCGGATAAATGACACCTTCACCGGCAAATGAATTCTTCGCAGCAAATCGGCGGCAAACATAAAAGATCCATTCATGATGCCCACAAAGTGTACCTGCTGCCCCGCAAAATCCTGCTCTATACACTCTGCCATGGTCGCCACACGGGCAGCCACATCCTTTCCGGAAACCAGCAGCCTGAATGATTTATCTTCAATGATGTGATTCCTGTTCATCGGGTGCACGGTGCAGTGAAGTTAAGAAACTTTATTAATTTTGCGAAAAATTCAACCAACAACCATGGAGGCGAAGGTGAGTATCATTATGGGCAGCACATCCGATTTGCCCGTTATGGAACAGGCAGCAAAAATACTAAATGATTTCCAGATTCCGTTTGAGATGCATGCACTTTCGGCGCACCGCACCCCCAAACAGGTGATGGCGTTTGCCGAACAGGCCCGGGAAAGGGGTGTGCGGGTGATCATTGCCGGCGCGGGCGGAGCCGCTCATCTTCCGGGCGTTGTTGCTGCATTCACTACCCTTCCCGTGATTGGGGTACCCATCAAGGCCTCCATCTCCCTGGACGGTTGGGATTCCATCCTTTCCATTGTGCAGATGCCTCCCGGCATCCCGGTGGCTACAGTTGGTCTCGATGCCGCTCAGAATGCCGGCATTCTGGCAGCACAGATTCTGGCAACGGCCGATTCTGAGCTCAGCGAGAAAGTAAAAGCCTTCAAAGCGGGACTGGAAAAGAAAATCACAGCAGCCAATCAGGATATGTCTGCCGTCCGCTTTGCGTTCAAAACCAATTAGCATGACCTTTCAAGAAGAGTTAGACCGGCGGAGGACCTTTGCGGTGATCGCACACCCGGATGCCGGAAAAACCACCCTCACCGAAAAGCTATTGCTGTTCGGCGGAGCCATTCACGTGGCAGGTGCTGTCAAATCAAACAAAATCCGAAAGACAGCGACTTCAGATTTCATGGAGATCGAGAAACAGCGGGGCATCTCGGTAGCCACCTCAGTGATGGGCTTCGAATTCAACGGAGACAAAATCAACATTCTGGACACCCCCGGCCATCAGGATTTTGCCGAGGACACCTACCGGACGCTCACAGCAGTAGACAGTGTGATTGTAGTCATCGACGCGGCCAAAGGGGTGGAAGCCCAAACGCTCAAACTCATGGAAGTGTGCCGGATGAGGCACACCCCGGTCATCGTCTTTATCAACAAGATGGACCGCCTGGGACTGGACGCTTTTGACCTGATGGACGAGATTGAAAAAGAGCTCCGCATTCAGGTTTGTCCGCTTAGCTGGCCTATCGGGATGGGAAACGCCTTCAAAGGGGTGTATAATCTGTTCGAGAAAAACCTGCAACTGTTCACTTCTTCGGAAAAGCAAACCATTGCAGATTCTGTTGCCATTGAGGACATTCATAGTCCGGAACTGGAACGATACACTGGAGATGCAGCCCGCAAGCTGAGAGAAAATCTGGAGATCATCGAAGGAGTCTATCCCGCTTTTGACCTCTGTGCATACCGGAGCGGACATCTGGCCCCAGTCTTCTTTGGCAGCGCCCTGAACAATTTCGGCGTCCGGGAGTTGCTCAACTGCTTTGTGCGCATCGCCCCCTCCCCGCGGGATTTTGACGCTCTGGAGAGAACAGTACGCGCTTCGGAACAACGGTTCTCGGGTTTTGTGTTCAAGATTCACGCCAACATGGACCCTAACCACAGGGATCGCATTGCCTTCATACGCATCTGCTCGGGCATCTTTGAACGCAACCGGAACTATCTGCATGTACGTCTGGGCAAGAGCCTCAAGTTTGCCAACCCCACCTCATTCATGGCGGAGAAAAAGTCAATCGTTGACCAAGCGTTCCCCGGAGACATTATCGGACTCTATGACACGGGGAATTTCAAAATCGGAGACACCCTGACGGAAAACGAAACCATTCACTTCAAGGGCATTCCCAGCTTTTCTCCGGAGCTGTTCCGGTATGTGGAAAATTCCGATCCCATCCGCTACAAGCAATTGGCCAAGGGGCTGGAACAGCTCACTGACGAAGGCGTAGCCCAGCTGTTTGTCAATCAGGCCAACGGACGCAAGGTTATTGGCACGGTGGGAGCGCTTCAGTTCGATGTGATTCAATACCGTCTGGAACATGAGTATGGCGCCTCGTGCCGGTATGAGCCCATTCAGTTGCATAAAGCCTGCTGGATTACCAGCACCAACAAGGCCCAACTGGAAGATTTCAAAAAGAGAAAAATCCAGTATATGGCCTGGGACAAGGAAAAGAGGGATGTATTCATGGCCGAATCACCCTACGCCCTGAGCATGGCCCAGGAAAAGTTCCCGGACATCCGGTTTTTCTTTACTTCGGAATTTTAGTCCCGTCAAAAAGAATCTGCTGAGGTGGGTAAGAGTGGTCTGCCCCCCTGGAAAACACCCCGTACCGGGGAATCATCTCGACATAGGTGGTGTCAATCTCAAAAAACCCCGGGCTGGTGGGAATGATTCTGGTGTCGCGGGCAATCGTAACCTCGTAGGGCAGATTGTAGCAAAGCACCATGGAGCCATACATCAAACGAAATTGCCTGGAGGTTGTAGTCTCTGGGTTCACGGGCCCGGTCACCCGGATGGACTGACGAAATCCGAACTCAATCCGGTCCCCTCCGCGCACCCCGGGAACTACCAAAAACCCTTTACGCACCGGAACATCCCCGACCGGCACCCCATTTCGGATTACCTTATAGGCATCATGCCAGGAACGGGCAGGGAGTTGCAACACAAATTCCTTATCGGAAGGGCCGGCTACCTCGAATACTGCTGAAGGTTTGACTGGATAGTCCGTGGTCTGTCGCAACTTCATAGTCTTTCCTTTCAAAGCAAAGGAAACCTCCAGATTTACCAGAAAAGGAACGAACACCGTATCCCTGAGAGCACAAAAACCATAGGCAGCAACCCCGTCGAGGGCTTCCGCACCGTATGGCGTGCCATCATAAGGCAGTTCCAGAGCGACAACGCGGGCATAGGGATCCTGGGCATCAGGATTATGGTCATCTCCCAACCCGCCCGTCGGGCGCTGAGACCGGGCAAAAGCATTCACATAAATTAGCTCAGCATCTTCCAGATAGGCGGGGTTGCCCGTAGCCCTCCACAAGGCTGCAGCCGTCAAAAAGGCCGCAGAAACTGCCGAAGGATCCACAGGTTCTCCATAGCGCCCCAAGTGGCCGTGAACCCCGTAGAATTCCCCAAAACCATTCTTTTTCACCACAGACCACAGCCGCTCCACTCCGGGCAGACAGGCGTCCTCTCCGGTAAGTTCCACAAAACGGAGTACTCCACGCATGCCGGTCAGCACAGAATAGGCCTGGAAACCATCCAGATCCTCGCCGATGGACAGAAACCGCTCGGCAAAGTGTCCCAGGAAACTCCTCAGAGCAGTGTCCCTGGTTATAGCATAGGCACTGGTCAGTCCATCCAGACATTCATAAACGACACCGGAATCGGGCGCAGGCCTCCACCCGGGAGCCTTCCCAGGCTGACTCAGAAAAGCCTCCCGATGAGCCAGAAACAAGCCCTGCACAATCGAACGGATGTTCTTATCAGCCAAGGCTCTGGAGGGCTCCAGAAACGTGAAACCATGAAATGCGCTTAAGCCCCTGAGCAGTGAGGCGTTGCCAGCAACCTGACGTTCATCAAGAGGTCCACCGGAGATAACTGGTCCAAAATATCCTTGTGCATTGATGCGTTCCTGCATACGTGCCAACAAGGGCTCGGCATACACAGGATTTCTGCGGAGCAAATGCCCGTCCAGGACCCAGGCAAGCAGTACCCGGCCTTCAATCCCCCCGTAATAACCAGTAGAATCTGACACTTCGAACAAACGGGCGGGCCAGTACATGGGCTCTTCCATTTTGTCCATATGAGCCTGGAGCCTGTTCAGAAGTTCTGCCTGGACATCCAGAGAGGTTGCCGGGAAAGGATGAGGTAAGGTGCCCCGGGAACGCTCACACCCAGTAAACAAAACCAGGCTCAGAACCGAATACAAAACGATCAACCGCATATTCATATCAGAGAATGTAAAATAATTGTACAACCATCAAGTGGGCCCGGAACTGGAGAATTCAATCCTGTAGCCTCATCAAGCGACCACAACCCAGAACTTCAAACCTACGACATTTTTTTGGAAAATCCCCGGCTTCAAAGCCTTAAAAAATGGCACTTTGAACAAGAATGCTTACATTTGCGATACTCGTGCAACTGCTGATAATGAAGAAGAATAAGGCCCACCTGCAAATACTGAATCGCTCAGCTCTGATTCTGAGGCCCCTCAAGCCAATGGAGGACTGGCTCAACGCGTGCACCGGGAAACGGGTCTATGACTTTTCCAAAGCAGAGCCATCAGTGTATCTGCTTGAGGAATATCTCGACCCGGATGAAGGAGCAGCTGCCTGGAAATCAATCTACCCGAGTGTGTTTGAACAGGAACTCGGAGAGTGGGTGGAGAACCCAGCGCTTTGGCCCGCCGACCGATCATTGTCGGTGTTTCTGGACTTTTTTGATGTATCCCTTGCCGGAACCGTCACCGATACGATAGATACCCCTTTCGAATCTTATTCTTAAACTATTTCCATGAAGCATTTTCTATCCGCAACCATCCTCCTGCTGTTGCTTATGTTATTCTGCAGTGCCTCAAAAGGGCCGGTTACCGTGTTCACCATCGGGGATTCCACGATGGCCACCAAGGGCGAGTCCGACAATCCCTTTGAACGGGGATGGGGGCAGTACCTTCAGTATTTCTTTGACCATGACAAAGTAATCGTGGACAATCACGCCAAGAACGGCCGGAGCACCTTGAGTTTTATCAACGAAGGCCGATGGAAAACCATTTTGGACAAGCTCCAACCCGGAGACTATGTCTTCATTCAGTTC
>DFUR01000084.1 GCA_002380425.1 Bacteroidales bacterium UBA4181
GATTAATAGGGGGCTAAACCAAAGACTCGAAAGGGGAAAGAATGCACCCTCATCTGCGAGCGAAAATTGTACCAAGAATATAGTTAAAGTGGGCAAATGGTGTATCTTTGCTCACGAACGAAACAAGTTTAACCGAATAACCCTCACCGCAATGAAACGACGGACATTCATACTATCCGGTCTGCAATTTTCAGCCTTTGTAGCCTTAGGCGGCACAAAGATGGGTCACATGTTTACTCCTTTGCAACCCATTGCAGACGGGTCAACGATACCCGATGTACACAAGCTGTTCGTGAACCCGCCTCAAAGTGCCAGGCCACTCACATTATGGCACTGGATGAATGGTCTGATTACCCGGGAAGGCATTACGGCCGACCTGGAGTCCTTTAAGGAGGCAGGCCTTGCCGGAGTGCAGGTATTCCTGGTCGGGGGTTCTGAAATGAAAATTGATGATCCCAACAATCCAATCATGAGTGAACGCTGGCGCGAACTGCACAAGTTCGCCATTCAGGAATGCGCCCGGCTGGGGTTGGAGTTTGGCACGCACAATTCACCGGGCTGGTCATCAACCGGGTATCCGACAATCACCCCCGAAGAGTCTATGCAGAAGGTGATTTTCTCTCAGACAACGGTATCTGGTAACGGGCCGTCAAAAATTGAGCTCGCAACCCCAAAAGATGTTTCCAACTTTTATAAGGACATAGCCGTTTACGCCATAAGAACGGAAGCCGAGACGGTTGCCCTGAACGACATCGTGGACCTGACTGCGCATTTTTCGGGCAACACAGTGAACTGGAATGTTCCTCAGGGCAACTGGACCATATACCGGTTTGGACACACTTCCATGGGAAACGTCAATGGTACGGCACCGATATCGGGTCAGGGTCTGGAGGTTGACAAACTGAGGGCGGAACCTCTGCGGAAATACTGGAAGGATTTCCCTCAAGAATTAATAGATGACGCCGGAAGTAATGCAGGTCGAACATTTGTCCGGTTTGAAATTGACAGTTTCGAACACGGTGTTCAGAACTGGTCAGAGACCTATCGGGAAGAGTTTATTCAAAAAAGAGGCTATGACCCTGCGCCCTTCCTGCTTACGCTCGCCGGAAAGACCACGCAATCTAAAGAGTACACCGATAGATTTCGCTATGACCAGCGCCAGACACTCCGGGAGCTGTTCGAAACAAATTATTTCGCCGAGATGCAAAGGCTTGTCCATCAGGTCCCTGGAATGGAACTGATCATTGAGCCATATTCAACAGGAAAAGAACAACCCTTCGAAAGCAATAATGCCTCTGCCTGGGGTGATTTGCTTATGTGCGAATTTTGGCAAAAGCCTACTACATGGGGATGGGATTCTGTGAAGCCCACCGCCTCAGGAGCGCACGTTTGGGGGAAAAATCTCGTTGCGGCTGAGTCGTTTACCGGACAACCCAATTCCGCCTGGAAAGTAGATCCCTTTGCCTTAAAATCTACGGGCGACCGGGCATTTGCCGGTGGGGTGAATAAATTGTTCTTCCACACTTCAGCACACCAACCCTGGAATCATGTTGCCCCGGGGATGACGATGGGACAGTGGGGAACTCATTTTGGCAGAACCCAAACATGGTGGACAAAAGGTGGAAAGGAATGGATTACCTATCTTTCCCGCTGTCAATACCTCCTTCAGTCCGGCATTCCGGTGGCCGACCTTTGTTACCTTACCTACGATAGAATTACTCCGCCTACCATAGCTGGTTACGATTGCGACACCATTGGGACGAACGCGCTGCTTCAGCGGATGTCTGTAAAAGACAACAGACTTGTTTTGCCCAACGGGGTGTCCTATCGGGTGTTGATTTTGCCTAAGGACACAAAAATGCTTCCCGCGGTGCTCGAAAAAATTGCGGAACTTGTAAAAAATGGCGCAACGGTTGTTGGTCCCAAACCTACCACATCACCAAGCCTGGAAAATTATCCGGATTGTGATGCATTGGTTCAATCAATCGCTGACAGCGTTTGGGGACGCGATGATGTGCCTCAGAACTCCTATGGAGCCGGACAGGTGTACCAGTTGCCCATAGAGGATGTCTTAAAAACCCTCGGGTTACAGCCCGATCTTAAAGTAACAGCCCACTCAGGGAAACAACCATTACTCTGGATTCACAGAGCACTTTCTACCCATCAGCACATCTATTTTCTTTCCAATCAGGAAGACATTACAGTAAACACAACGATTACCTTCAGGGTGGAGCATATGATTCCTGAATTGTGGAATCCATACACGGGGAGTATAGAACATGCTGTATTTGGGAACTCCGGAACGAAGGGAGGAACAGAGCTCCACATTACACTGCCGCCCTCTGGGTCCGTGTTCGTTGTTTTTATGGAAGAATCGGCGCGGCCTGAGTTGGTTACATCGTTCATCAAACCGTCCTCGGCTGTTGATCCGTTTGTTTCTTCCGTACGGTCAGTTAAAGGGCAACGCTACCTGATGGCGGCCGAGGAGGGGCTGTACAAAATCGAAACATCATCCGGGAGAAAAAAAGAAGTGATGGTGTCGGGTCTGCCTCCGGTGCAAACGTTACATGAGGGTTGGGAACTGGAATTTTTCCATTTGAGGAAACCATCTGAAAGCTTGCAAATGCCTCAACTGGTTTCATGGACTGACCTGCCCGGAGAACTGAAGTATTTTTCAGGAACAGCCAAATATTCTAAAAGGTTTTCTATACCCTCCCATGCGCTGAGAACCTCACTACGTTGCTTGCTTGATTTGGGGGAAGTGCGCAATACTGCAGTAGTTAAAGTGAATGGGAAGCTGGTGAGCACCCTTTGGGCACCACCATTTATTGAGGAGATAAGCAGTTTTGTCCGGAGTGGAGAAAATTTGCTCGAGATAGAGGTAACTAATCTATGGGCGAATCGTCTGATTGGCGATGAGCAATATCCCGACGACGCTGAATGGGACAGAAGATCGCTTGTTAAGATTCCCCAATGGGTGAGCGAAGGGACTGCCAGACCATCAACGAGCAGGCAGGCCTTTGCAACCTACAAATTCTTTAATAAGGATGCGCCATTACTGCCCTCAGGCTTGATTGGCCCTGTATCATTACGATATGTTCTCTTTGAAAAGCTCAATTAGCCCGGCCCATTTCATCCATTTTGACCTATGAGAAATACTATCTGTTTTTGTTCTTGCTTTCTTTTTTTCTAAGATATTAGCACTATGAAACGATTACAGCTTACCATTGCTCATACTCTGATCTTCCTGTCCCTGGCTTCAACATCGAACCGCTACCCGTTTATGACGCACCCTAGAACCGGCCATATTACGGTGGATTCAGTGAGATAGGAGTGCGGTTTGAACTCACCAGCGATATTGACCGGCTTACATGGGACAGGAAAGCGCTGTGGACGGTATATCCGGAGCGTCACATTGGCGCACCACGAGGCACTGCGTACAAGACCATGCCTGAAAATCCTAATGAGCCGTGAGGGTACAAGCTTCCCCCAGGGGCAGCAGCAATATGGAACTGGTGATCAATCACCGTTGGAACTACCCATCGCTTGGTCTGGGCAACTACATGAAAAAACCAATATATCCCTTCGAGAATCGTTTCAATGGAGTTGTCCGCATGCACTTCGTCTCAGAATAACCGTTTTTGATATTGCCAGTGGTTATTCTAATTGAAAATCTACTAATTCATAGTTTGCGCTTCGTCCTCCTTCGTTCGCTGGTTTCAATATGCCTTTTTCTACCAAGTCTTTTATGTCCCGTAAGGCAGTGTCGGTAGAGGTTTTGGCAATTTTAGCCCATTTTGAGGTTTGTAATTTCCCTTCAAAATTGTCAAAGAGTTTGTTAAGCATTAAGCGCAGCCTTTCGTTGATGGGCGTGTGTTCGTGTACTCTCCAAAACGCAGCTTTACGCAATATTTTCTGTGTGGTGCTTTCAGTGGAGCGGATCGCATTTTTGAGACAATGCAAAAACCAATCGATCCATTCTGTAATGTCACCTGAGCTATGTTGGACCTTTTGCAATACTTCGTAATAGATTTTCGTTCGGCGAATATTTGGCCAGACATACTGTAAAAACGTTCTCCGCTGCCTTCGGCACGGGCAAGCAACATGTCGGTTATGGCTCTTCCAATTCTACCGTTTCCGTAATCAAAGGGATGGATGATAAGAAACCAAAGGTGTGCTATAGCGGCTTTCAGAACAGGGTCAAGGAAGTGTTCGTTGTTGAACCAGTTCAAAAATGTATCCATTTCTGTTTTTACGAACTCAGGCTTTATCGCTGGGTAGCATCAAGCATCATTTCTACAACACCTTCAATGTGGCGGTTGCTCGGCACAAGTCCTGAGGTGTTAATACCTAAACGCCTTGCAATAGACGAACGAACCTGATCATAATTGAGTAATTCGCCTTCACTTTGTGATGATTTCACAACATCTAAGGTTAAGGCGGTTAGCATGGCTTCTTCTTTAGCTAAAAACCCCAAACGTTCATTTGTCCTAATATTTCCCCTTGCATGAGCCTTACCTCGCCAAATACTGCGTTTAGGGCTTTGTCCTGCCACGAAAAATCTGTCCAGTTTGGATACTCATGAATGTATTTTGCCATCGCCCAATGATTACCGTGCGGAAAATACATGAAATATTTGCCGCAGTTTTGCGGTGATTATCATTTAAATCAAATAAACTAATCCTTTACTGTATATTCCGGACCAAACTGACCCCCTATTCCGGCGAAACTGACCCCCCATTCCGGATAATTGACCCCTCATAGAATCAACCGTTCTGGATTGTATTCCGGATAATTGACCCCCTGAGAACAAATCGTTTTCTTGCTTTGCAAAAAAACAACTGCAATGGCAAACAGGTCTTTATCAATGGAAGTCATCAAGCAAATTGAGTTACTAAGTGGGTTGGGCTATGGGAAGAAGACCATAGCCAAGGAACTCGGTCTTTCGAAGAATACCGTCAAGAGTTACTTGTCCAGGGGCGAAGAAAACACCATAAAACGACGAACCCAGCAGCAGGAAGTGTTATTTGCTTTCTTTCCCTATTGCAAGACGGAGCTTGCCAGACACAAGGGCGTAACGCGCCAGATATTGTGGGGGGAATACCGCAACAAACATCCTGACGGGTACAGCTACACTCAATTCTGTGAATACTTTAGTCGGTGGCTCGACCACACGGATGCATCCCTGCATATAGAACAAGCACCGGGAGACCGAATGTATGTGGATTATACCGGATCCAAGCTTTCTGTGGTAGATCCCGATACGGGGGAAATAACCGAGGTGGAAGTATTTGTCTCCATCCTGGGGTGTAGCGGACACACTTATGTGAGGGCTTGTTTGAGCCAGCAAAAAGAGGACTTTCTTTCCTGTATCGTTCACGCATTAGACTACTACGGTTCCGTTCCCAAAGTGCTTGTCCCGGACAATCTGAAGTCGGGAGTAGCTAAAGCCGGTCGGTACGAGGCCGATATCAACACAGACCTGTTGGATTTGGGAAATCATTACGGGATGGCCATACTCCCAACGCGCAGCCGCAAGCCTCGTGACAAAGCATGGGTGGAACGCATGGTGCAGATTGTTTATACCCGCATCTTTGCCCCCTTGCGAAAAGAGGTGTTTACTCATCTGGATGCCTTGAATGAGGCCATCCTGGAGCTACTAGAGGAGCACAACAATCAACCCCTGCAACTACGCACAGAAAGCCGTCGGGAGCTCTTTGAGACACAGGAAATGGCCTGCATGCAGCCCTTGCCTGTGGAGAGGTATGAACTCAAAACGCACCTGAGTGTGACAGTGATGAAAAATTGCCACGTGCAACTACACAAAGACCGACACTACTATAGTGTCCCTTACATTTATATCGGGCAAAAAGTGAAGATCGTCTATACCGCCACCTACGTCAGCGTGTATTGTCAGGGGCAGCGCGTTGCTTATCATCTGCGCAACGTGCGCCCTCACCAATATACCACCCTCAAAGAACATTTGCCTTCTTCTCACCAATTTGTCAGTGACTGGAACCCGGAGAAATTTATTCATTGGGCCCAAAGCATCCACCCCGATGTTCACGCCTATATCACGAAAGTTCTTGAGAATAAATCATACCCGGAACAAACCTACCGCAGTTGCACCGGCATCCTTTCCTTTGACAAGAAAGTGGGTCGCGAGCGTTTGATTGCCGCCTGTCAAAGAGCCGCCAGCTATGGGGTGTACAACTACAAAGTAATCGAACAAATAATACACAACAAGCTGGACCGGATGGAGCCCACTCAAAACGCACAAACGATGCCTCAACACCAGAATATTCGTGGGGCAGACTATTACAAATAACCCTTTTACCTTTTATTGCTATGACACATGAAATCCTTCATTTAATGCAACAACTACGGCTCACAGGCATGCGGGCCACCTACGACGGCATAGTCTCGTCCAAGAACATGCCCTCCATTGGCCACGATGAATTGCTGAACCTGCTGTTACAAGCCGAATGGGACCAAAGAGAAAACCAGAAAGCCAACCGCCGCTTACAAAATGCCCGGTTCCGAATCAGGGCCAGCATGGAAGAAATTGACTTTGTGACTCCCAGAGGAATCGACAAAACACAACTGCTCCGTTTTACCGATGGCGCCTTTGTGAAAAAAGCGGAAAACGTATTAGTTACCGGGCCCACCGGAGCAGGGAAAAGTTACATTGCCTCGGCATTAGGTCATTTGGCCTGTCACATGGGTTACAGAGTCAATTACTTCTTGGCTCAGAAGCTCTTTGCTATGCTCCGAATGTCCAAAGCGGATGAATCGTATGCCAAACTGATGAAGAAAATAGAGCGTCAAGATCTCATCATTATTGATGACTTTGGGATGCAGCCCCTAGATGAAGTCTCCCGAATGATGCTTCTGGAGATCATCGAAGACCGGCATCAAACGCGCTCTACCATCATTGCCTCCCAGTTGCCCATCGAAAAATGGCATGACGTGATTGGAGAAAGCACCGTGGCAGATGCCATTATGGATCGGCTGGTACACACCGCACACCGAATTGAAATATCCGCTGAAGAATCTATGAGGAAAAAGAAAAAGGAGTAACTTTAGTTTTTATTAACACGTTCATTGCAGATTGTTCTCAGAAGGCCCTTCGGGGAGGCGCCTCCGGCGGGGAGGGGTCAATTATCCGGAATGGGGGGTCAGTTTGTCCGGAATAAACACTTTACTAAACGAACAGAATACCCATACCCACAAGTTCTGTTGAGGGCGTCGATTCTGCTCAAGTATCTGCTATTGTAACTCAGGGTCCAGCAGCAGCCGAAAAAACCCCACCAACTACCGGACCTTCCCATGTCGCGGAAATCCCCAGCGTTATCACGGTAGCCACCCGGAAAGGCTGTAAAACCCGTGACGTTGTTGTTTTCAGGTGCTTCGCCGGGAGAGAAGAATACATCCGAAAAAGCCCAGTTGTTTTTTGAGGCCAGAATCATGCTAGGTCCAACTCTCGCAGGTGTATATTTATTTAGGAAACTTGCGTATGCTTCAACGTAGTCTTTCAATATGGTCCAGTCGTCATCGGTAGCTACGTGCCAACCGTTAGGGGCTAGCATATTCGAATTTGCTGCTTTAAGGTTGTATAGCCTTCCGTAGATTTCAACATTTCTTTCAAGGTTATTGTAATTGCAGTAGGCCCTGTTGTTACAATTACCCACTCATGATCATCAGTAACATTGGGTATCGGTGTACCATCATTGTACTTGGTGGTTTTCAGGTTTTCAACCGCCCATGTCTGAAAACCAATGACTACAGTATGATACACATTGCCGTCAATATCGGTGAATGTATCTGATATTTCCCCAAGAACATCTGTTCCTCCTTCTGAAACATCATCATCCTTTTCACAACCGACTGTAAACATCAAAAGGAATCCAATTATGAATTGGAAAATCCAAAGTGTGTTCGCCTTTTTCATTTCTTTATATTATTGCACATGATGCTTGTGGCCGAAATGTACAAATAAATCTTTGTTTTTAAAGTGATCGCGAATGAATTATTTCTGAAGTTTTAAAAAATAAGACCTATATCAGATCGTTAGGAATGAAAGAAGAATTTCCCAGCAGGATCTGGCTGAAGCATGAAATTTTGAGAAATCAAATTTGACCAAAATGGAATCAGTGAGGACAAAAACAGGACAACCAAGCAAGACGAATCCATACATTGGTCAATCTTGAATATCTGAATGGGGATGGTGTATTTTAACACCGTTCTCGATGTCCCCAAAAACAGATGGATGAGGCTTTTCGGGCAAGATTCAGGCAAGAAAAAAGGAGTTAAGAAAGCTGACCTTCCTAACTCCTTTGTTTTCAGTGTAGCGAGAGGCGGGATTGAACCGCCGACCTCATGATTATGAATCATGCGCTCTAACCAGCTGAGCTACCTCGCCTTCCAAAAATGTGCGGCAAAGATAGTGTTTTTTTCTAATTTTGTACCCGGCTCGTTGATATTTGCATGATCCATCACCCTCGCATTCCGTTCCCCGTCCTGCTCAGGATTGCCGCAGTAACGCTGGGGGCTGCATTGGTTTTGATGTCTGCCTGCGCGCCCCACAGAAAGATGCCCAAGGCCTACCGGAAGCTCCGGGACTGCAACTGTCCTACCTCAAATGTGACAACCCGAGGCGCCTTGCCTCAACTGATGTCGTTCCTCACCCAAGCTGACAGCCACAGGCTAACGGACGGAGCGACAACCCAGGTCAAGGCCGGAGTGGCTACTGTCCCGCCCCCAGTTTGACGACCACCGGCTCATGGTCTGAGAGGTCCAGATCGGGGCTGTGATACTTCACCGCCCGGAACTGGTCACTGTAGAGAATATAGTCAATCCGAACCGGAAAGAACCGCCGCAAAGTATAGGTACCCCCCCAACCGGAGCCGGCAGTAACAAAGGCGTCTTTAAGCCCGTGGGATAGTTTTCGGTAGGTATAGGATGCAGGCACATCATTGAAATCGCCACATACAACAACTGGATATGGGGATTGCCCGACATGGTCGGCGACCTGCTCCACCTGGGCAGCCCTTCGGAGAAAGCCCTCCCGCATACGGTGCCCGATGCGGATCAGGAAGTCTGTTTTCTCTTCCACCCCCCCCAGGGAGATGGTGTCGAGCAAATCCGTCTCAGCCTTGCGCAATCCAAACGAATGCAGGTGACAGTTGTACACCCTGAAGGTATCCGCACCCCGGACGATGTCGGTATAAATGGTCATGTTACCACTTCCGGGAAACTCCAGAATTCCCCGGTTGACAATGGGATATCGGCTTACCGTGACGACCCCTGAACCATTGACCAACCCGTACACCTGGGACTGAAGGCTCCGGGTGGAATCATAGGGGATCCCTGCCATATCGAGCACAGAGCGAAGTGCCTTGGGCCGTTTGTCTGCAAAATGATACTCCTGAACGCACAACACATCGGGCTGTTGCCCGTGGACAAACCGGTACACCTCGCCCCGGATGTCCCGGGTATGGGTGGTATCCAGATAGCCATACAGATCAAAGGCGCGCACGTTGTAGGTCATCACGGTGAGCCCGGCGGAATCTGCTGCCGGATTGTGTCGCTGAAGGGAAGCCGGCATCCGAACCTGCCGCTGCACATAGCCCCAGCCGATGAGGATGCACCCCAGAGAAAGGAGCAGATACCATCGGCGCATGAGCATCCAGAAAAGCACAAACAACACGTTCACAATCAGGATCAGGGGGTACACAAGCCCCATAAATCCCGGAATCCAGTGCCACGAGGGTGGGATATAGCAGGAAAGATAGGAAAACAGGAGCACTGCAGCCGCAACCACATTGACCAGCAACAGAAGAATAGTAATGAACCTTTTCAAACCGAACAGGATCAGGTTAACAAAACGGGCTCGAGGCAGAACAACTGCCGCAATTGGTTATAATCGTGAATAATAATGTCTGCATTGGCCTTGATGTCGGGATGCTCAAACCGCTCAAAAGCGATGGTGAAATACCCGGCCCTTCTGGCCCCGGCCACCCCCACAGGAGAATCCTCGATGACCACACACTCCGAGCGATCCACTCCGAGATGGGTTGCCACCAACCCGTACTCCTTGCGTTTCAGCACCGGGTCTTCGCACACCTCCCGGCCCAGCACAGCATCGAAACAATCCCGTATTCCCAAAACATCCAGCAGGACCTTGGCAGATTCTGTGCTGTTGGCCGTAGTCAAAGCCAGAGCAAAACCTCTTTCCTTCAACTCCTTCACCGTAGCCTGAGCGCCTGGGTAGGGCAACACGAAACGCCCAAGATTGCTCATATACAACTCCTGCCTCCTGCGAACAATTTCATGCACATCAGGCAGGGGAATCTCCGGAAAAAACTTCATGATAAATCCATCACCGGTGAGTCCCACCAAATCCTCCAGGCGCACCCGGGAAGCCATATCGATTCCGTATTCTTCCAGGATCTCCCGGTAGGTCTCATAGCGGCCCGATTCTGTATCGGCCAGCACCCCGTCAAAATCAAACAGGATGCAGGAAATTGGCGCATGCAAGGTGGTTCTGATCATGCATGCAAAGATACATTTTTTTATTTCAGGCGGAAGGCCAGACCGATCCCAAACGAGAGGGTTTCGATCTTCAGATCACCCTCGTCGAACGAAGGTTCCGAGTACAGATAATCGGCGGTGAGCATCAGGGACAGAGTCCGGTTGAGGTGAAAGCGCAACGCCGAACCCATGCCGCAAGCCAGGCCGAACCCCTGATCATCTCCAAACATCTCCGGAGTAGAGACCACAGTGGCTCCCACCATGGGGCGCAAATCCCATTCCACCTTGGAGGAAAGTGGGAAGGACACCAGGGGGCCCACCATCAGAGAAGCATAGGACCATCCTTCATCCCAGTCATCATCGTCGTCGTCCCACCAGTCGTCATCATCATCATCCCACCAGTCATCATCGTCGTCCCAGTTGTAGGTCATAGGCAGCCATCCCAGCATCAGGCTGGAGGCAACCCCCAGATTACGCGAAAACAAATACCCGAAATGCCCCAAATTGAGTTGTACACCCATCTTGGGATCCGGATCCATGTCTGCCAAATCGCCCAAAGGAACGGAAGGGCCTATGGAAAAGCCTACATACCCGTTGCGGCGAACGGGTTCATCAAACGAGGACGATGCAGCACTCTGGGCAGAAAGAGAAGTTGCGGCTGACAATCCTGCCAGCAGAAACAATAGATAAATCATCACCTTATTCATAGCCGAAAAATTATTGAAACATAGACAAATGTCCAAAACTTTTTCCGCAATATCAATGACTTATATCAAAAACAACCGGGAATCCTTATTTTTGCATCAGCAGACAAACATCCGATGAACAAACAAAAAAGTCTGGTCCTCCTGGGGACCGCCCACCCCTTCCGTGGAGGCCTGGCGGCCTTTAACGAACGGCTGGCCACGCAGTTTCAGCAGGAAGGCTGGGAGGTAATCATCTATACCTTTTCTCTTCAGTATCCCGGGTTTCTGTTCCCGGGCAAATCCCAGTATGCCGACTGGGAGGCCCCTGCCCATCTGAACATCCGGGTACGGGTCCATTCTGTCAACCCGCTGAACTGGCTCCGGGTGGGGCGTGAGATAGCCCGTCTGTGCCCGGAAGTGCTGCTCATCAAGTTCTGGATACCCTTTATGGGGCCCTGCTTCGGAAGCATCGCCCGACTGGTCAGGAGAAACCGCCACACCCGGGTGGTGTGCATCGCTGACAACATCATCCCCCACGAAAAACGTCCCGGGGACATGCTGCTCACCCGCTACTTCACCCGCTCAGTGGACGCCTTTGTGGCCATGTCCCGGTCGGTGCAACAGGACATCGCGGCCATAGCTCCGGGAAAGCCCTGCAGCTTCCATCCGCACCCGCTCTTCGACAATTTCGGGGAACCCGTATCCCGAGCCACAGCCCTGGAACACCTTCAGTTGGACAACCAGTACAGTTATCTGCTCTTCTTCGGGTTTATCCGGGCCTACAAGGGGCTCGACTGGCTGCTGGAAGCCTTCGCTGACCCGCGGCTGGCCTGCCTGCCCGTACGGCTCATCATCGCGGGAGAATTCTACGAGGACAGCAAACCATACACTGACCAGATCGCCCGGCTGCAACTGGAGCACCGGGTAGTCCTGCGAACCGATTTTATCCCTGATGATCAGGTTAAATATTTTTTCTGCGCTGCTGACCTCATCGTACAACCCTACAAAACCGCCACCCAGAGTGGGGTGACCCAAATCGGCTACCACTTTGGGAAGCCCATGCTGGTGACTGATGTCGGGGGGCTCTCCGAGATTATCCCCCATGGGGAAGCCGGCTACGTTGTTTCTCCGCAACCCGCAGCCATTGCCGAAGCCCTCGTGGATTTCTGCCTGCGCAACCGGCAGCACCATTTTGACGCGGGGCTGGCCCGGGAGAAACAAAAATACCAATGGGCGGGCATGAGTGCGGCCGTCCGGGAAGCCAAAAATGGTTAACTTTGCCGGCGTAAAAAAAACATCATGAGCAATTATCTGTTATTGGGGGACGAAGCCATCGCTCAAGGCGCGCTGGATGCCGGTCTCTCAGGAATATACGCCTACCCGGGGACTCCTTCGACCGAGATTATGGAGTATGTGCAGCGGGCCAAAGAGGCCTCCGGGAGAGCGGTGAAGAGTATGTGGTCGGCCAACGAGAAGACAGCCATGGAAAGCGCCCTGGGGATGTCCTATGCCGGGAAGCGGGCCATGGTTTGCATGAAACATGTGGGCCTGAACGTGGCTGCCGATGCCTTTATGAATATCGCCATCACCGGGGTGAACGGAGGCCTGCTGATAGTGGTCGCCGATGACCCGTCCATGCATTCCTCCCAGAACGAACAGGACTCCCGTTATTACGGCCAGTTTGCCATGATTCCCGTGCTGGAACCCTCCCATCAGCAGGAGGCCTACGATATGGTGTTTTACGGGTTTGAGGTGTCCGAAAGACTCGGACTCCCCGTGATGATGCGCATCACCACCCGTATGGCCCACTCCCGCACGGTCATTCACCGCAAACCGGAGCTGGCTCAGAATGAGCTGAAACTTCCCCCGAACGCCCGCAACTATGTGCTGCTCCCGGCCAATGCCCGGGTAAGGTACCGGCATCTGCTGGACCAGCAAAAAGAGTTAAACCGGTGCGCTGCACAGGACGGATACAACCGTTTTCTGCCCGGGACCGACACCTCCCTGGGCATCATTGCCTGCGGCCTGGCATACAACTACCTGATGGAGCATTTTCCATCCGGCTCCTGTCCCTGGCCTGTTTTAAGGATATGCCAGTACCCGGTGCCTGTTCCCATGGTGGAGCAGCTCACCTCGGTCTGTTCCCGCATCCTGGTCCTCGAAGAGGGCTATCCTTTGCTGGAACAGCAACTCAGAGGGCTCCTGCCCCATCCTTCCCGGGAGATTCTCGGACGTTTGTCGGGGGCCGTTCCCCGAGACGGAGAACTCAATCCCAGAATTGTGGGCCATGCTCTGGGGCTTCCTTCCCAAACCGGGCAGGCCGTCCCCCCCATCGTGGCCAACCGTCCGCCTGCTTTCTGCAATGGGTGCGGACACAGCGATATGTTCAAGGTCATCAATGAAGTCATGGAGCCCTACGGCCCCAACCATGTTTTTGGAGACATAGGATGCTACACCCTGGGCTTTCTCCCGCCTTACAACACCCTGAGTTCCTGCGTGGACATGGGCTCTGCCGTGACCATGGCCAAGGGCGCTGCCGATGCCGGGATGTCGCCCTCCCTGGGGGTCATCGGAGATTCTACTTTTACGCATTCCGGCATGACCGGTCTGCTGGACCTCATTATTGACCACACCCCGGCCACCATCATCATCGCCGACAACGCCACCACGGGCATGACCGGGGGACAGGAGTCCTCGGCCTTCGGAAGGCTCGAAAGCATCTGCCTCGGCCTGGGCATCCATCCCGACCACCTCATAGTGCTGTTGCCTCTGCGCAAGCACCACGAGGAGAATGTTGCGGCTCTGAAGGCCGAAGTGGAATATGCGGGGCCCTCGGTGGTGATTTTCCGCAGAGAATGTGTACAAACAGCTGCCCGCAGAGCGCGCAGCAAGAATCAGGAGTAACCATGAAAACCGATATTATTCTGGCAGGGGTTGGCGGACAGGGCATTCTGTCCATTGCTACCGTCATTGGCCTGGCTGCCATGAAAAAAGGCCTGAACATCAAACAAGCCGAAGTGCATGGGATGAGCCAGCGGGGCGGGGCCGTGCAGTCGAACCTGAGAATCTCCTCCAAACCCATTTCTTCGGACCTGATCCCGGAAGGACAGGCAGATGTGATTCTGTCGGTGGAACCGATGGAAGCGCTGCGTTACTTGCCCTTCCTTCGGCCTGAAGGATGGGTGGTGACCAACATCCGGCCCTTCCGCAACATCCCGGATTACCCGGATATGGAAGCCCTTATCCCCCAGGTGGAAGCCCTGCCCAGGGTGGTCACACTGGATGCCGACCAGATGGCATCCGACAGTGGCAACGCACGTTCGTCCAATATGGTGATGCTGGGTGCCGCCACTCCCTTTCTGAACCTCTCCCCGCAGGAGATGGAGGAAGCCATCACCGAAATCTTTCAAAGGAAAGGCCCCGGGGTGGTGCAGACGAACCTTTGCGCGTACCGCTCCGGTTTGGAAATCGCCCGGAAGCGGCAGGAAGCCTCACGGTAATCCATTCATCATGATTCAGGACATCCAAGCATCCCTGGAGGCCCTTCGTTCCGGAGGGATGATTGTGTACCCCACCGACACCATCTGGGGCATCGGATGCGATGCCACCAACCCAGAGGCTGTCCAAAAAATTTATCAGCTCAAACAGCGGGAAGAAACCCGGAGCATGCTGGTGCTGCTGCACAGCCCCGGGCAACTGGCAGGGTATGTGGACGCGGTTCCGGACATTGCGTGGCAACTCATCGAGGTGGCCGACAAACCGCTGACACTCATCTACCCGGGTGCCAAAAACCTGGCACACAACCTGATTGGGAGCGATGGCACCATCGGAATCCGGATGGTGCGCGATGACTTCTGCATCCGTCTCTTGCAAGCCTTCCGCAAGCCCCTTGTGTCCACCTCGGCCAACCTCAGCGGAACGCCCTCCCCCGGCTGTTTTCAGGATATTCCGGATGCCATTCTTTCCGGAGCGGACTATGTGGTGCGCTGGAGACAGGACGACACCACCCCCGGACAACCCTCCTCCATCATCAAAATTGGGCACGGTGGAACCTTCAGCATCCTGAGGCCATGACCGCTCCCGTAGCCACCGAAGACCTGTCCTACACCCTGTATTCCGAACAATTCGGAGAACATTATCATTCTGTGTTCGGTGCCCGGAGCGAGTCCATGCATGTGTTTATTGAAGCAGCGCTCCGGTGTGCACTGGCGAATAGGATGCCGGCAAACATCTCTGCTCAGGCGAATGCTCCAACAGCAGCGCCCGGCGGCCTTTCGGTCCTCGAAGTAGGGTTTGGGACAGGCCTCAATGCCTGGCTGACAGCCCTGGAGGCAGAACGCTCCGGATGCCTCATTGCCTATGAAACCCTGGAGTTGTTCCCGCTGGAGCCTTCTCAGGTGGAGCAACTGTATCAGGTGCCCCTCTTTCTGTCCATCCACAAAGCTCCCTGGGAGCATCCGGCACGGATTACCCCTCATTTTGAACTCACCAAGCGACAGGTGGACTTCCTGTCTTGTCCCCTCGGCGGGCCTTATGATGTAGTGTACTTCGATGCTTTCTCGCCCAATGTACAGCCCCAAATGTGGTCCGGGGAACTGTTCGGCAAACTGTACCGGGCCATGGTTCCCGGAGGGGTACTCACCACCTATTGCGTCAAGGGGGACGTGCGCCGGGCCATGCAGCAAGCCGGGTTCATCACGGAGAAAATTCCCGGCCCCAAGGGCAAACGCGAGATACTGCGTGCCCACAAACCACTGTGAGCTACCGGATGTCTCCTTGCTGAGACACTCTGTCCCGGGTTACTCTGCCGAAGGTTACTCTGCCCGCAGTTACTCAGTTCCGGGGTCACTCCTGCCGGGTCGCCCTGAGTTTTTGCAGGGCAAACATCTCATCGCGCAGACGGGCCGCTTCCATGAAGTCCAGCTCCTTGGCGGCCTTCTGCATGGCCGTACGTGTACGCGCGATGGCTTTGTCCAACTGAGGTGCCGTCATGTATTGCACCACAGGGTCGGCAAGCACCGAAGCTGTCAGCGGTTCCGCATAGGCTTTTTCTGAGGAGGCATCCCGCACGGGGTGCAGCGATGTCTTCTCCCCCATGATGGACCCGATGGCTTTGGATATCTGTCTCGGGGTGATGTGGTGCTTGCGGTTGAACTCCTGCTGCAGTACCCTGCGCCGGTTGGTCTCGTCTATCGTGGTGCGCATGCTGTCGGTGATCTTATCGGCGTACATAATCACCTTTCCGTTCAGATTCCGGGCAGCCCTCCCGGCCGTTTGGGTGAGGGAACGGGCAGAACGCAGGAAACCTTCCTTGTCGGCATCCAGAATGGCCACCAGGGAGACCTCCGGCAAATCCAGCCCCTCACGGAGCAGGTTCACGCCTACCAGCACATCAAACCGTCCTGCACGCAGGTCCTCCATGATTTCCACCCGCACCAGCGTCTCCACATCCGAATGGATGTAGCGCGACCGCACCCCGGCACGGGTGAGGAATTTATCCAGCTCCTCGGCCATCCGCTTGGTGAGGGTGGTCACCAGTACCCGCTCCTTTCTGCGGGTGCGTACCCGGATCTCCTCAAGCAGGTCATCCATCTGATGCAGGGAGGGCCGCACCTCAATCTCCGGGTCCAGCAACCCGGTCGGCCGGATAAGCTGCTCCACCACCACTCCCTCGGCCTTGCGCAGCTCGTAATCGGCAGGGGTGGCACTCACATAGACGGTCTGCCCCACAAGGGCTTCAAATTCTTCGAACTTCAATGGCCGGTTGTCCCGGGCCGCAGGAAGCCTAAAACCATAATCCACCAGATTGGTCTTGCGGGAGCGGTCCCCACCGTACATGGCATGAATCTGCGAAACCGTCACATGGCTTTCATCAATGATGGTCACAAAATCCTTGGGGAAGTAGTCCAGCAGACAAAAAGGACGGGTACCGGGTTCCCTGCCGTCAAAATAGCGTGAATAATTCTCAATTCCAGAGCAGTAGCCCAGTTCCCGAATCATCTCCAAGTCGTTGGTCACCCGGGTTTCAATACGACGTGCCTCCAACTCCTGCCCCAGGCTTCGGAAATAAGCCACCTGCTGTACCAAATCGTCCTGAATCTGCCGGATGGCCTGATGCTGTCGTTCACGGGTAGTGACGAAGATATTGGCAGGATAAATGGAATACTCTTCGAAATCCTCCTCCCGGTGGTTGTTCAGCGGGTCGAAGGTGTAGATCTCCTCGATATCATCTCCCCAGAAGACAATCCGGCAAGCCACATCACTATAGGCCAGAAAAACATCCACCGTATCTCCTTTGACCCGGAAACAGCCTCGCTTGAAGTCCGTCTCATTCCGGAAATACAGGGATTCCACCAACTGATGCAAGAATTTATTGCGGCTTATGGTCATTCCCCGCCTGACGGTGATGGTATTCTCGTGAAAGTCTGCAGGATTCCCGATGCCGTACAGGCAGGACACCGAAGAAACCACAATCACATCCCTGCGGCCGGACAAAAGGGCCGAAGTGGTGCTGAGCCGCAGCTTCTCAATCTCATCATTGATGGCCAGGTCCTTTTCGATATAGGTATCCGACACCGGAAGATAGGCTTCGGGCTGATAGTAATCGTAATAGGACACGAAGTACTCCACGGCATTCTCAGGGAAGAACTGCCGGAACTCCCCGTAGAGTTGGGCCGCCAGAGTTTTGTTGTGACTCAGGACCAGGGCGGGGCGTTGCACCTTTTGTAGCACCTGGGCCACGGTGTAAGTCTTTCCGGAACCGGTCACCCCCAGCAATACCTGATGTTCCCGGCCCGAAAGCAGGCCTTCGGCGAGTTGTTCTATGGCCTGCGGCTGGTCACCGCTGGGCACAAAATCGGATATGAGTTTCAATTCCATTCCGGGGGTGTGAAAAGGCAAAGGTACACATCCTTTTCGTTTGCCACGCTTGCAAATCCCCGCAGTTTTCCGACCTTTGCCACGGAGGGGCCCCATTGTCCTCCTCCACCGGTGATTATGAACGTCCGCGCAAAAAAACACCTCGGTCAGCACTTCCTCAACGATCAGAACATCGCCGAACGCATTGTGGAGAGTCTGCTCCGCGAGGACCTGCCTGTACTGGAAGTCGGCCCGGGAACCGGAGTGCTCACCCGTCTGTTGCTCCGGGGCAGCCGGCCCGTCCGGTTTGTGGAGATTGATGCCGAGGCCGCGGCCTACCTCTCGGACACCTTCCCGGACATCAGGGGACGGCTGATTCAGGGGGACTTTCTGTCCCTGCCCTTGCGCGACATATTTTCCACCCCCTTCAGCATCATCGGCAACTTTCCCTACAATATCTCCTCACAGATATTTTTTCGCGTGCTGGAGCACCGCGACCTGATTCCCGAGGTGGTCTGCATGATTCAGAAGGAAGTGGCCGAACGCATCGCAGCCCCTCCCGGGTCCAAGACCTACGGCATCCTGAGCGTCCTGCTGCAAGCCTATTTTCGCATTGAGTATCTCTTTACGGTCCACGAGCATGTGTTCTCGCCCCCACCCAAGGTCAAGTCAGCCGTCATCAGGCTCACCCGGGACCCCTCCATCCCGCTGCCCTGCGAAGAGACGCTGTTCCGGCAGGTGGTGAAGACAGGATTCAACCAACGCCGCAAGACCCTGAGCAACTCACTGAAATCCCTGCTGAACGGCCACAAACCTCAGGAAAGCATTTTTTCCAAAAGGCCCGAACAACTGAGCGTCCAGGAGTTTGCAACCCTTACCAATCTGGTTGCCGGCTTCCGGGCCTGCCCGCCCACCCTCCAGCCAACCGAATAACACAAACACTTATGGCACTGATCCTCCCCCTCCGCGGCTTCACCCCAAAAATCGGCAAAGACTGCTATCTGGCCGAGAATGCCACCATTGTCGGCGATGTTGAAATCGGCGACGGTTGCAGCATCTGGTTCAATGCCGTGCTCCGAGGGGATGTGAACCCCATCCGCATCGGGAACCACGTCAATGTGCAGGACGGGGCCGTGCTGCACACCCTGTATCAGAAATCAGTGGTGGAGCTGGGCGATTATGTCTCCATTGGCCACAATGTCTGCATCCACGGAGCCCGGATTGAAGAGTATGCCCTGGTGGGCATGGGGGCTACCGTCCTCGACTATGCCGTTGTGGGCAAGGGCGCCCTGGTGGCTGCAGGAGCCCTCGTGCTGAGCAACACCATCATTGAACCCTTCACCCTCTGGGCCGGGGTTCCCGCCAAGTTGATCAAGCAGGTCGATCCGGAACAAAGCCGGGAAATCAACCAAAAGATTGCCCACAACTACGCCATGTACGCCTCCTGGTATCAAACAACCGAAAAATAATTTCCCCCGGGAGAACACTGATACGATAATTTATCTACATTGCGTCCACAAACCTATTGTTTCGGACGAATGTCCCTGTACTAACGCGCCACCACACTATGAAAATTTTCTCTGCCCTGCTCGGAATGATGTTTCTGACATCAGCACTTTGCGCCCAAACCATCACGGAAAATCCCGGAATCGGCATGTCGCTCTGCCCGTATATCAAGCCTGTACGGGTTGAGGCCACGGACACGGCCACCCTGATTTCGTTCGATGTCACCTTCAGGCCCAACAACTGGATCAGAATCCCGGTGGAGACCTACATTCAACCCTCCCAAGGCGGGCCAAGACTATATGTCCGCCGTGGTGAAGGAATCAAGGTCAACGAAAAATTCACCATGCCCGCTTCCGGACATACTACCTACACCCTGAACTTTCCTCCCGTGGGGCCCGATGTCACCCGGATTGATTACGGGGAAGATGGGGGCACATGGTTCATCTACGACATCCAAATCCGGCCACAATTCTTTCCTGACGGGCTCCCGAAAGAGTATCAGGGACACTGGTTTGATGCCGTATCGGGCGACTGGGGCCTGAGTCTGATGGATTCCACGGCCATTTTCAGGGGACAGACGTGGAAACTGGCCGAAATCAACCTGAAAAAAGGCAAAGGTTCTGTCAAGATGTTCAACAAGGACCGCTGGCTGGAGTTATTGCTCCGCAAAAATAAAGACGGCAGCCTGATGATGGGCACCTCCGCCGGACCACTTGAAAGATATCTATCCGACCGCGCCCTGGCAGCGGGAACGGCAAAACCTGAGGCACCCTACGAACTGCCCCTGTTTCGCATAGATTCTGCCACCTACTGCGGACAGATTGCGGGATACACCCCCCGAAGCGGACTTACCACCATGGCCCTGTATGTGAACAACATCATCACTGGAGAACAGGAACAGCATATTGTCCGGATCGCTCCCGACGGGTCCTTCTCCGCCATTGTTCCTATGTATTACCCAAACTCATGCTTTGTGCGCTCGGATTTCTACAACGGCTCCATATTTCTGGAGCCGGGCAAGAGCCTGTTTCACTACCTGATTCCGGGCACAAACAATGACCTGCCCCTGGTCTATGGAGCCACCGCCCGGACCTCCACCGACCTGTTACGCTCGCGGCAAGGGACACGGATTTATGAAGCCGCACAGAAGAAGCTGCAGGAACTCACCCCGGAACTATACAAGGACTTCGTGCTGGGCCTGTTGAAGGACCGGTGGGCTTCCATGGACTCTTTTAGGAATACCTATTCGGATAAGTCCTATCAGGTGGTACGTCTGGAGACGCAATATGATGCGGTGCTTTGCCTGATGGATTACGAGATGGACCTGGTCAGCGCAACGACAAACGCCCAAAATGCAGCGGGGAATTCCACCCCCCAACGTCCGGCACTCACCGAAAAGTTCTACAACTTCATCACCAACGAACTGGCCAACAATCCCTTTGCTGTCCTTGCTACACCCTATAGATCTCTAATCAACCGGCTGGCGTACCTGAATCTGCTCAGAAGCAACCAAAGCCTGACCCCTCTGGAGGTATTCTCTCTGGTAGAGGAATCGGGACACGTATTGACGGAAGAGGAAAAGGTCCAACAGGAAGTAGTCCGGAGATACGAGTCCATGAAGGATCCGGAACAGGAATTGTTCAATGCAGTGTACGGTCAGTCATTCCGTCAGATGATCAGCAAATACTCCAAAGAAATCACCCAGTGGTACCAAGACAAAGAATGGACCGGAGAAAAGAACATGAAGTTCTTGCCGGAGTACCTCAAATCCAAGGACATCCAACCGGACGAGCAAATGCTCTCCACATGGGAAGCATACAAGGCGCTGGGCCAAAGTCCTGTGGCCCTCGAAAGGCAAGCCCTTCAGGGGCAATATACTGATGCCTTAACCAGTTTCCTGGCCAAATACAAGGAGATGATCACGTCCTTGCAGCAGGAAAAGATTACGGCTCAAATACTGGAGCGGCTCCAGACCGTGCTGAAGGTGGAGCCCGGGTTGGCTTCAGACCTGATACTGACCGAATCCTCTGCATCCAAAATGGTTACCAATATGGATACCCTTTCGCAGGAGCGTCTCATCCGCTTGCAACAGAAACTCAAGACCCCGTTTATCCGGACGTATGTGTCTGCCCTGAATGAACAGACCAAGAAGCTCCTGGAAGCGCAGAAACGAGGCAAGGGGAGCGCGGGCAATATCGTTCCGGACAGCCCGGCTGACCAGCTGTTCGAAGCCATTATTGAGAAGTACCGGGGCAAAGTGGTTTTCGTGGACTTCTGGGCCACCTGGTGTGGGCCCTGCCTGCAAGGTATCAAGATGATTGCCCCGCTCAAGGAAGAGATGGCAGGCAAGGATGTGGTTTTCCTGTACCTGACCGGTCCGAGTTCCCCCCTGGCCACCTGGACCAACATGATTCCCGACATCAAGGGCGAGCACTACCGTTTAAGCAACGACCAGTGGAACTATCTGTGCAACAAATTCAAGGTAAACGGCATTCCGCACTACGTGCTGGTGGGGAAGGACGGCAGTGTGCTCAACCCCGAAATGGGCCACATGGAAAACAAGGCACTTAAGGCCGAGCTGGAAAAACGGATGAAAGAATAAACTCCGGGCTACTCAGAAGATTCGGAAAACTCAGAAGATTCGGAAAACCCTTATTCTTTGAAAGTAACTTTACGCGAAGAGACGGGCTGCTGCAGAATGACCGAGGCATGACTGTCAAAGATGGCAGGGGCATCGGTGGTTTCAAAGTGCCGGAGGCCCTGACGGGTGAGGCGCTGCTCCATCTCAGGGTGCCGCCAGAGGTAATCCTGAAGGCTACGGGCGACAATCCCGCCCTGATCGAGCAACTGGACCCCGGGAGGGAGCAGGGGCAGGATTTTGGGGATGAGTAGTGGATAGTGCGTACACCCCAGAATGAGGGTGTCTATGGAAGGCGCAGCCGAAAGGAGGTTGCGCAGATGTTTCTCAATGAAGTAATCGGCTCCGGGGCCTTCGTGTTCGTTGGTCTCTACCAAAGGAACCCACATGGGACAAGCTTCCTGATAGACCTCTATAGATGGGTCTATTTTTTGGATCTCCAGCACATAGGACCCAGACTGAACAGTGCCCACGGTGCCCAGCACCCCCACCTTTCGGGTGCGGGTCACAGCACTGACAGCCTCCACACAGGGCCGGATCACCCCAAGTACCCTTCGGTCGGGGGCCAGAAACGGCAAATCCCGCTGCTGAATATTTCTGAGCGCCTTGGCCGAAGCAGTGTTGCACGCAAGAATGACCAGAGGACAGCCTGCATCGAAGAGATGCTTCACGCCCTGCAATGTGTAGCGATACACCGATTCAAAAGACCGTGGTCCATAGGGAGCGCGGGCATTGTCGCCCACATAAAGGTAATCATACCCGGGGAGAAGCGCCAGCAACTCCTTAAGAACGGTAAGCCCTCCGTAGCCGGAATCAAAAACGCCGATCATTCACTTGGAATAAAACAAGTAAGCCGCTCCGTAATCAGGGAGCGGCTCACTGTATAACCATACTCACTATTTCAATCCTAACTTAGTCTTCACTGCCGAGCCGAGATCAACAGCATCGGTAGCCACATATAAAAGAGCCTGTGTATTCAATACATACGTGATTCCCTGAGCTTTGGCGACCTCCGAGATGGCGTTGAGCACCTTTTCCTGAATGGGGGCCATCAACTCCTTTTCCTTGTTGGACAAATTTTCAATGGCTCCTTCGCGGAAATCGGGAATCTTCTCCTGCATGCGCACCAGGTCGGCTTCCTTGGAGCGGCGGACCAAATCCGTCCAGCCAGCCTGATTGGTGTTGTAATCCTCCAACAGACGGTTGTATTCTACCTGGAGCCGTTCCAGTTCCTTGGTGAGCTCGGCCTGCAATTTCTCCAGTTTGGCACCAACACTGTCCTTCTGGGCCATCAGGGCCAAAACTTCATTACCATTAACATGAGCCGTTTTCTGGGCAAGTCCTCCTGAAAGAGACGCAAAAAGGAATGCAAAAACTACCAGCGCAATGCGTATAACATTCTTCATAATTCCGATATTAAGGTGTGCAAAGTTAAATAATTAATTGGCATATCCTAATTTCAGCAGGATATCGTCACTGCGGTCACTGCGGGGATTGGCGTACAAAACATTGGGGCCTCCGGCGGTATCAAAGATGATGGCATATCCTCCCTCATCAGCAAATTCCTTCACAGCCTGATACACCCGGTCCTGAATGGGCTTAACCAACTCCGTTTGCTTTTTGGCATACGCACCATCTGTGCCGAAATACTTTTTTTGAAGTTCCTTCACCTCGTTCTCCCTGGCCACAATCACAGCCTCCCTCTTGGCCTTCATATCCTCAGAGAGCAAAGGCTTCTCCGTTTGGAACGCTTTGAAGAGTTTGTCCAGTTCTGCGAGCTTGGCTTCCACCTCTTTCTGCCACCCGGCCGAAAGTTGGTCCAGCTGTTGCTGCGCAGTTTTGTACGCAGGAATCTTGTTCATAATATACTCGGTGTCCACATAGGCAAATCTCTGACCAAAAGAAGCAAACGCTGAGCAGGCCAGGAAAGTCACAATCACTAAAAACCTTTTCATATTCATCAGGATTAGATTCATTGGTGTTAAAATGTCTGTCCCATAGAGAACTGCATCTGAGGTCCGTTGGTACCCGGCCCTCCGGGCACATCATCAAACCCGTAACCCCAGTCGAGCCCCAGAATCCCAAACATGGGCAGGAAGGCCCGGATACCCACTCCGGCCGCTCGCTTCAACTCAAATGGGTTGAATTTCCGCGCATCCGACCAGGCATTTCCGCCTTCCACAAAGGCGAGCAAATAGATGGAGGAACGCGGATCGAGCATCACCGGGTACCGGATCTCCAGACTGGCCTTGGTGTAGATATTTCCTGCCCGGAAGGTACGGTCAGCGGAGTAAGGGGTAACTGCACTCTCCTCGTACCCCCTGAGACTCACAACTTCTATGCCATAGAGTTGATAACCCTGCATCCCGGAACCACCCAGGTCGAAGCCCTCATAAGGGGAATACCCTATGTCCTTATTGTAGTAGCCCAGATACCCAAACTGGAAGTTACTGGCAAGGACCAGCTTGGGCAAAAAGAGCGGGGTGTACCACACGCCCTTGAAATTCCACTTGTGGTACTCAATCCACTTATACTTTTCAGCGGTACCCATCTTGGTGTAGTCCTTACTGTTGAAGAGGGACCAGGGGGGGGTAAGGGTAAGACTGAGGGTGAAGGCAGAGCCTGAGGTGGGATACAACTGCACATCCTGGGAATTGCGTCCAAGGGTGGTAGCAAAAGAGATGCTGTTGGAGGTCCCGGTCTTGAAGGGCAGGCTGTAATAGCTGCTTCCCGACCAGTTCTTGGCCCGGTAACGCTGGTAGGTCAGCTCATTCATCAAGGTGAAGTAGTCATCGGGCCATTTGAGGCGACGGCCCAGACCAATAGACAAGCCGGTGGACTTGTAATAGTTGTTCTTGTTCCCGTACAGAAAGGAATTGCTGCTGTACAGGCTCCCTCCTTCGGTCAGCAGGGAGTGGAAGAAAGAGAACGAAAGCGAGTTGGGCTTTTTCCCGCCAAGCCAGGGTTCCACAAAATTGATGCTGTAAGAACGGTAGTAGTCTCCGTTGGTCTGAAATGATATCCCCAGCGACTGTCCATCCCCCATGGGCACCGGACGCCACTCCTTGAAGTTCTTCAACCCGCTGGTGGCAAAATTGCTGAACTGCAACCCGATACGACCGATAAACATACTACCTCCGTATCCGGCTGAGAGTTCAAACTGGCTGGTGGACACTTCCTCCACCTGATAGACCACATCCACGGTGCCGTTCTGTTCATCCTGACGAATATCCGGAGTGATGGATTCCTGGTTGAAATACCCCAGGTTGGCCAACTCACGGAGGTCACGCATCAGGAGGGTCTTATTGAACAAATCCCCCGGTTTTACGCGCAACTCCCTGCGGACCACATGTTCATTGGTGGTTTCGTTCCCTTCGACCTCCACATGACCCACGTGGTACTGGGGGCCCTCAATCACCCGGAGCTCCAGATCCACGGAATCGTTGTCAATGCGCGTCTCCACCGGAATAATATGAGCACCCAAATAACCATAGTCATGATACAGGGAGATGGCGGCATCCTCATCGACCATCAGGCGTTTGTCCAGGCCCACCTGGTCATAAATATCTCCCGTTTTAAAGCCAAGATATCGGTTCAGAATTTCGCTGGGATACTTGGTATTGCCCAGCCAGGTGATGTTCCTGAAGTAGTAGGGGTCACCTTCATGAACCCGGATATTCAGGGCCAGCCTGTTCTCGCTCAGGAACACCAGGGTGTCGTGCAACATCTGGTAGTCCCGGTAGCCGTGCTTGCTGTAGAAATCAAAGAGGCTTTGCTGGTCCTCCAAAAAGTTATCGGTTTTGTAGCGGTTGCTCTTCAGGAGATTCAGGCCAATCTGCTTGGTTTTTTTCATTACCCGGCGCAGACGGCCGTCACTGTACACAACATTGTCTGTGAAATTGATTTTCTTGATGCGCACCCTGCGCTTCCTGTCCAGATCGAGCACCAGAAATACCCTGTTCAACTGCGAGGTATCAGGCTTCTGTATGATATTGAGTTCCGCAGACATGAATCCCTTCTCATCGTAGTGTTTTTTCACGATGCGCTGAATACCATCGAGCAGGCTCTGGGTGACCTGAAGACCACTCTTGAGGTTGAGCGGAGTCTTAAGATCCTTGATGGAAGCAGAGGAGAAACCCTTGAATTCCCATCCGGATATTCTGGGAAGCTCCTTGAGCTGAACATCAATCCATATCTTATCGCCTTCGATGCGGGCAATGACCACCTTCACATCCGAAAAGAAGCCCTGCCTCCAGTAATTATCCACCACCTTGGAGAGCTGATCCCCGGGAACCTGAAGACGCGAACCCACGGACAGTCCGCTGATTCGTTCCAGCACCAGGGGATCCAGGCCCTGCACTCCGGTGACGGTCACCCCTGCCACTTCGTATTCCCTTGGCTCTGCGTAATCCACCATGGGCAAGGAAGAACCTGCAGGCTCTTGCGCCACGACTCGGAGGATACAAAACACAACAGCCAACAACAATCCAATTCTTCTCTGCATACCTGTCATTCTTAAAAATTTTGCTGTACCTGGGCACTGGTTTTTCCAAAGCGCCTTTCCCGGTGCTGATAATCGAGGATGGCCCGGTAGAGGTCATCACGGCGAAAATCGGGCCACAAAGTAGGCGTAAAGTATAATTCTGTATAAGCGCACTGCCAAAGCAGGAAATTGCTGATGCGGACTTCACCGCTGGTGCGGATGAGCAATTCGGGATCGGGCACACCGGCCGTAGCCAGATGGCGGGCAAACAAATCCTCGGTAAGCTCCGCCGGAGAGAGCGCCCCGTCCCGGACCTGTCCGGCGATGTGGCGCACAGCCTGCATGATATCCCAACGACCGCTGTAACTAAGGGCGATCTGCACAGTGAGCCCGGAATTCCCGGCAGTCCTGTGCACCCCTTCCATCAGGTCCCGGTAAATATCCGGAGAAAACCGTTCCAAATCCCCGATGAGCCTCAGGCGGATGTTGTTCTCCACCATGGTGGAGAGTTCCGTGTTGAGGGTGGAAACCAGCAGAGACATCAGAGCATCAATCTCCTTCCGGGGACGGCTCCAGTTCTCGGTCGAGAAGGCATACAAGGTAAGATAGGAAATGCCCAGCTCGGCCGAGCCTTCAATCACCTCCCGCACCGGAGTGACCCCCTGGGAATGCCCGAAGGTTCGTTCCTGACCCTGCATCTGGGCCCAGCGTCCGTTGCCGTCCATGATGATGGCAATGTGCCGGGGAAGCCTCCCCTGTTTGACCTGTTCAATAAGACTCATATCTGCAAGGCATATACTTAATCATAGGCAGGACAAGGGGTCCGGGGTTGAAAAATCCGGTAGGTGATATACATGCCGGCAAAACCAAACCAGTCATTCCCGCTCAGGTTGAACGAAGACCCGGTGTGTCCCGGATCAAGCGTGTAATCGAGGGTGTCGTCAAAAGTCTTCACCAGAGCCCACTCCGCCCCCACAGAGATACGGGGGGCACAGCGCACCCGCACGCCCAGTCCAAAAGGCAGGGTGAAATTGTGCCTGTCCCTGCGCCCATACACCGGTCCCTCATAAAAGGAGGGCCTTCCCAACTGATGCGCTGTCCATCCTACCCCGGCAAAGATGTAGGGCGTCCACGAACGCTGGTAGCCCCGGTCCAGATGAGGCAGGAAATAATACTCCAGTCCGGCAGAGGCATGAATCATTTTGTACCGGAACCGGTAAAATGTTCCACCGGGCGCGGTGAGGGTTGGATCGTAATCCAGTGAAAGCCCCCTGAGTTCTCCGTAAGTGAGGGTCCCCCGGGCAGAAAGAAAGGGATTCAGGGAGATTTTCCCAATCCCTCCGAATGCCAGTGCCGGCCAATGAAAATGTTTGCGGGGCTCCACATCTCCAAAGAAATAGGACGTTCCGGCAAAGAAGCCGGCATCCATGGAGATGGAGCGTTCCCTGGCTGCCAGGGGCTGCCAAAGCATCACAAACACAAAACCGGAGACCAAAAAACGCATTCTCAGCAACAGGAACATCCGTTAATTATTTCAGAATCACCATTAAAAACGCAGTGAACATCCCGCAAAAATAGCAAAAAACTTAAGCAACCTCAGCAACACAGGCAATAATAGCCGGACAATTATGTAAATTTGAAACTCAATATCCGTACCAAAAAATGAGGCAGTATCTTGACCTTCTTCAGCACATCCTGGACAACGGAGTGCAAAAGTCCGACCGAACGGGGACGGGCACGCTGAGCGTTTTCGGCTACCAGATGCGGTTTCAGCTCAGCGAGGGATTTCCCCTGCTGACCACAAAAAAACTACACACCCGCTCCATCTTTCATGAACTGTTGTGGTTTCTGCAGGGTTCCACCAACATTAAGTACCTCAGGGACAACAAGGTAACCATTTGGGATGAGTGGGCCGACAAAAACGGAGACCTGGGGCCGGTGTACGGATATCAGTGGAGGTCCTGGCCCACGGCATCCGGAGGCCACGTGGACCAGATTTCCGGAGTGATTGATTCCATCCGCAACCAGCCCGACTCTCGCCGGCACCTGGTTTGCGCGTGGAATGTGGGGGAACTGGACCGGATGGCCCTGCCTCCCTGTCATGTACTTTTCCAGTTCTATGTGGCGGAGGGCAGGCTTTCCTGCCAGTTATACCAGCGGAGTTGCGATGTTTTCCTGGGGATTCCCTTCAATATTGCCTCATACGCTCTGCTGACCCATATGATGGCGCAGGTCACTGGGTTACAACCCGGAACCTTTGTGCACACCCTGGGGGATGCGCACATCTACCTGAACCATCTGGAACAAGTCCACACCCAACTGCAACGACAACCCCGGGCACTGCCGAGGCTGGTGCTGAACCCCGGGGTAACCTCACTGTTCGATTTCACCTACGAGGACATCTCTGTGGAAGGATATGACCCCCACCCACACATTAAGGGAGCGATTGCGGTTTAGCCGAGAAATCCTGGTTCTCAACGATATTCAGCATCTTCAGGGTAGCCTTGATAGCGGCCACGGTCTGATCGGAGTCCAGGCCCCGGGTGCGGAATTCCCGCTCTGAGAGGGTCCAGGTGATGACGGTTTCCACCAGGGCATCGGTCTTGCCTCCGGGAGGGATGGTCACCAGATAATCCGTCAGACGGGGCAGGATGCGGTTCACTGATTTGTATATCTTTTGCAACGCATTCATAAAGGCATCGTACTGGCCATCTCCCGATGAGGTTTCCTGATAGGTTTTGCCGTCAATCTCTATACTCAGAGTGGCCACGGATTTGAGCCCCTCTGCCACCGAAAGCGCATAGTTCCGGATACGGATTTTTTGATCAATGGACTCGCTTTGCAGCACATCCGAAATGATGTAGGGCAAATCCTCAGCGGTAACATTTTCCTTGCGGTCGCTGAGTTCGATGACCCGTTGCGACACCTTCTTCATGGCTTCCGGGTCGAGGTTCACGCCCAACTCTTCCAGATTCTTGAGCACATTTGATTTCCCGGAAGTCTTTCCAAGAGCGTATTTGCGCACGCGGCCAAAGCGCTCGGGAAGCAGATCATTGTAGTAGAGCTGGTCTTTGTTGTCCCCGTCCGCATGAACTCCGCAGGCCTGAGTGAACACATTGTCTCCGATGACCGGCTTATTGGCCGGGATCCGGATGCCCGAGAAGGTCTCCACCATGCGGCTCACCGGGGTAATCTTTTCTTCCGCAACAGCAATCTCCACTCCGGCCAGATCCTTGAGTACCGGAACAATGCTGGAAAGCGGGGTGTTGCCGGCTCGTTCGCCCAGCCCGTTTACCGTGCAGTGGATGCCCTGCATACCGGCCCGGACTGCCATCAGGGAATTGGCCACCGACAGGTCATAATCGTTATGCGCATGAAAATCAAAGTGTAACCCGGGGTAACGGGCCCTCATCGCAGAACAGAACGCAAAGGTTTCATCCGGGGCCAGGATGCCCAGAGTGTCGGGCAGCATGAAACGCCGGATGGGAGCGTCCTTGAGCTGGTCCACCAGGAAGAACACATAATCCCTGGAATGGCGCATCCCGTTACTCCAGTCCTCGAGATACAGATTGGCTGTCATTCCGTGCTGCCCGCAGGCTTGAACAGAACGCAGGATATCCTCCACATGCGCCTGAGGCGTCTTGCGCAGTTGCCCGGAGAGATGCTTCAGAGAGCCTTTGCTGAGCAGATTGACCGTCCTGGCTCCGGCGCCTCTGATCCAGTCCAGGGACAGGTCTCCGTCAATGAAGGCCAGCACCTCCACACGGTCGAGCCAACCCTTGAGCCAGGCCCAGGCCGTGATGCGCTTCACTGCCTCAAGTTCTCCCGCCGAGACCCGGGCAGAGGCGACCTCAATCCGGTCCACCTTCAGGTCATCCAACAGCATCCGGGCAATGTGCAATTTTTCCGAAGCAGTGAAGGACACCCCCGATGTTTGTTCCCCATCCCGAAGGGTGGTATCCATAATCTCGACGTTCATAACAAGCGTATTATCGGTTTTGCTCAAACTGAACAATCTCGTCTTTGATGTTCAGCAGGAAATCAATATCATCAAACCCATTCAGCAGACAATTCCGTTTGTAGGGATTGATGTCAAAAGGCTCACTCCTTCCGGAGGACAAAAGGGTAATCAGCTGCTGCTCCAGATCGATACGTAACTCAGTGGCAGGGTCGGCTGCAGCGGCAAATATCTCCGACAGAAAATCCTCTGACACCTGTACCGGCAACAAGCCGTTGTTGAGCGCATTGTTCCGGAAAATATCCGCGAAGAAACTGGACACCACAGCTTTGAATCCGTACCCGGTGATGGCCCACGCAGCATGTTCGCGGCTGGACCCGCTCCCGAAGTTCTTCCCGGCCACCAGAATCGAACCGGAGTAAACGCCCTGATTGAGGACAAAATCCTGCACCGGGGCTCCATCCTTGTGGTACCGCCAGTCGCGGAACAGGTTATCCCCAAATCCGTCACGGGTGGTTCCTTTCATGAAACGGGCCGGGATAATCTGGTCCGTATCCACATTCTCAATAGGCAGAGGCACAAAGGTGCCCTGGAGGGTGATAAATTTATCTATTGGCATGGTTGCGATGTTAAAAGTTACAGAAATTCACGGGGATCGGTAATCCGCCCGGTGACAGCCGCAGCAGCAGCAACCAGCGGACTGGCCAGGATGGTCCGCGCTCCCGGACCCTGACGGCCCTCGAAGTTGCGGTTCGAAGTCGAAACGGCATATTTCCCGGCAGGCACCTTATCTTCGTTCATGGCCAGACAGGCAGAACAGCCCGGTTGCCGGAACTCAAACCCGGCCTCACGCAGGATGTCGGTCAGCCCTTCGGCCACAGCCTGCTTTTCCACTCTTTTGGAACCAGGGACCAGCCACGCGGTAACTCCTTCGGCCTTCTTCCGGCCGCGGACCAGAGAGGCAAACATGCGGAAGTCCTCAATTCTTCCGTTGGTACAACTGCCCACAAAAACATAATCAACCGGCATGCCCAGCATGGGTTTTCCAGCCTGAATCCCCATGTAGTTCAATGACTTGTCAAAAGATTTGCGGTCATTGCCCTCCAGATCGGATCCATCGGGTACAACACCGGTAATCTTCATCCCCATACCCGGGTTGGTTCCGTAAGTGATCATGGGTTCGATGTCCGCAGCCTCATAGCGGCAGGTGCGGTCAAACACCGCTCCCTCGTCGGTGCGCAGGGTCTTCCAGTATGCCAGGGCTTTGTCCCAGGCTTCCCCCACTGGGGCATAGGGCCGGCCCTGAACATAGTCAAAAGTGGTCTGGTCCGGGGCAATCATTCCCCCGCGGGCACCCATCTCAATGCTCATATTGCATAGGGTCATACGGGCTTCCATGGAAAGGCTCCGGATGGCGGAGCCGGCAAACTCAATGAAATACCCGGTGCCTCCGCCGGCAGTGATTTTGGAGATGATGTACAGGATGATATCCTTGGAGGTCACCCCTTTCCCAAGCGTACCGTTGACCTCAATAAGCATCTTTTTGGGCTTGGGCTGCATGATACACTGGGTGGCCAGAACCATCTCCACCTCGCTGGTGCCGATGCCGAAAGCGATGCTTCCAAAGGCTCCATGGGTAGAAGTATGGCTGTCCCCGCAAACAATGGTCTGTCCCGGAAGGGTCACGCCCTGTTCCGGGCCCATGACATGTACCACCCCCTGATTGGGATTGTTGAGCCCAAAATGATGGATGCCGTGTTTTTCCGCATTGGCCGCCAGGGTTTCTACCTGCATCCGCGAAAGCACATCACGAATGGGCAGATGCTGGTCCAGCGTGGGCACATTGTGGTCACAGGTGGCAAAGGTCTGCTGCGGCCGGAACACCTTGAGTCCGCGGCTGTCAAGCCCCGCAAAAGCCTGTGGGCTGGTCACTTCGTGGACCAGATGCCGGTCGATATACACTACGCTGGGGCCGCCCTCTATCTCGCGGACGACATGGCTGTCCCAGATCTTGTCAAATAATGTTCGTTGCATAGGATTGGATGGTTGAAACAATTATACAATTTTAGACAAAGCATCAATAAAGGCCTCAGCTGAGGCAGTCACCACATCGGTGTTGGCCGAGAAACCATAATAGATATTCCCCTGATTGGCAATCTGGATGTGCACCTTGCCCACATCATCACTGCCCCGGGTGATGGCCTGAACCAGATATTCCTCGAGGGTAACCTTACGGTGAATCAATTGGCGGATGGCGTTGAAGGCAGCGTCCACCGGCCCGCTGCCCGAAGCAGTCGCCGTACAGATTTCCCCGTCAATAACCAGTTGTACGGTAGCCATCGGGATACTCGATTTGCCGCACACTACCTGCAGGAATTTCAGCTTCAGACGACGTTTCTGCTCGGCTTCGGTGACACCGGCAATCACGTACAGGTCCGCATCGTTGATGTCCTTTTTACGGTCAGCCAGGGCCAGGAATTTCTTGTACGCTTCATCGAGCTGTTCGGGAGACATCTTGATGCCCAGACGCTCGTAGTGGAACTTGAGCGCTGCCCGCCCGCTGCGTGCCGTAAGCACAATGGCCGATTCATTGACCCCCACATCTGCCGGGTTGATGATTTCGTAGTTCTCACGGTTCTTGATCACCCCGTCCTGATGGATTCCCGAAGAATGAGCAAAGGCATTGCGGCCCACGATGGCTTTGTTGGGCTGCACCGGCATCCGCATCAGGGTGGATACCAGCCGGGAAGTCTTCATGATGTTCCGGGTGACAATATCGGTACGGACAGGCACATCCTTGCGGCTGCACATAATCATGGCCATCTCCTCCAGGGAGGTGTTCCCGGCCCGTTCCCCGATGCCGTTGATGGTCACTTCCACCTGACGGGCTCCGTTGAGTACTCCGGCCAGAGAATTGGCGGTGGCCATACCCAGGTCATTATGGCAATGGGTGGACAAAATGGCTTTGTGCACATTGGAGACATGTTCCATGAGATACAGAATCTTGGCCCCATACTCATAAGGAGTACAATAGCCGGTGGTGTCCGGAATGTTCACCACCGTGGCGCCGGCACCAATCACCGCTTCCACCACCCGGGCCAGGTATTCGTTGTCTGTCCGTCCGGCATCCTCGGCATAAAACTCAACATCCTCCACAAACCGGCGGGCATACTTCACAGCAGCAACAGCCCGCTGCAGGACTTCCTCCTGATTTGAGTTGAACTTGTATTTGATGTGGTACTCCGAAGTCCCGATACCGGTATGAATCCTTTTGTTTTTGGCAAAATGCAACGCATCGGCGGCCACCTCGATATCCTTTTCCACAGCACGGGTAAGGGCGCAGATGGTGGGGCGCGTCACCGCCTTGGAAATTTCCACGATGGAATTGAAATCCCCCGGGCTGGAGATTGGGAAGCCGGCCTCAATAATGTCCACGCCCAACTCGTCCAGGGCCTTGGCCACTTCGATTTTCTCAACCGTGTTGAGCTGACATCCGGGCACCTGTTCCCCGTCCCGCAGGGTGGTATCGAAAATAAATAACTTGTCTTGCATCTTGTTGTTTTTTAGGTTCAACATTGGTTTTACGGGCCATCTCCGGACTGCTCCGGCGCAATCTCAAAAAAAAAGCCATTCTGTTGCAGAATGGCTTTGGAATATCGAGACCGCACCGAACACCATTCCTGCTTTATCCTTGTAGAATAAGAATAATCGCAAGTAGGATGTCTATAGTGCTCCGTGTCATATGCCTTGTTTTGCGCAAATATACACTTTCTGTACAAAAACGGTTCCAAAGCCGATATTTTTTTGCATATTTTACATTCCTCCGTACTTTTGCTTCTGCAGACACCCCGATATCGCTACAAAGTGCCTGCCCCGCCCATGGAACCCATCACCAGTACCCAAAATCCCCGCATCCGCCAGATACTCAGGCTGGATAAGTCGCGCGAACGCAAGGAACAGAATCTCTTTGTGATTGAGGGATTCAAGGAAATCAACCTGGCCCTTGCGCATGGCTACTCCCTGCACGCCCTGTTCCACTGCCCGGCTGTCAGCGGAGACCGGGCCGCCCACAAGCTCCTCTTCCAACTCCCGCCCGAAGTGGAGGTGTGGGAGGTCAGCCGGAATGTGTTTGCCCGGATTGCCTACCGGGACCAGTCGGATGGTGTGTTGGCGCTTGCCCGCCCCAGACATACCGAACTATCATCGCTCCGTACCAGCCCCAATCCCTTCCTTATTGTGCTTGAATCCGTGGAAAAGCCCGGAAACCTGGGTGCCATTCTTCGCACCGCCGATGCGGCCTCGGCCGATGCCGTGCTGGTCTGCGACCCGCTCACAGACATCTACAACCCAAATGTGGTTCGGTCCAGTATCGGCTGCGTGTTTACCCGGCCTGTGATCCCCTGTACCTCTCAGGAGGCTTGTGCCTGGCTCCGCAACAAGGGTGTCAGGATTCTGGCTGCAGAGCTTACCGCCAGCACCTGGTACCACCAAACGGACATGACAGGACCGGTGGCTATTGTCATGGGTACTGAGGCTGACGGCCTTACCCCTTTCTGGCTGGAACAGGCTGACGGACGTATCAAGATTCCCATGTGTGGTGCCATTGATTCACTGAATGTCTCTGTGTCCACCGCCATTATTACTTTTGAGGCCATGAGGCAGCGGAGTTTTAACGGCCGTCTGTAGTAAGGGCACCTGTTGTTTTAAAAATTCTAGTACCTTGCATTGCATAGTAATCATTTAATTGCTTACCTTTGCCCCATACATACAACTCTCATCCCGAGCATCATGAAAAATTACTACTACGCTGACCAGCACAACATCCAGCAAGGCCCTTTTGATTTGGAGGAACTCCGGACAAAACCCATCAACCGCAACACCCTCGTATGGCACTCAGGGCTCTCCCAGTGGACCCTGGCTTCCCAGGTAAAGGAACTCAGCGACTTGTTTGAGCATATTCCCCCCACGCTGAACGTTCCTGCCGGGACTCCCAGTACACCCACCTCGAGCCTGCCGCCCAGAACCTGGTTGATTGAAGCCATACTGGTTACTATCTGCTGTTGTACCCCTTTGGGCATCGTGGGTATCGTTTACGCTGCGGGCGTGGAATCCAAATGGCGCAGAGGAATGTATGCCGAGGCGCTGCAGGCCTCTGCCGAAGCGGGCAGATGGGTTAAGATTGGATTCGGGATCGGGATTTGTATTTATCTGATAGGCATTTTATCGATGTTTGTGTTCCCGCTTTCGAGTCTGGGCTTTCCTTTCTTCATGCACCACCCCTTCTGGCATGTCTAAATTCGCTTCCGGCCTTCCCAGATTCGCGGGATGGCTGATCCTGGGTGTGATTCTGGGCGGAATAGGCCTGATTATTTATCGGTCATACCCGCCCGAAAGCTCGTCCTTGTTTCCACGGTGCAGTTTTTATGCCCTCACCGGCTGGAAATGCCCCGGATGCGGCTCCCAGCGCATGCTGCACCATCTGCTGAACGGCAACTTTGCTGATGCCTTTCGCTCCAATGCCCTGATATTGATTTCCCTGCCCTATCTGCTGGTTCTGGGTTCCATGAATATTCCGGGTGTCCGGGAGCGGTTCCCCCGGCTGCGGCAGGCCATCAGCGGGCGCATCGCATGCCTGACGGTTTTTACGGTGATTGTGCTTTGGTGGATTCTCCGCAACATATTCTCCTGGTAATCCGGGAGGGGTTCCCGCATTTTGTGTATCTTTGGTTTCAAAGCACCCCTATGAAGAACATTGCTGCATTATGGCTGCTACTCCTGTTGGCCGGAGCATGTACCTCGCCTACGGGAACTACCCGTACCGAAAGGGACTCCATCGCTGAACGCCAGGAACAACTGCGGGTACTTCCAGGTAGTGATTTGTATAAAATGGGCATCTCACGCCGGGCTGTATCCCTGAGGGACACCTATTATGAAGCCGTGATTCGCTTCGATGTGGTGCACAAGGACGACAAGGTGGAAAGCCGAAAGTTCTCCTTTGACGACAAGGGAAACCTGACCAACATCAATTACTACGATGATGACGGGGATCTGGATTTGAGAGAGATTTATCAGTACAATGAAACAGGGAAGCTTTGGCGCATTAACCAGTTCTACGGAGACGGAGAACTACGCACCCGGACAACCTGCCACTACGACCAGAACGGGGTGATGGATTATGCTACACGCCGGGATGAAGACGGGGATTTTGAGGCCAGGATGCTCTATAAGTACAACGAGCAGGGCCGGGTTTCGCAGATGAGCGTTGTGGACGATGACGGGGATCTGGATATTCGTTATACTTACCACTACGACCCACAGGGAAATCTGATCCGGAAAAACGAGTACGATGACGACGGAGACCTGGATGAAACCCGGACATGGTACTACACCATGGATGAAAGTGGCAACTGGACTTCGTGTATTGAATATGTGGACGGGGAACCCTATCGGGTGGTGATTCGGTCGGCAACCCTGCCCGACCCTGTGGGGGCGCTTCCGGCTCCGGAATAATCTTTATATCACCTGGACCAAAAAAAGTGTTGACCCGCAAGGATTCGAACCTTGAATGACAGAACCAAAATCTGCAGTGTTACCATTACACCACGGGTCAGTAGCTTATCGGGGGGCAAAAGTACATAATTTTTTATAACGCACAAACCCATGCCGAACATCAGGGAAGGCGCTCCGGAACAATCATAGTTTCCATACTGATATCGAATGCTAATTGGCTGGCATTCTGATAAATATCCGTTGCCATAATCTCTACCCGGGTGGTATTCGTGATCCTAAGCCGGGCTTCAAACCGGCAGCCGCCATCCACTTCCTCCCATTTAACGGAAGCTCCATTGACAGTGAGGCTTTCAATGGGGCTTTCGTCAGCAGCAAAACCCGAGAGCACAATCTCCGAAACATAGGCAGGCAGATGGAGTTGCGCCTCCCGTACATCCGGGCTGATCAGGGTAATCACAGGAGGCTTGCTTTCCCGGTAGAAGCGCAGAAGCAATTCCTGAGACCGACGAGGATAGTCCTTGGCCGGGAAGGCTGCACCCCTTTCCATGACCGTCCGGGCATCGACCAGGGCACTGTCCATGCGGCCCAACATAAAAAAGGTTTCGGCCCGGAGCAAATAGGCATCCAGAAAATCGGGTGCAAGGCTGATGACTTTATCCAAATCGTCATGTGCTTGCTCTGGCAGAAAACTCTCCAGATGATACAACCCCCGCAAATAGTAGGCATCCGCATACAGGGAATCAACTTCAATGGCCAGGGTGGCATCGTCAATAGCCTCGAAATAATCATGCACCAGGGCAAAAATCCGGCTTCGTTCCAGCAACGCCTGCTTGTGCTGCTGATCCATCCACAGCATCTTGTCACACAAAAGAATGGCCTTCTCCAGCTTGTTCTGTCCAATATACAAACGGACCAGGGCCAGATACCCTTCCATGTAGGCAGTGTCAATCCGGATGGATTTAGAATACGCCCATTCGGCTTTTTGGGGAGCCTCCATGAGTTCGTTGACCCATCCCTGATAGTAGTAATTCAAAGGGGTCTCAGCCCGCATAAGGGTGGAGTCGCTCACGGACAGGGCGGCACGATAATTGCCCGAGGACACGTGGGCCAGGATGCGCTGATGGAATGCCGCCATTGGGTCTGTACCGGGTAGGGGCTGAGCAACAACCAGCCCCGGGAGGCACCAACCCGGAACCAATAACAGAGCCAATATAACAAACCATTTTCCCATGATCGTCCGGGGAAGAGCAAAACAACTTGGTGGTGAGACTCCTTAAGGAGCCCTCCAGGCACCTGCAGCAAAGGTACTAAACGATTTTATGTATCTTTAGGGCTTCAAAAAAAACTATGAAATTTCTACGTTGGCTTTGGCTTCTTGGTGTTCTGGCGGGGTGCTCCGGACTGTCCTCTCTGGACAGGGAGCGTGCCTCTGTGGTGCCCATGAGCCAGAATGCCTTCCTTAACGCCCCTTTCGCATTCGAGCCCATCTATAAATCGTTCGCAACCAGGAATGGCAAGCTGCTATCATCCCAGATGCTTTCCGTTCCCGACAGCCGGGATTCGGCCGTTGCGGACACCTTCTACCGGTTCTCCCACCCACTCGCTGAAGTGTATTTCCAGCATGACCCATCGCGAAGCCATCCGCTGTTTACTGCCGATATCATGCATCCCGGGGTCACCCTGCTCACCCGGGACATCCGGGCAGGCATGTCCCGCGCCTCTTTCTTTCTTCGGTTCTCAGACCTTGCAGAACCTGAGGGAGACACCCTCTCTATGCATTCCAAAGCCACCGGCTACCTGATATCTTTTGTTTTTTCGCAAGAAAAACTATCTGAAATTCTGATACAACCTTCGGAATGAATCTAAACCACCACGCATCACGAATCAGCAAACCGGTTACTAAAGCAGTGCGTCCCGCCTTACGTACGGCCTTTTGGCTTGTGAGCATCATGCTTCCCGTTTCTTTTGCAGCTACATTGCTGCAATACACCGGGGTCCTGGATGTTCTGGCTTTTCATCTGCAGCCGTTCTTTGCATGGATGGGGCTCAGAGGTGAGGGCGCTCTGGTTATCCTCACCGCTGCCGGGATGACTTTATACTCCGGAATCGCGGTGATGCAGGCCATCCCGTTTACCATGAGGGAGATTACCATCATGGCCCTGATGATGCTGGTAGCGCACAATCTGATTGTGGAAACGGCCGTGCAAAGCAAAACTGGTTCGCGAGCGGTCCATATGGTGCTGCTGCGGCTTGCCGGTGCTGTTGCCTGCGGTTTGTTCCTCCATGCTGTACTGCCCCCGGACGACCGGATTATGGTTCATGGCATGACCGCGGGACACCTGCCCCTGAGCACCGTGCTGACCAACTGGTTATCGGGCAGCCTGATGCTTACCCTGATGATTGTGTGCATCGTGGTTAGCCTAAGAATCTTTCAGGAACTGCTCACCGAATATGGCATCATGCAGTGGTCCACCCGCCTGATGGCCCCCCTGATGAAACCTATGGGTCTGCCCGCCACAGTCTCCTTTCCCTGGATTATCTCCTATGTGATCGGCCTGGCGTATGGCTCCTCCACCCTCATTGAACACCGGCGCAGCGGTGAGCTTCCCAAAAGGGACAGCGACTTGCTGAATCACCACATCGCCGTCTCTCACTCCCTGGTGGAGGACACATTGGTTTTTGTCGCTCTGGGCGTATCCGTATGGTGGATTACCCTCCCCCGAATTGCCCTGGCAACGGTTGTCGTATGGGGGAAAAGGGCGGTGGATTCATGGATGAAAAAACGGCCAGCGACTTGCAATTAATAAAAAATCCATTACTTTTGCACCGCTTGACCAAACGGTACCATAGCTCAGCTGGTAGAGCATCGGACTGAAAATCCGTGTGTCCTTGGTTCGAATCCGAGTGGTACCACAAAA
>DFUR01000070.1 GCA_002380425.1 Bacteroidales bacterium UBA4181
AAGCCATCCGTTCAGGCCTGCGAGCGGCAGGGTGAAAGAGATCAGCAGCCCGGTAAGTAGGTAGATACGGTTTAATCGGAAGAACCGTCCCGAACGTAATGCGGTAAGATATCCAAGCATGACCATGCCGGTAAGGACGATGGTCAGAAATAGGTACATAAGCAGTGCATTCATGACCGTGCATTTTTTCGTTCAGCGATACGTTGCTCAATCATTTGGTGGATTTCCTCCAGTTCCTGCAAACTCAAATCTTCTTTGTGGGTGAAAAACGATGCCAGAGCCTTGTATGAATTGCTGAAGTAATTGTGCGTAAACTTGCGGAGGAAGTCACGGGTATAGGTTTCTTTATCCACGAGCGGAAAATACTCATTGTTGTGTCCGTAGGTGTTGTGGGCAACAAATCCCTTTTGTTCCAGCACCCTCACCACGGTAGAAACCGTTGAGTAGGCGGGTTTGGGGGCAGGGATCTCTTCGATAATGTCGTTCACGAAACCCTTTTGGAGTTTCCACAGAATGTGCATGATTTGCTCTTCTGCCTTGGTGAGTTCCTTCATGGGGCGGGGTGTTTTCATAGGAGTCAGTATTCGTACTGAGCAAATGTATATCTATTTTTATAAATATTCAACTATTTTGTTAAATATTTAACTGTGTATATAAATTTAACATTTTTTAACGATACAGGGAGAAAGAAGCCTGCGGGTTGAGAAGGTCTTAGCGGCAGTATTTGTTGATGTATTCCTGGGCCTCCTTCCAGCCCATCTGCAGAGACCGGTTCATCTCCTGACAGCCTCGTTCCTTCTCTCCGAGCATGATCAGTGCATACCCCCGGAACAGGTAGGCAGAGGCATATTTGGGATTGATCTCGATGGCTCGGTTGTAATCAGCAAGGGCGTTCTGATAGTCTTTGGAGAACAGCCTGGATTCCCCTCGCAACCAATAGGTGCCCGCATTTCGGGGGTCCAGGGCAATGGCTTTGGTGTAATCGGCAATCGCTCCTGAGTAGTATTTCAGGTAGGTCCGCGTATATCCACGGGATGAGTAAAGCTCGGCATTGCCTGGGTCGAGTTCAATCGCCTTGGTGAAGTCGGCAATAGCTCCCTGATAATCCTCCAGGGCCTCGCGGCATTCAGCCCGGACCTGGAACGCGGTGGTGTCCCGCGGGTTCAGAGCGATGGCCTTGGTGAAATGTGCGATGGCATCCTCATATTCCCCGGTAATGAAGCTCAGGAGCCCTTCCTCGGTGTACTCGGAGGCAGTCTGAGCCTTTCCGGAAGCACATACAAACATGGCGAAGAGAAACGTGAGCAGATATTTCATATGTGTACAAGTTGGTGTGAAACGTGGGTGGACAGCTTTGGCTAAGGTAATACAATTAAACAAATCATGTATCTTTGTTGGGGAACAATACTGCGATGAAAGATCTGAATGAAATGTTTCGTGTGCGGGGCGCAAGCAAGCCCTTGAAAAGGGGGCGGGTACTCATCTCGGAGCCTTTTTTGCAGGACGGGGTTTTTCATCGTTCTCTGGTGTTGCTCACTGAGTATTCTGCCGAAGGTGCCATCGGGTTTGTGCTGAACAAGCCGCTGGATGTGGCTATTCACCAGCTTGTTGATGGGTTCCCACATTGTGATGCGGCTGTATGTCTGGGCGGGCCCGTGTCTCCTGAGCGTCTTCACTACCTCCACAGGATTCCCGGTGTGGAAGATGCCATTGAGGTCAAGAAGGGCCTGTGGTGGGGCGGGCAACTGAAATGTATTCGGGAGGGAATTGAGTCGGGCAGTATCCATTCGGATCAGATTCGGTTTTTTCTGGGGTATTCCGGCTGGTCTCCCGGACAATTAGAAGAAGAACTCGGCAGGAATGCCTGGGTGGTGGGGGACATGAATGCTGCTGTAGTGCTCTCTGTTTCACCCGGTGGATGGAATGAAATGGTCCGTTCGCTGGGAGATGCCTTTCGTAGCTGGCATATTGTACCCGAGAACCCCCATTGGAACTGATTTTTAATCAATGAATTAGTAATATGTTTGACTTCGTTGAGGGTTCTTTGTCCGCCCTTACCCCGGTTTCGGCTTCGATTCTGGTGGGAGGAGTGGCTTTTCAAGTGCATATATCCCTGCATACTTATACTTCAGTACATCAGCAGACTACGCCCGGGCAGGAAAAGGTCCGGCTGTATGTGCACATGCTGGTCCGAGAGGATGCGATCTTGCTGTTCGGTTTCTTCAGCACCCGTGAACGGGATATTTTCCGTCAGCTCATCTCTGTTTCAGGGGTGGGTGCGGGTACGGCACGAATGATTCTCTCTTCCCTGTCTCCCGATGAGGTCATAGAGGCCGTTTCCTCAGCCAATGTTGGGGCGCTGAAGAATGTCAAGGGCATCGGCCTGAAAACGGCCCAGAGAATTGTGGTGGACCTCAAGGACAAAATCGGAGGCTTGCCTGCCTCTGAGGAGATGTTCTTGTCTTCGGGGAATACTTCCCGGGAAGAAGCTTTATCCGCCTTGGTGAATCTGGGTTTTCCCAAAAGTGCCGTGGAAAAGGTGCTCGAAAAAATATGCGCTGCTACCCCGGGGATTTCGGTGGAGGATATGGTGAAGCAGGCACTGAGGGGTTTGTAGAAGACGGCATTTGTGTTGCAACAGCGTATCCCACATATTCTCAGTATCGCCCTGCTCATCGCCGGGTTGTGGGGATGGCCGCATCTGATGCAGAGCCAGCCGCTGTCGCTGCCTTTTCCCTCTGCAGGGCTTTCGTTGGCCGATTCGGGCCACTACAGATGGCAGTTTGAGTATCGTCCGTGGAGTCACAATTATGTGCTGCACATGATTACGGGAGACTCCCTGAAGATTCGCACCCCGTACTTTCTGGATGCATCCTCCTTCAGAGCGTTGCAGGCTCAACAAACGCTGCGCCGTGGCTGGTGGGAGGCTCAGCGTCTTTCTGCCGGCAACCGGACTGGCACCCGGGAATCATCTGCCTCCCTGAATCTTAATGCGGAACTTCTTGACCGGGTATTTGGCACCAATAAACTGGTGATTCAGCCGCAGGGCTCCGCAGAATTGACGCTTGGAGTAACCACCAGCAAGGTGAACAACCCAGTCCTGCCCGAAAGGGCCCGGAAGACCACATCGCTGGATTTTGACACCCGTTTGCAGATGTCGGTTACGGGTTCCATCGGGGATAAGATGCGTATGGGCATCACCTATGATACGGATGCCACCTTCGATTTCGAGAACGAGATCAAGCTGGGATATGAAGGGAAGGAGGATGAGATCATACGTAAAATTGAGGTGGGCAATGTGGGACTCACCCTGCCTGGATCCCTTATTCGGGGTAGCCAGAACCTGTTTGGTCTCAAAACAGAGCTTCAGTTTGGCCGTTTGTCGGTCTCGGCCCTGTTCTCACAACAAAGAGGTGAGTCCACAGTGGTGCAGCTCAAGGGAGGAGCCTCTTTCAATGAGTTTCAGCTCGACGGAGCGGACTATGACGCCAACAGGCATTTTTTTCTGGCTTGGTACTTCAGGGACCACTATGAGTCTTCGCTGGCAACGCTGCCCATCCTCACATCCGATGTGACCATCACCCGTATGGAGGTGTGGGTCACCAACCGATCGAACAACTACGAACATTCCAGAAATATTGTGGCATTCACTGACCTTGCCGAATCCAGTCATATCTTCAATCCGGTCTTTCAGAACGGAGCGGGAGCCGAGCAACTGCCTGCCAATGACACCACGGGTACCTTCAATCGTTTGTATCCAATGCTGCACAACGAGGTTCGCGACATCAATCAGGTGACGGCGGCTCTGTCGGCTCGTGGTTTGGTGTCGGGGGTGGATTACGAAAAATTGCAGAATGCCCGGTTGCTCTCCTCTTCAGAATATTCCTTTCACCCCCGCCTGGGTTATCTGTCGCTGAACAGGCCCTTGAGCAACGATGAGGTGCTTTCTGTGGCCTTTGAGTATGTGTATCGCGGGCGGACCTATCAGGTGGGAGACCTGACGGGTCGGGGCGTTGATGCTCCGGCTGTTCTTGTGACGAAGTTACTCCGCAATACCCAGCTTTCTCCCGGCCTGCCCCTGTGGGACCTGATGATGAAGAATGTGTACCAGGTGACATCCTCCGGGCTTTCCAGAGAGGATTTTCAGCTGAATGTGCTCTATCGCGATGACCAGTCGGCCAATGAGTTGAGTTATCTGCCCGAGGAACAGACTAGTGAGGATCTGCTGCTCAGAATCACAGGCCTTGACCGGACCAATACCCAGTCAGATCCCTCTCCGGATGGCCGTTTTGACTGGATGGAGGGACTGACTGTGTTGCCGGACAAGGGCCAGGTCATTTTTCCGGTGCTGGAACCCCTCGGAGGAACCTTGCGGACTTATCTTTCCGGTAAGGGTGTCGCCCCCGGAACGGTTGATTCCTATGTGTTCGATGAACTGTATGATTCCACTCTGACTATGGCACTTCAGCAGTCGCAGAAGAATAAGTATCTTTTGCGCGGAACGTACCGTACTTCCACCGGCTCAGAAATCATGCTGCCTGCAGCCAATGTGCCGCAAGGGTCTGTGGTGGTCACTGCCGGGAATCAAAGACTGGTAGAAAATATTGATTATACTGTGGACTACACCCAGGGCGTAGTGCGGATGCTGAATCAGGCTATTCTGGAGTCAGGTCAGGATATTCGTATCGGGGTTGAAGACAACGCCTTGTTCGACATGCAGACCCGAACCCTCTGGGGGGCGCATCTGAACTATCAGATCAGCGAACGCTTTCATGTGGGAGCCACATTGCTGAATTATTCTGAACGCCCGTTGACACAGAAGGTGAACATTGGAGATGAACCCCTCTCAAACACCATGTGGGGGCTGGATATGCGGTACCAATCGGATGTGCCCTGGCTGACCCGGCTGGTGGACAAATTACCCCTGCTGCAGACTACTGCTCCCTCCTCTTTTCAATTTGAGGCCGAGTATGCCCGGCTCATGCCGGGTTCCACGCCTGGGTTGCAGCATGCTGGTGAAGCCTATATTGACGACTTTGAGGGGGGTGAATCGTCCTACGACATGAAGGCATTCAGCGCTTGGTCGCTATCGAGTGTCCCTTCTTCGCTGTTTCCTGAGGCGCGTCTCACCAATGAGTTGGCTGCGGGTATGAATAGGGCCCGCCTTGCCTGGTATCAGATTGATCCCTTGTTCAACAACCAGAATTATTTTTCTTCCTCCACTCCAGCCCATATCCGGGCGGATGCCAATACCCGGTCGAGCCACTATGTCAATGCGGTTTATGAAACGGATATCTTCAAGAACCGGCAGCACAAAGTGGGGGAATCCACTTATATACCAGTGCTCAATGTGGCGTTCTATCCACTGGAACGAGGTCCATACAATTATGATACCGATGGTTCCGAAGGGTACTCTTCGGGGGTGAATCCCGACGGGAGCCTCCGGCAACCCTCACGGCGGTGGGGCGGGATGATGCGATCCATCCGCAACAGTGATTTCGAGGCAGCCAATATCGGATTTATTGAGTTCTGGCTAATGGACCCCTTTGCGGAGTCTTCAGGAGGCCCGGTGCAGGGGGGAGATTTGTATTTCGAGTTGGGGAATATCTCTGAGGACATCCTCAAGGATGGCCGCAAGGCTTATGAGAACGGTTTGCCTGTGGACGACCTGGCCCGCGATGTGGACACTACATCATGGGGTGTGGTGCCCACCCAGCCATCGCTGGTGAATGCCTTTGACGACCAACTGGAAGGCGGCCGTGCCGCTCAGGATGTGGGTCTGGATGGTTTAAGCAATGGGGACGAGGCGCGTTTCTTTGATGATTATTCCCGTCGTCTCTCGAGCCTGATTGCCAATCCTTCGGCTCTGGAACAGGCGCTTGCAGACCCTTCCTCTGACGATTTCAGATACCCCAGAGGCCAGCAATGGGACGAACGTCAGGCCGGAATTCTGGACCGCTATAAATACTTCAACGGGGTGGATGGTAATTCTTCCCGGTCGGAGTTTTCCAACACTGGTTTGCCAACGGTTGAGGATATTGATCTGGACAACACCCTCAATGAGAGTGAATCCTATTACCAGTACCGGGTGAGCCTGCGTCCCGATGATCTTATGGAGGCCGGACGCAATTTTATCACCGATGTGGTCTCCAGCACAGTGACCTTTCCCAATGGTACCGAATCCACAGTGAAGTGGTATCAGTTCCGGATCCCCGTTGATGCTTACGAACGCACTGTGGGCCCGGTTAGGGATTTTAAATCCATCCGGTTTATGCGTATGTTTCTGACCGGTTTTGAGGATTCGGTGATCATGCGTTTTGCCACACTCGATTTGGTGCGAAGCGAGTGGCGGATGTACGACGGGTCCTTCCTCACCCCCGGGGAAGCTCCTCCCGTTCCGGGAGTGCAGCCTGTGAGTTTTGAACTGGCAACGGTGAATATTGAGGAGAATGCCGGGAAAGACCCCGTGCCCTATGTGCTGCCCCCGGGCTTTGACCGGGCTGTGGACCGCTCCAGCCGTGAGTTGCAGCAATTGAATGAGCAGTCCCTGCTGTTGCGTGTCAAAGACCTTCCCAGAGGGGATGCCCGGTCCATCTACAAGAACGTGGTTCTGGACATGCGGGATTACAAAAGGCTGCGTATGGAAGTGCATGCCGAACGCATCCGCGGAACCACCCTCGAAGACAATGAGCTGACCTTGTTTGTCCGAATTGGTTCGGACCACCGGAGCAACTATTACGAATATGAGGTGCCGTTGAAACTTACCCCCTGGGGTTCCGCAGATCCTCAGGAAGTATGGCCCGCCCTGAACAGGGTGGATATTGAGCTGGATCAACTGGTTGCCGTGAAACTGGCCCGGAATGCCGCAATGGAGCAGAGCGAATCCTCGGTGTCCTTCACCCGCCCCTTTGCGCATATGATTGACGGACGCCAGTATTTTGTGTGCGGAAATCCCAACCTGGGAAACATCCGTACAGTGATGATCGGGATTCGCTATCCCGGAGCCTCCGGCACCGAGACCCGATCGGCCGAGGTGTGGGTGAATGAACTCCGGTTGTCGGGACAGGACAACGAAGGGGGCTGGGCTGCCCAGGGCCGTATGGTGGCTCGTTTGGCCGATCTGGCCACAGTATCGCTTTCCGGTTCGGTAGCCACTGTTGGTTTCGGGAGCCTGGACTCCAAACTTGCTGCCCGCAGCAAGCAGGAAACTCGTCAGTATGATGTGTCCACCCAGGCTGAGCTGGGGAAATTCTTCCCGGAGAAGGCAGGGGTGCAAATTCCGGTCTATACCAGTTATGGGGAAACTTTCGTTACACCCAAATACCACCCCCTCGATCAGGATGTTTTGTTCGGTGATGCTGTGGGCAGCGGGTCCACAGCAAGGGCCCGGGATTCTCTGAGGAGCTTGGGTCAGGAATACACCCGCAGACGTAGTTTTCATCTGACCAATGTCCGTGTGGTGCCCCAGAACAGCAGGAACGGACTGCTGAGTTTGTCCAACTTTAGTTTCAGCTATTCTTTCTATGAGACCTTCCGCAGGGATGTGCGTGTTGAGAAGAATATTGAGAAACGTTACTCCGGAAGCCTTCAATATGACTACACCGGAACCCCCGATCCCGTTTCGCCATTCGCACGGATATCCTGGCTTTCTGCTCCGGTGTTTCGTCTGCTCAAGGATTTTCATTTCAATTATCTGCCTACCAGTCTTTCTTTCGGGACGGCCATGGTGAGGAATTACCACGAGATTCGCACCCGGAACCTGCAGGGGGCTGTCCGAGCTCCGGCTCCGACGGTGGATAAGAATTTTCTCTGGACTCGTTACTTTCATGTGGCCTATGATCTGTCACGGTCCCTCAAGATTGATTTCTCCGCCAACGGCATTGCCCGGATTGACGAGCCCGATGGGGTGGTGGACCGCCATATGAAGGATGCCTATCAGGTGTGGCGAGATTCCGTGTGGCGGAATATCCGCGATTTTGGCCGTCTCACCCAATACTACCACGATCTGGTGGTGAGTTATACGCTCCCCGTGCACAAGTTGCCGTATATGGACTGGGTGTCCTCAACGGCAACCTACACTGGTTCCTACAACTGGGACATTGCCCCGGTAATGCCGGTGCTTGGTCAGCATGTCTTTGAACCGGGCAATACCATTAAGAATGCCCGTCAGGCCAATCTGACAGCTACCTTTATGTTCTCCCGGCTCTATGATAAGATCCCCCTGCTGAGCCGACTGCGGGGGGATGCGGGCATGGAACAACGATACCGTGATGTACTCTATAAACGCGAAGGATTGAACCTTCGCTCTGGGGTGCGACGCATTGTTCAGCACAATCTGAGAACCACCGATGTGACCGTTCAGGCATATGACATCCAGGGGAATGCGGTGGCTTTGCGTACCGAGGTCCTCAGTGACCAGCGGGTTGCGGTTACCTCCGGGGAGGATGTGCGACAGGTCACCATCGAGGTCAGGGGCCGCAGGGAAATCGGGGTTTCTGCTGGAACCCTTCTGGCTCGGGGGCTTACCCGGCTGGTTACCCCCATGAGGGACCTGAGTTTTGTGTACACTTCAACGGGTGGTCTCCTGCTCCCTGGTTATCTGCCTTCGGCAAGTTTTCTGGGTATGTCCGGCAATGCTCCCGGCGTCCCCTTCCTATTGGGCTGGCAAGAGGAACAGATGCCGGCCCGGGCAGCAGCCCGGGGTTGGCTGACCACCGACACTACCTTCCGGACGCCGGTAGTGTTTACTTCTGGAAAAACCGTTAATCTCAGGGCCGTTCTGGAGCCCCTGCGCGGGTTGGAGTTGGAGCTTACCGCTGTCCGGAGTGTGTCGGAGAATAAATCGGAGTACTATACCTACGACGGGTATTCCTTCCCGGAACGTTTGCGGAATCCTCTGAGTAACGGAAATTTTTCCATGTCTGTGGTGGCCCTTGGCACCGCCTTTGACCGGGTGCGCCCCGGAGATGGATATCGTTCTGAAGCTTTTGAGGCATTCCGGAACAACCGTACCGTCATTGCTGCCCGCAGGGCCGATGCGTTGGTTGCTGCCGACCCTGCCTACCATCCCGCCGAGGGGGCGATGGAAGGAGGACAAAACGGTTACGGGCTGAACGCTCAGCAGGTTCTCTTGCCTGCATTCATGGCGGCTTATACCGGCAGAAGCGCCGGGAAGATTTCCCTCAAAACCATTCCCGGACTATTGCAGATGATGCCCAACTGGCAGCTCCGGTTCTCGGGGCTTCGGAATCTGGGTTTTGTGGAGCGGAATTTCAGGAGCCTGAGCCTGAACCACAGCTACCGCGCCTTGTATTCCCTGGGTAGTTATTCCGGGAATCCTGAATATTCAGATGTGCGCGAAGCTGCTTTGATGGCCAGAGATCGCCAGAATAATTTTATTCCGGAATGGAATGTAACTTCAGTGTCCATCACGGAACAGTTCAGTCCGCTGCTGGGATTGGACATGACCTTCAATAACCAGCTTTCGCTCCGGGTAGAGTTGCGCAAGTCGCGTATGGTGACCCTGAGCCTGGCCAATATCCAGATCACCGAGACCTTGCACGATGAGTATATTTTTGGGGTGGGCTATACTTTTGCGGAGATCCCTTCTTTCCTGAGGCCACTGGCTGGGAATGCTCCTGCGGCCTCCAGCCGGCTGACGATGAGGGGCGATTTCTCCCTGAGGGACAGCAAGGCGTTTCTGCGTCGTCTTGATCAGGAGGCTCAGCCCTCACAGGGCCAGCGGGTGGCTACCCTGAAGCTCTCGGCCGAGTATGTTTTGAACAACAACTTCACCCTGAGTGCCTTTTATGACCGGATGGTGAATGACCCCTTTGTTTCCACTGCTTACAAAACGAGCAATGCCACCTTTGGGTTTTCCCTGAGGTTTTCCATGTTTCAGTTTTAGACCGGTAAGGACGGCAAAAGAATTTTGCCTACTTTTGTTCTGAATAACTCAGTACTCACCCAACACTTTACGATTATGAAACGGATTGCGGTTTCTTTGCTATTGTTTTTCTTTGTTTCCGGGGCTTTCGCCCAGAAGTATTCCCTTGTTTCCGGTGACCTCTCTCCTCTGAAAGGCATGAAACAGTTTGTTTTTGCCTTTGAATATGAAAATATGACGGTGGGCAAAAAGTCCGAAGAAGTCTATGTCAGTGAAAAGGTTGCCGATTACAACAAAAAAGAACCCGGGCGCGGGGACCAATGGAAGGCAGCCTGGGTTGGAGACCGGGCCTCCCGGTTTGAGCCGGCCTTTATTGAATTGTTCAACAAGTACGGCGAAGAGTTTTCTGCCCACGGGGACAAGGCAAATGCGCAGGCTCAGTGCAAGATCACGGTGAAAACGGTGTTCACAGAGCCGGGGTACAATATTGGGATTTCCCGTGCGGATGCCAACATCAATGTGGAGTATGTATTCACCCTGCTCAGTGATCCCTCCAAGCCGGTAGCCGTATTGAGCTGCTCCCGGATTCCGGGAAGGGTCTTTCTGGGGAATGACTATGATACCGGTGTACGCATCATGGAAGCTTACGCCAAGGCCGGAAAATCTTTGGTGGACTATCTGGAGAAACCTCTGTGGAAATAGTTTGTGCATAACTTCCCCTGTTCCCTTTTGTGGGAATAGGGGAATATCTCTATTTTTGAGGCTTCATTGAAGAACTGAACATTATGAATGTACCTGCCAATCTTAAGTATACCGAGGATCATGAATGGATCCGCACCGAGGGTTCCACTGCCTGGGTGGGCATCACCGACTTTGCACAGAGTGAGCTGGGGGACATTGTGTTCCTGGATATCCCCGTATTGGGGGAGAAACTTAGCAAAGGGGATGTGTTTGGAACGGTTGAGGCCGTAAAGACAGTGTCAGACTTGTTTATGCCGGCATCCGGGGTGGTCCAGGAGATCAACCCCTTGCTGGATGCTGCTCCAGAGCAGGTGAATAAGGACCCTTACGGAGCGGGCTGGCTGGTCAGGATTCTGCTGGAGGACCCCTCAGAGTTGGAAACATTGTTGAGCGCTTCGGCATATCAGTCGCATATTGAATGAAACCGTTACTGCGCAGGCTCCTTATACTGGTTTTGTTGTGGGGTGCCGTGTCCGGAGTGTATTCGGTGGCACAGATTGCCCGGATATCGCCTGAGGCAACCTTCAGCCTGATTACTGATGCTCCGGGAGATGCCCTGTATATGGCGTTCGGCCATAGTGCCATCCGGCTGAGGGATTCTGCTCAGAATCTGGATGTGGTGTTTAATTACGGTACCTTTGATTTTGATGAGCCCAATTTCTATCTCAAGTTCGCCCGTGGCAAACTGAGATATGCTCTATCGGATGCCTATTTTTCCCAGTACGTCCGCAAGCCGATTCCAGCCTATACGGAGCAGTTGCTGTTGCTGTCTCCCTCTCAGAAGGAGCTGCTGTTCCGCTTCCTGTGGCTGAATATTCAGGAGGACAACCGCTGGTATGCATACGATTTCTTTTACGACAACTGTGCCACGCGCATTCGCGATGCCTTGGTCCAGGTGTGTGGAGATTCGCTGGTTTTTCCTGTCAGAGAAGCCGATAAGTCCTTTCGCGATTTGCTCCACGAATACCTCAGGGTACATCCCTGGATGGAGCTGGGTATTGATGTGGTTTTGGGGCTTCCTGCCGACAGAGTGGCCACCTCGGATCAGCAGATGTTCCTGCCCGATTATTTGTCGGAGTCTTTTGAGGGGGCCACACTGAACGGGGCTCCGCTTGCAGGGGAGAAGGTCTTTTTGAGCGGGAGCAGTGAGGACTGGATGCCCAAAACTCCCTTCCCCTGGCCCTTACTTGTTGGCTGGCTGGTATTGTTGTCTGGTTTGTTTTTAACCTTGCGCCGTTGTGCGGCCGGGTTGATATGGTTTGACCGTGTCTTTTTCTTCCTGGTGGGTTTGGTCGGACTGATTATTTTCTTCCTTTGGTTTTGCACAGAGCATGCTGCAGCTAAAAACAACCTGAACCTGTTCTGGGCCTTTCCCTGGCACCTGGTCGCCGCCTTTCTGCTCCACCGCAAACCTCTGCCTGCATGGGCCTCCATGGGCTTCAGGGTGTCGGCCGTGAGTGCTCTGGCTTTGTTGTGCGGGTGGGCATTTCTACCCCAGAACTTGCATGAAGCGTTGATTCCGGTAGTCCTGCTCGTGCTGCTCCGTTCGGTGATGCTGGCCTGGCCCGACTTGGTTCGCAGGATTTTTTGCTCCCGATGACCGCACCGACAATCTCCTTTTGTACCTTGGGCTGTAAGCTCAACTATGCTGAAACATCCACAATATCCAGGAAGTTCACCGAACTGGGGTATGTCCGTGTGCCTTTTGGACATCCGGCCTCCGTGGTGGTGGTGAATTCCTGCACAGTGACGGCTCAGTCAGACAAAAAATGCCGTCAGGCAATCTCTAAGGCAGTGCGTTCTGCTCCGAATGCCGTGGTGGCTGTCATCGGGTGTTTTGCCCAGCTCCGTGCCGAAGAAATCAGTCAGATTCCGGGCGTGGACCTGGTGCTGGGTACCCGGGATAAAATGGATGTGGTGAACAGAGTACACCGCATGTGTTTTGGATCAGAGGAGCCCCCCCGGACAGATGGCACGGCTGAATCTTTTGAACCTACCTACTCGCTGCTGGATCGTACACGATCCTTTCTGAAGATTCAGGATGGCTGTGATTATCACTGTGCCTACTGTACCGTGGCCCTGGCACGGGGAAGCAGTCGGAACGCATCGGTAGCTTCGGTGATAGCCTCTGCCAGAGATATTGTCCGCAGCGGGATCAGGGAGATTGTGCTCACCGGCGTGAACATCGGAGATTTCGGGAGGACTACTTCAGAAACCTTTCTGGAACTGCTTCAGGCACTCGAGGGGGTGGAGGGCGTGGAACGCATCCGCATCTCGTCCATCGAACCCAATTTGCTCACTCCTGAAATCATTGATTTCACAGCAGGCTCTTTGGTCTTTCTGCCCCATTGGCATATGCCCCTTCAGTCCGGGAGCAACAGCGTTCTGGCCCGAATGGGACGAAGATACCAGCGCGAGGTTTTTGAGCAGCGGGTGCAAGCCATCCTTCAGCGATGGCCACATGCGGCTGTCGGAGTGGATGTGATTGCCGGTTTTCCGGGCGAATCCGACCAGGACCACGAAGATACGGTGTCGTTTCTGGAGCGTCTGGGGCTGGCCTATCTGCATGTGTTCCCCTTTTCAGAGCGCCCGGGGACACGGGCTGTCCTGATGCCCGGAAAAATTCCTCATCAGGTTAAGGAAGCCCGGGCCAGGGAACTCATCGGGTTGTCAGCCCGGATGAGGGCCGGATTTTACGCCCGCTTTCTTGGGGATACCCGGCCGGTGTTGTTTGAAGGCAGGGGCGGGAACCGGACCGTTGTGGGCTATACCGATAATTATATAAAGGTGGAGGTGGCGGGAGAACGTTCGCTGATCAATCAGATCCGCAATGTTCGCTTGCATACGCTGCTTCCCGGCGGACATGTTGAAGGAATTTTGACTCATTGAATATGAACTATCAGGAAATTTGTCTGGCGACTTGCCAGGTAGCCCGTGAGGCGGGTGCCTTTATCCGCTCGGAGGTGGAGGGCTTGCGCGTTCGGAACGTGGAGGTGAAGGGCCTGCATAATTTTGTTACGGAGGTGGACAAGCGATCGGAATCCTTGATTGTGTCCCGGTTACGTCAGATACTGCCCCAGGCTGGTTTTATTGCCGAAGAAGGTACCGGCGTCCGGAGTGAGGATCAATACAACTGGGTGATTGACCCTTTGGATGGAACCACAAATTTCATCCACGGCTTGCCCCCGTATTCTGTGAGTATTGCCCTGATGAGCGGTCAGGAGGTGGTTGTCGGAGTGGTTTACGAGGTTTCTCTGGATGAGTGTTTCTACGCCTGGAAAGGAGGAGCGGCTTTTTTGAATGAGCGTCCCATCCAGGTCTCTACCCGTAGCACTGTGGATGATTCCCTGATTGCGACTGGTTTCCCTTACTATGACTACAATCAGTTGCAACCCTATATGGCCTGTCTGGAGTATCTGCTGCGTCATTCTCACGGAGTCCGCAGGCTTGGCTCAGCTGCTGCCGACTTGGCTTATGTGGCCTGTGGGCGTTTTGAGGCATTTTACGAATACGGGCTTAACCCCTGGGATGTGGCTGCCGGTGCGCTGATTGTGCAGTGTGCCGGAGGGGTGGTTACTGATTTCGGGGGTGGACCCGGATATGTGTTCGGCAAGGAATTGGTGGCTGCTGCTGCAACCGTGCATCCCGAGTTCCTCAGTTTGGTCAAGCGTTATATGAAACCCTGATTATGAAAAAAATCGCAGTGGTTACCGGTGCCACGTCCGGGATTGGAAAGGCTGTGGCGCAGGTGTTGGCGGCCCAGCAGTTTAACCTGATTCTTACCGGACGGCGAAAGGAGCGCCTGGATGCCCTGAAGGCCGAGCTTGGGCGCAAGTATAAGTGTGATGTGTTGCCCCTTTGTTTTGATATTCGTGACAGGGAGGCAACAGAGCAGATGATTGCTTCGCTCCCTGCTGTGTGGAAAAAGATAGATGTCCTGGTGAATAATGCGGGCCTTTCGGCGGGCCTGGAACCCTTGCATGAAGGAAATCCCGATGACTGGAATCAAATGATAGACACCAATATCAAGGGGTTGCTGCATATTTCCCGGGTTGTGTCTGCCCTGATGGTGGAGCGCCGTAGTGGGCACATCGTGCATATCAGCTCCATTGCTGGTCGGGATGTATATCCCCGGGGTAATGTCTATTGCGCCACCAAGGCAGCTGTGGATGCGCTCACTCTGGGAATGCGGATGGACCTTCTGCCCCATGGGGTGAAAGTGTCCTCCATCGCTCCGGGAATGGTGGAAACGGAGTTTTCTCTGGTGCGTTTCAAAGGCAACCAGGAACGTGCTGCCCGGGTGTACGAACATATGACTCCGCTGAGTGCTGCCGATGTGGCTGATGCCCTGTGGTATGTGGTGAGCCGTCCCGCACATGTGTGTGTGCAGGATATGCTGCTGATGCCCTCTGCACAGGCCAACGCCACCCAGGTGCATCGGATGCCCTCCCCGGAAAGCCCCATGAACGACTCATCCAAATGATATGTACTCATATTCCAATTTATTAGGGTTCACCACTGCTGTACTCGAAAGAATGGGTTTCCGCCCCGAAGAGGCACGCCGGTGTGCTGATGTTTTTGTCGCGGCAGAATTGCGCGGAATCTCCACCCATGGGGTGATCCGTCTGGGAGATTACTTTAAACTGTGGCAGGCCGGAAGGCTCAACCCTTCACCGGATATCCGGACGGTGCACGAAACCCCCGGGACGGCCGTTGTGGACGGGGATGGAACCATCGGGATGCTTCCTTCCTTATATGCGATGGAACTGGCCATGGAGAAGGCCCGGCAGGTGGGAACCGGATGGGTATCTGTCCGGAACTCCTGCAACTTTGGTATTGCCGGGTATTATGCCATGCTGGCCGCACGGCAGGATATGATCGGGATTGCTCTGACCAATGCCAGCCCGCTGGTGGCTCCGACTTTTTCCGCACAGGCCATGCTGGGGACCAATCCTATTGCTGTGGCCATACCAACGGAGCAACAACCTATGTTTGTCGCTGACTTCGCCACCACCCCCATCAACCGGGGGAAGTTTACCCTCGCTGCCAAAAAGGGAGAGAAACTGGGATTTGGCTATGCTCAGACCCGGGAGGGTATTCCTTCGGACGATCCGACCATCCTGGAACGCGGAGGAACCATGCTTCCTTTGGGTGGTGACCGGGATCATGGCAGCCACAAGGGCTATTGTCTGGGAGCTTTGGTGGATATATTCTCGGCTGTGTTGTCCGGGGCCAATTACGGGCCGTTTGTGCCCCCCATGGTCTCCTTCCTGCCGGTACTTCAGGAATCAGTGGGTTCGGGTTTGGGCCACTTCTTCGGGGCCATGCGGGTAGATGCTTTTATGCCCGCCGAGACGTTCAGGAAAAGAATGGACCACTGGATTGAGACCATGCGCGGAGCGACTCCGGCTGCAGGGCATGATAGGGTACTGATTCCCGGGGATGTGGAGCGAGCTTGTGAGGAACGCTCCATGATTGAGGGCATCACGCTGTTGCCGCAAGTAGTGCGGGATATGGAAGCCCTGGCGGTGCATTTTTCTCTGGACTTCCACGAAGACTAAGGAGGTTCGGTTTGCCGGAGAATTCCTGAAAATTCCTGATTTTCAAGTAGTTGTTGGTGTTTTCCAAACTTTAGGCTGAACGGACAGCTTCAGTCTTCAGTCTCGCTTTCGGCATCAAAGGTGCGTGAGGAGGTGTAGACTCTCCACTTATCCAGCACTTGCTGCATGTCTGCAGGGAGGCCGGAATCGAATGAGAGGGATTTCCCGGTGACGGGGTGAATCAGAGTGAGGGTGCGTGCGTGCAGGGCTTGGCGGGGCAGCAGGGAGAAGCAGTTCTGAATAAATTGCCGGTATTTTGTATAAGTGGTTCCTCTCAGAATCTGGTCGCCCCCGTAGGTGATGTCCCCGAACAACGGGTGTCCGGCGTACTTCATGTGCACCCTGATCTGATGGGTGCGCCCGGTTTCGAGTTTGCATTCTACAAGGGTGACATACCCGAATTCCTCCAGCACTTTGTAATGGGTAACTGCCGGTTTGCCATCAGAGCCGTCGGCAAAGACGTACATCTGTTTCCGGTCGCGGGGATTGCGCCCGATGTTGCCGGTGATGGTGCCTGAGGGTTCTTCAAACCGTCCCCACACCAACGCCTGGTAGCGTCGGTCAATGGTGCGTTCAAAAAACTGCCGGGCCAGATGGCTCAGCGCCTGTTCTGTCTTGGCAATCACCAGCAAGCCCGAAGTATCCTTGTCAATCCGGTGAACCAGTCCGGGGCGCATCTCACCGGTACGAAACAGGGGCAAATCCTTTAGATAGTAGGCCAAAGCATTGACAAGTGTTCCGGTGAAGTTGCCGTATCCGGGATGTACCACCATGCCTGCTTCCTTGTGTACGACAAGCAGGCTGTCGTCCTCATAGACAATCTGAATGGGGATGTCTTCGGGGATGAGCTCAAATT
>DFUR01000053.1 GCA_002380425.1 Bacteroidales bacterium UBA4181
GGACAGGCTTTGCTTGCCCACAAACTTCACCCCGGGGTACAGACCCCGGCTTCCGAGCAGCGAGAGCGCATCGAAAAGCCCATCGAGAGGGTAATCGGAGGTGATGGTGCCCACAAAGGTGATGACCGGTTCGACAGGCGGGGAAGGGGTGGTGCCGGGGAAGTCATCGGGGTCGTATCCGTTGGGGATGACCTTGATCTTTCCCGGAGGAATGACGGCTTTGGACAGGAATCCCCTTTTGAGTTGTTGGCTGACTACGATGATTTCGTCGGCACTAGTGAGGACGTCGCGCTCGTAACGGGCATCCTTCTTTCGTGCCCATCGGGTAGGAAAGAGGGAGTCGTAGTAGTAGATGTCCGTCCAGGGGTCGCGCAAGTCGGCGATCCACTTGAGCCCGGCAAACCGTTTTTTTAGTGTCAGCCCAATCAGTTGCGAAGAGTGTGGGGGACTGGTGGTGATGATGGTTTGGATGTGCTCTTCCCGAATCAGTCGGGATGCTTCGGCAACGGCAAACTTATTCCACCCGCGGCGCGGGTCAGGGAGGAAAAAGTTGCCCCGGATGAAGCGGGAGATTCTTTGCAGCAGGCTTGGATTGCTGTCGTTGGCAAATCCTCCCATGGGGATGTGCCGGGCCCGCGTCATCTTTTGGTATATGGCGTATGGCTCCCGGCTTTTGGTGCGGAACACCCGGGCATCCGGAGCGATGTCCCGGAGCAGGGACTGGTCCAGGACCGGATAGGAAGCATCTGACGGGTCCACCGTCAGGACGTACGGTTGTATGTGTTCGTGCGGCAGGTACTTGACAAACTTCAGCCACCGTTGTACGCCCGCACCCCCTGAAGGCGGCCAGTAATACGTGATGATCAGTACCTTTTGCCGTGCTTCCATACGGATATGTTAAGAAACAATCTTCTGCAGGAGCCCCCGGATGCTGACTTTGTCGCTGATGATGGCCTGAAGGTCTTTTATCTGAACGCGTTCCTGTTCCATGGTGTCCCGGTACCGGATGGTCACCGTTTCATCGGTCATGGTCTGATGGTCAATAGTGATGCAATAAGGGGTACCGATAGCATCCTGGCGACGGTATCTTCTGCCGATGGAATCCTTTTCATCGTACTGACAGTTGAATTCAAACCGAAGCTGATTCTTAATCTCCAGGGCCTTCTCGGCCAGACCGTCCTTCTTGACCAGAGGCAGTACGGCCAGCTTGACAGGGGCGAGTTGCGGCGGAATGCGCATCACTACCCGTTCGTCGGTGGTTCCGTCCTCACGCGTGATTTTTTCCTCGGTGAATGAGTGGGCAAGGATGCTCAGGAACATCCGGTCCACCCCGATGGATGTTTCCACGACAAAGGGTACATAGCTTTGGTTGACTTCCGGGTCAAAATACTGTATTTTCTTTCCAGAGTACTCCTGATGCTGGCTGAGGTCGAAGTTGGTGCGGGAGTGAATCCCCTCCACTTCCCTGAATCCGAACGGGAACCGGAACTCAATGTCCGAAGCCGCGTTGGCGTAGTGGGCCAGCTTCTCGTGTTTGTGAAACCGGTAGTTTTCCTGGCCCATGCCCAAAGCCTGATGCCACTTGAGACGGGTATTCTTCCACAGTTCGTACCATTCCAGTTCCGTGCCCGGGGCAACAAAGAACTGCATTTCCATTTGTTCGAACTCCCGCATCCGGAATATAAACTGGCGGGCCACGATCTCATTGCGGAATGCCTTGCCAATCTGGGCGATCCCAAAGGGAATCTTCATGCGGCCGGTCTTCTGCACATTCAGGTAGTTGACAAAGATGCCCTGAGCCGTTTCGGGGCGCAGGTACACCTTCATGGCACCCTCGGCGGTAGAGCCCATTTCGGTGGAGAACATCAGGTTGAACTGCCGTACATCCGTCCAGTTGCGGGTCCCTGAAATGGGACACACAATCCCGCAATCCTCGATGAGGGTTTTCAGGGCCTGAAGGTTGTCGGTTTTCAGGGCTTCATTCATCCGGTTCTGGACAGAGGCAACCTGCTCGCGGACCTCCAGCACTCTTGGGTTGGTCTGGAGAAACATGCCCTCGTCAAATTGATCCCCAAAGCGCTTGGCGGCTTTTTCCACTTCCTTGCTGATCTTTTCTTCCAGCTTTTGGATGTGTTCCTCCAGCAGGACATCGGCGCGGTATCGTTTTTTGGAATCCTTGTTGTCGATCATCGGGTCGTTGAAGGCATCCACGTGTCCTGATGCCTTCCAGATGGTGGGGTGCATAAAGATGGCGGAGTCAATGCCCACGATATTCTCGTGCAGCAGAACCATGGAGTCCCACCAGTATTTCTTGATGTTGTTTTTGAGTTCCACCCCGTTCTGTCCGTAGTCATAAACGGCACCCAGGCCGTCATAGATGTCGCTGGAGGGGAAGATGAACCCGTATTCCTTGGCGTGTGCAATAAGTTTCTTAAATACGTCTTCGGTCGTTGCCATAGTGGACTGATTATCGTTGTTTTCTGCGGTTAATTTCATCGCGGATAACGGAGGCTTTTTCGTAGTCCTCGTTATGTATTGCTTCCTCGAGCAATCGCTTAAGCTCTGACATCTCGGTAGTTTCGTACTCCGAAACGGGCCTTTGTCGGGTGGGAGCCGGTTTCGTCTTCAGGGGCTGCTCCCCGGGTTCGTCCTGTTCCTGTCCGGTTTCGAAGATGATACCGGCCGATTCCAGAATGTCCGAGGAAACATAAATGGGACATTCGAAGCGCAGGGCCAAAGCAATGGCATCAGAGGTCCGGGTGTCAAACTCGTGCTCATCACTGCCGTTGGTGAAGAGCATCCTGGAATAGAAGATGCCCTCTTCCAGTTTGTAAATAAACACTTCCCTGAGAGAAATGCCGAAGGCCTTGCCGGCGTTGAGAAAGAGGTCGTGGGTCAGGGGCCTGGGGGGGGTGAGTTTCTCCAGCCGGATGGCAATGGACTGCGCCTCAAAAGCCCCGATGATGATGGGAATTCTGCGTTTTCCACCCTGCTCGCCCAGGATCAGGGCATACGCTCCCGACTGGGTCTGACTGTATGAGATGCCCAATACGTCCAGCCTTACTTTTTCCATGGTTGTCTGACTCAGCTCCTTTTAAATGCAAACGTACATAAAGTTTTGGTTTATTTAGCAGATAATTGTCTAAGTTTGCAGCATACACAGGGTGAACAAACAGGTTGCTATGGTGTACGTAAGGGATATTATGGCCGCCCTGGAGGAATACGCTCCGGTGGCCTTGCAGATGTCGTATGACAATTCGGGCCTGCAGGTGGGTCGTCCGGACCAGGAGGTGCACTCTGTGCTCCTGGCTGTGGACCTCACCTCCGAAGTGCTTCAGGAGGCCGTTCATGAGGGGGCGGGAATGGTGGTAGTGCATCATCCCCTGTTGTTTCATGGTTTGAAGCGTCTCACCGGGAGTACTCCTACGGAGTTGATGGTCGAAGAGGCCATCCGCTGCGGGGTGGCTGTCTATGCGGCACACACCAATATGGATGTCACCTCCAATGGAGTTAGCTGGGCTCTGGCCCGCAGGCTTGGTTTGGACGGCCTTTGCCCGCTTAGCCCGGCCAGCATCCCTTTGTTAAAGCTGGTTGTCTTTGTGCCCCCCGCTCATCTGCCGCTGCTCAGGCAGGCGTTGTTTGATGCCGGGTGTGGCCATATCGGGCGGTACGATCAATGTAGTTTTCAGTCGGCTGGTTCGGGGAATTTCAGAGGGCAGGCGGATACCCGTCCGTTTGCCGGGGCTCCGGGGGTGTTTCACGAAGAACCCGAGATGCGTTTGGAAACGGTTTTCCCCGCCTTCCTTTCCGGACAGGTGATTGCTGCTTTGAAGGCAGTGCATCCTTATGAGGAGCCGGCATTTGACCTTTATCCTCTTGAGAATGCACACAGCCTCTGGGGTTCGGGAGTGTTGGGGAGGCTTCCCGAGCCGATTTCGGAGCAGGAGTTTCTGCTCAGGGTCCGTCAGGTGTGTGGCACCCCGGTGCTCAGACACAGTGGCTTGAGTGGGGAGCCGGTGCGGACCATTGCTGTCTGCGGGGGCAGCGGAAGCGAACTGATCCGGCAGGCGGCAACGGCTGGAGCGGACATGTATGTGACGGCCGACTTGAAATACCATGATTTCTCCTCCCTGCCTCCCTCGCGGGGGACAAGGCGCCCGATGGTCGTTGTTGATGCGGGACATTTTGAGACTGAACAGTTTACAAAAGAAATTTTTTATGAAGTTCTTACGAAAAAATTCCCTAATTTTGCGGTCTGTTTTTCGAAAGTCCAAACCAATCCTGTAAATTACTTTTAACATGGTGACAGATAAGAAAAAAGGTTTAGAGACTCAGGAGATTTCTATTGAGGAAAAGCTCAGGTCGCTCTATCAACTGCAAAAAGCTTATTCAGAAATCGACAAGATCAATACACTCCGTGGGGAGCTCCCGCTTGAGGTGCAGGATCTGGAAGATGAGATCGCCGGGTTGGAAACTCGGGTTGGGAATTTCCAGGAGGAAGTCAAGGGCTCGGATACGGCCATCTCGGGGAAGAAGAACGAAATCATTGCTGCCCAGACACTCATCAAGAAGTATCAGGAACAGCAGGACAATGTGCGGAACAACCGGGAGTATGATTCCATCTCCAAGGAGATTGAATTCCAGACTCTGGAGATTGAGTTGTGTGAGAAGCGGATTCGTGAGTTTCAGGCTCAGAAGGCCGAAAGGGAGGAAGCTATTGCCGCTTCACTTTCCCTGCTCGAAGAGCGAAAGGCTGACCTGGAGAACAAGCGCCGGGAGTTGGATGAGATTACTGCCGATACCAGCAAGGAAATGGAGGTGCTGGAGCAGAAAGCTGCCGAAGTTGAGGAAAAAATTGATGCCCGTCTTTTGCAGGCCTTCAGAAGAATTCGCGGGAATGCCCGCAATGGCCTGGCTGTGGTCACCGTGCAGCGGGATTCGTGCGGGGGGTGTTTTGCGAATATCCCTCCCCAGCGCCAGCTGGACATCCGTTCCCGGAAGAAAGTGATAGTTTGTGAGTATTGTGGCCGGATCCTTGTTGATGCGGGTCTGGATCAGGAGTAACCTGAGGGTCCCTGATCCGGCGGGCTGTCTCTTCATGAGGCAGCCCGTTTTTTTTTAGAACGGGGGAAACAAAAAAAGCGTCTCAGAAACCAGCTCTGAGACGCTTCCTTTGTTGCAGCATGAATTACATCATGCCACCCATGCCGCCTCCGGGCATAGGGGGTGCAGCGGGTTTGTCTTCTTCTTTGTCGGCAACCACGCACTCGGTCATCAGGAACATACCTGCGATGGAGGACGCATTCTCCAGAGCCACGCGGGCGACTTTGGTGGGATCAATCACACCGGCAGCCAGCAGGTCTTCGTATTGGTCGGTGCGGGCGTTGTACCCAAAACCTTCCTTGCCTTCCTTGACTTTCTGAACTACCACAGATCCGTCACCACCTGCGTTTTCAACGATTTGGCGAAGCGGTTCTTCCAGGGCGCGGCGCACAATGGCAATCCCGGTGTTCTCGTCTTCATTGGAGCCTTTGAAATTCTCGAGGGACTTCAGGGCGCGGATATAACCTACTCCACCTCCGGGGATGAAGCCTTCTTCGACAGCAGCGCGGGTAGCGCTCAGGGCATCGTTCACCCGGTCCTTCTTTTCCTTCATTTCAACTTCGGTGGCAGCTCCGATATACAGTACAGCCACACCGCCGGCTAGTTTGGCCAGACGTTCCTGAAGTTTCTCGCGGTCGTAATCCGAGGTGGTATTTTCCATCTGGGCCTTGATCTGGCTGCAGCGGGCTTCAATCATTTTCTTTTCCCCGGCACCGTTGACGATGGTGGTGTTGTCCTTGTTGATGGTGATCTTCTCAGCTTTCCCAAGCACATCCAGGGTAGCGGCATCGAGTTTGAGCCCCTTCTCTTCGGTAACAACGGTACCACCGGTGAGGATGGCGATGTCTTCGAGCATCTCCTTGCGGCGGTCTCCAAACCCGGGGGCCTTGACCGCACAAATGCGCAGCGAACCTCTGAGCTTGTTCACCACCAGGGTGGCCAGAGCCTCTCCGTCCACATCTTCGGCAATCACCAACAGGGGACGGCCTGATTGCAGGGAGGCTTCCAGAATGGGCAGCAGATCCTTCATGGAAGAGATCTTCTTGTCATGAATCAGGATGAAGGGGTTTTCCAGAACGCACTCCATTTTTTCGGTATCCGTGACAAAATAGGGGGAGATGTATCCCCGGTCGAACTGCATTCCTTCCACTACGTCCACGTAAGTGTCCGAAACTTTGGCTTCCTCAACGGTGATAACCCCTTCGCGTTTCACCTTGCCCATAGCCTCGGCAATGAGCTTGCCGATTTCGTTGTCGTTGTTGGCTGAGATGGAGGCCACCTGTTCAATCTTCTCCATATCATTGCCTACTTGCTTAGACTGGGACTTGAGGGAGGAAACAACCTGAGAAACAGCTTTGTCAATACCTCTCTTGAGGTCCATGGGGTTGGCTCCGGCGATGACATTCTTCATCCCCACGGTAACCAGCGACTGGGCCAGAACGGTGGCGGTAGTAGTCCCGTCTCCGGCATCATCGTTGGTTTTGGAAGCCACTTCCTTCACGAGTTGTGCTCCCATGTTTTCGATTTTGTTGCTCAGCTCAATCTCTTTGGCAACCGTTACTCCGTCCTTAGTCACCTGGGGTGCACCGAACTTCTTGTCAATAACGACATTGCGGCCCTTGGGACCCAAGGTAACTTTGACAGCATTTGCCAGTTGGTCAACGCCCTTCTTGAGAGCATCGCGGGCTTCGATGTTAAACTTTATTTCTTTGGCCATTGTTGTATGGTTTTATGGTTTGTGAATGAATGATGAAGCGATACTTAGATAACAGCTAAAATGTCAGACTGGCGCATCATGAGGTAATCCTTGCCGTCAACACTCAGTTCCGTTCCGGCATACTTTCCGTAGAGGACCACATCTCCGACTTTGACTTGCATGGTCTCGTCCTTGGTTCCGGGACCAGCGGCCACGACGGTGCCCTTCTGGGGTTTCTCCTTTGCAGAGTCAGGGATGATCAATCCACTTGCAGTCTTGGATTCTGCTTCCATCGGCTGAACAAGAACCCGGTCAGCCAGGGGTTTGATACTTACACTTGCCATATTCACTCAAATTTAAGGTTAGACATTCTGTTTTGAACATTCCTGTCCTATCATAATTTGTGCCAAAAGCCCTCATGAGCTGATTTCTGACAAATCCCGACAATATTGCAGGGTGCTGCGGAGCATGTGCCGGAAGTGTTTCGGGTTGGCGTGACAACGTGGCAGTGATGGAACAAAAAAGCCGCCCGTTGCGGAGCGGCTGTTATAGGTGTTTGTCCGGATTATTCCGCAGGGACTTCCGGAGCCGGAAGGGCAGGTGCCTGATTCTGGGTGCCTTCGGCAGGAGCAGTTCCCGGGAATTTTGGAAGCGCTGCAGGGTCCACGCTGTTTTCCACATGCTGCTGGATACGGGACGTGGCTGCCGTATCGCCTGCAGGGATAATCAGGCCGGCAACGATACACAGAACCAAAAGCGCACCGGCAAGAGTCCAGGTGGCTTTTTCCAGAAAATCGGTGGTTTTGCGGACTCCCATGTACTGGTTGGAGGAGGAGAAGTTTGAGGCCAAACCGCCTCCCTTGGAATTTTGCACCAGGACAATGAAGCCTAAAAAGATACAGACCAGAATAATCAATGCCGAGATGATGTACATAATGCTTTGTATTTAGATGAGTTCCTGTTCCAGTTTCTGAATTTGAGCTGCAAAGTAACTACTTTTTTCAGGATATTTCAAAATTAAAATTCTGAAGACACTCAGGGCTTTCCGGAGGTATCCCTGTTCCAGATATATCCGCGCCAGGGTTTCGGTGGCCAGATCCTCATCCTCGCGGAGGCTGTCGGAGATATTCACTTTGAAGTCGGAGTCTTTCTCAGGGGGGGCAATGCGCGGGTGTTCCAGAAACTGGTCGATGATGTCCGGGGCAGGGGCCACAGCTTCAGGGACGACAACCTCTGTTTCCGGTGCCGGAATGGCGGCTTTCTGCACGGTCTCCACCGACAGGACGGTCAGTGGCTCGGGTTCCGGGTCCGGACAGGTCCGGTCGGGGATGCGTTGCAGCAGAGAGCGGTTCCGGACATGAACGGACAGCCGGGGGAGTTGCCGGGACCATGTACCCGCTGGCCCTTGCCTGAGGGCATGTGCCAGCAGCAGGAATGCTGCATGAAAATACGGATACTCCAGGATACACTGCTCCAGCACTTCCGCATCCTGGCTGGTAGTCCTGGAGGGCTGCTCCATGAGGGAGCGAACGGTGTCAAACGAGGCGGTGTCCATGGAGCTCTGGTTACCAGTTCATGAATGAGGCGTTGAAGATATCATCCACCAGCAAGGGTACAATCTCTTCGATCAACTGCGATTCCACACTGGCAAAAACCTTGCTTCGGTCGTATTCGGCAAAACGTGAGAATGTTTTGTTGTAGCTGAACTTGGGGTCCTTCGTGTTGGTGAAGATCACCCGCAGGGTGATGGTCAGGCGGTCCTTCGCGGCCACATTCTCAGCAGTAACGGCCATGGGCGTGATGGCATATCCGGTGATGGTGCCTTCGAATACCACATCCCCGTTGCGTGCAACCATGCCCAGACGGGTGTCTCCCTGGATGCGGCTGCGCAGGGCTTCGGTGCAGGTGGCGCTCAGGGTGGGGTTGACGATTTCGGCGTTGTTGGCGATATACTTAATCTCGCAGGTCTTGGTGGTGTTGTAGTCAATGGAGGCTCCGGACATATTGAATGTAACAGTGCATCCGCACAGCAACGCAAAGCCGGCGAGGGCGGACAGAATCGGGATATAGCGGGCGTGCAGCATATCAATCCATGTTGAGGTCTTTGATTTTCCGGTACAGGGTTCTTTCGGAAATACCCAGCTCTTCGGCTGCATACTTGCGTTTTCCCCCATGCTTTTCCAAAGCCATCCGGATCAGCTCCTTTTCTTTCTTGAGCAAAGAAAGCGATTCTTCCCGGATCTCCTCGGTGTCTTCGATGCCCAGCCCGGATTTATTCAGTCCTGTGCCTTGTTCGAAGGAACTAGGCTCATGGTGGGGCTGGGCAGGAGCGAACAAATCAACAGCATCGTGTAGCTTCCGGATAAGCTGGGAATTTTCTTCGCTGAACGAAACCTGTGAAGGGCCCTTTTGCAGCACCTCCGCCATGAGTTTTTTCAACTCATTGACATCTTTGCGCATATCGAAGAGAAGCTGGTACATGATCTCCCGTTCGGATGAGAATTGATGGTCGCGGGTACCGTGGTACAGAACCGGAAGTCTGGGGGTGTCGGTCACAGGCAGGTATTTGCGCAGTCCTGCGGCATCAATGTTCCGGGTGTGTTCAATGACCGAGATTTGCTCGGTGATGTTTTTGAGCTGACGGACATTGCCGGGCCATGAGAATTTTGTGAGCAACTCCCGGGCATCATCGTCCAGCTGTATCGCCGGCATGCGGTATTTCTCCGCGAAGTCGGCCGCAAACTTGCGGAAGAGCAAATGAATGTCCTCAGGCCGCTCCCGAAGCGGGGGGATGTTGATGGGAACAGTGTTGAGCCGGTAGAACAAATCCTCGCGAAACCGGTTGTGTTCAATGGCCAGAGGGATGTCAATATTGGTGGCGGCAATCACCCGGACATTGGTTTTGAGAACCTTGGATGAGCCGACTTTGAGAAATTCCCCGGTTTCGAGTACCCGGAGCAACCGCACCTGGGTAGAAAGAGGCAGTTCTGCAACCTCGTCCAGAAAGATGGTTCCTCCGTCAGCTACTTCAAAGTAGCCCTTGCGGCTGTCGGTGGCTCCGGTGAAGGACCCTTTTTCGTGGCCAAAAAGCTCTGAGTCAATGGTCCCCTCCGGGATAGCCCCGCAGTTTACGGCAATGTAGGTGCCGTGTTTGCGGGCACTGAACTGATGTATGATTTGCGGGAACACTTCCTTGCCCACCCCGCTTTCGCCGGTAATCAGCACCGACAAGTCTGTGGGGGCGACCTGCACGGCAATGTTGATGGCCCGATGCAGGGCGGAGGCGTTGCCGATGATGCCAAAACGTTGTTTAATCTTCAGAATTTCTTCCATTTCTCCGAACAGGATGACCGCGCAAATATAAGCCTTTTATGTCAAAAACGCAGGTAGCTCTGACATAATTTCCGGGTGTTTCCCAGCCCTTGTTTTCAGTTGTTCCCTTTCTTCCGGGCGGCCATACGGGAAACTGCTTCTTCGATGATGTCCGTGAATACATCCCGGGCGTCCATCCCCATGGCCCTGAGCTGTTGAGGCACAATACTGGCCGCACTCATGCCCGGAATGGTGTTCACTTCCAGAAAGCAGGGACGTCCATCCCGGATGATATAGTCTATCCGGACAATGCCTTTGCAGTTCAGGTGTTTGTAGATGGTGCGGGAAAGTCCGAAAACCTGGTCGCGCAGAGAGTCAGGAATGCGGGCCGGGGTGATCTCCCGGGACAACCCCTGGTACTTGGCCTCGACATCGAAGAATTCGGTGGCACTTTCAATCTCGGTGATGGGAAATACCGTCAGCGCTCCGTTGAGTTCCATCAGCCCATTGGTGATCTCCGTGCCGGGAATGAACTCCTCGATGATGGCTTCGGAGTCAATGGTCAGGGCCAACTGAATGGCGGGCAGCAGTTCCCCGGCCGATTTCACCTTGGTGGTGGCAAAGCTGGACCCTCCGTTATTGGGTTTTACGAAACAGGGAAGCCCTGTGACTTCCAATATGTTCCGGGGGTTCACTTCCTCTGCAGTGCGAACCAGCACTGCCTTGGCCGAGGGAATTCCGGCAGTCTCCAGGAACTTCTTGCAGGCAAACTTGTTGAAGGTCAGGGCTCCGGCTAAGGGTCCGCAGGTGGTGTGGGGGATGCCCAGCATCTCAAAGTAGGCCGGGAGCAGGCCGTTCTCCCCGGGGGTGCCGTGGATCATGATGCAGGCACAGTCGAAGAGAATCTTGCGACCCCCTGCGAAGATGCTGAAATCGTTTTTGTCCACCGGGACTTCCAGCCCGTCCCTGCGGGCGATCCATTCGGAACCCGAAACGAACACGGGATAGACCTCGAACTTGGAGGTATCCAGCAGTTCCATCATCTGGCCGGCACTCTTCAACGAAATGGCAGCTTCCGGGGAGTCGCCGCCGGCAAGCAGGGCAATGTTTTTTTTCATTTGGACAGCAGTTCTTTAACCTTGCGGGCAATAGCGGCACCATCGGCTTTCCCGGCCAGCTGGCGGGTGGCTACGCCCATTACTTTTCCCAAGTCGGACATGGAGCCGGCCCCAACGGCTGTGATGATGGCACTAAGGGCCTTCCCAAGCTCTTCCTCGGACATCTGTGCAGGGAGATAAGGTTCCATAAAGGTGGCTTCAGCCCGCTCCTTGTCCGCAAGGTCCATACGGTTTTGCTGCTGGTAGATCTCGGCCGACTCTTTCCTTTGTTTGATGAGTTTCCGGACTACCAAAATCTCGGCTTCCTCACTCATGACACTCTGATGCCCCGGTTCTGTCCGGGCAAGCAGCAGTGCGGCTTTGATGGCCCTGAGGGCTTCAAGTTTGTCTTTTTCGCGGGCCAGCATCGCTTTCTTGATGTCCTCGCTGATGGTATCAAACAGACTCATATTCATTTGGTTTTTGGGTGCAGATGGTTGAGGTAATGGTCCAGCAGTGCCTGGGCAGCGGCAAATGAGGAGATGCGCTTCTGCAACACGGACTGTTCATATTCCTGTATCAGAGTGCGGATACGGGGCTGCTGGTAAAAGTGGTTTCGCAGGCTGTTGTCCAGGGTTTCGTACAACCAGTAGCGCGACTGCTGGCTGCGCCTGCGTTCAAAATAGCCGTTCTCCCGGGTGAGGGATTCATAGTCGAGGATGCTCTCCCACAACTCGGGGATACCGGTGCTGTACACCGCCGAGCAGGTGAGCACTCTGGGTTCCCATCCGGATTCTGCGGCTGGAAAAAGCTTCAGGGCACTCTGGTACTGGGCGCGGGCAAGGCTGGCCTTGGGCATATTGGTTCCGTCGGCCTTGTTGATGGCAATGAGGTCGGCCATCTCCATGATGCCCCGCTTGATGCCCTGCAGTTCATCGCCGGCCCCCGGAATCATCAGCAGCAGGAAGAAGTCGGTCATAGAATGCACCACGGTCTCGGACTGCCCGACTCCGACGGTCTCCACCAGGATGGTATCATATCCTGCCGCTTCGCACAGAAAAATGGTCTCGCGGGTTTTGCGGGCCACCCCCCCCAGAGAACCGGCGCTGGGTGATGGCCTGATAAAGGCATTGGGTTGCAGGGAGAGTTGTTCCATCCGGGTCTTGTCGCCCATGATGCTGCCCCGTGTTCGTTCGCTGGAGGGGTCAATGGCAAGCACGGCCAGCTTCCGTCCTGCGGTTGTGGTAAGGTAGGTGCCGAAGGATTCAATCAGGGTGCTTTTGCCTGCTCCGGGAACTCCGGTAATGCCGATGCGTACAGATTTTCCTGAGTGGGGCAGGCACTGTTCAATAATCTGTTGCGCCATGGCGATGTGCGCAGGGAGCGAACTCTCAACCAGGGTGATGGCCTGGCTCAGGACGGTCCGGTTCCCGCTCAGGATTCCCTCCATGTAATCGGACACCGTCATGCTCTTCCGCCGGGTTTTGAGAAAGCGTTCCAGCGACGTGGGGTTCACCGGAGGAGGTTGCTCCACTCCCGCGTTCACGTTCAGAGCGCTCCTAAAGGGTGTCTTGGATTTCATGGGTAGAATTTTCAACAAAGGTACATCAACTCCCCGTGTCATGTGTCCAAATTGTTCTTATTTTTATGCCTTGACAATCGTTTAGGGAGATATGCATATTTTTTTCAATGATGCCACGATTCATGTGCGGGTGCAGGGGAGCGGGGCCGAAACGCTGGTTTTGTTGCACGGGTATCTGGAGAGCCTGGAGGTGTGGAACGGTTTTGCCCGGGACCTCGCAGGGAAGTACCGGGTGGTGATGGTGGATCTTCCCGGGCACGGACTTTCGGGGCAGGTGTCCCCGGTACACGATATGGATTTGTTGGCTCAGGCAGTACATACCGTGCTGGATGCCCTGAATATCTCCCGTTGTTTTCTGGCAGGCCATTCCATGGGCGGTTATGTGGCCCTGGCTTGTCTTGAGGCTTTTCCGGAGTATTTCAAGGGCGTTTGCCTGCTTCATTCCACTCCTTTTGCGGATACGCCGGAGAAGCAAAGGAACCGGGACCGGGAGATAGGCCTCATCCGGGAGGGGAAGTTGCCGGTTATCTGCCAGGTAAACATCCCCAATGGTTTTGCCCCGGCTCATCTGGAAACGATGAAAGCAGAGGTTGACAGGGTTACCCGTATTGCTGCTGCCTCTTCGCCTGAGGGGACCATTGCTCTTCTGGAGGGCCTCAAAACCCGACCGGACCGGCAGGCGCTTTTCCAGACCACCCGGGTGCCTCTTTTGCTGATCCTGGGGCTTCAGGATAATTACATTGACTTTCAAACCATGCTTGCCACAGCCCAAACTGCGAGCAATGTGACCGTGGTCACGCTGGAGCACTCTGGGCACAACGGTTTTATTGAGGAGCCTGTTGCAACCATAAGGGCTCTGAGTGAATGGATGGCCCATGCTGAGGCCTGACTATTGCGTATTCCGCAAAGTTTCCTTTATTTTGTAAACCATACCAAACGACTATTCCCATGGACGAAGAAGTGCAGCTATATCTTGATGAGGCCAAGGACCAGATGCAGAAGGCCCTCTCCTTCCTGGAACATGAACTTGCGAAACTTCGAGCCGGCAAGGCAAGCCCCCAGATGCTCGAGGGAATCATGATAGACTATTACGGTACCATGACCCCCCTGCAACAGGCAGCCAACGTGAATACCCCCGATGCCCGGACCATTGTCATCCAGCCCTGGGAGAAAAAGCTGATTGACAAGATTGAGAAGGCCATTTTTGCCGCAAATATAGGGCTTACACCTATCAACAACGGTGAATTGATCCGGCTCAACCTGCCTCCGCTCACCGAAGAACGGCGCCGGGGCCTGGTGAAACAGATTCATGCCGAGGGCGAATCGGCCCGCATCAGCATCCGCAATTCCCGCCGGGAGACCATCGAGGAAATTAAGAAACTTCAAAAGGGCGGGCTCTCCGAAGATCTTGCCAAGGATGCCGAGGACCTTGTTCAGAAAATGACAGACCAGTACTACAAAAAGGTCGAAGAGGCCATGGCCAAAAGGGAGCAGGAGATAATGACCATCTGATTCGGGGCATCAGGAGAATTTCAGAGATTTTTCGGGCCGGATTCGGGCGATTACGGCCGAAGGAAGCACCAGCATGAGCAGTACGCATGCCATGGTGCCTGCATTGATGATTACCAGATGCCACAAGCTGAGGTTGATGGGAACGGAGCTGATGAAGTACGAAGCCTGATCGAGGGGGATAAAGCTAAACTGCTTTTGGAGGAGGCAGAGTCCGATTCCGGTAAGGTTGCCCCAGAACAGCCCCTTGAGGGTCATCATTCCTGCCTGGGTGATGAATATTCGTCGGATCATCCGGTCGGGGGCCCCGAGGGATTTCAGAACCCCGATCATTCCGGTCCGCTCCAGAATGAGAATCAGCAAGCCCGAAATCATGTTGAAGCCAGCAACGAGAACCATGAGCGTCAGGATGATGATAACGTTCATGTCTAGAAGCCCCAACCAGTCGAAGATGTAATAGTAGCGATCCCGGATGGTGACCATCTTCAAAAGCCCCCCCAGAGGCACCTCTGTGCTTACCACATCGAATATTTTGGAGGACTCTTCCTCAAGGTTGCGGTAATCCTTCAGGAAGATTTCCAGACCGCTGACCTGTCCGGCGTCCCATCCGTTGAGTCGCTGGATGTGTTTGATATCCGCCAGAGCAATCATATTGTCGAAATCTCCCATTCCCGACTCGTACAGGCCCGAAACCACAAAACGCCGCATCCGGGGGGGGGCCTGAATAAAGAACAGGGTGACGGCGTCGCCCGTTTTCACGTTCAGTAGATTGGCCATCTTCACGGAAATGACGATGCTGTTTGAGGTCACTGAGTCGTTAACTTCAAGTAGGCTTCCCTCTTTGAGAATGTTCTGAAAAAAAGTTCCGTCAAAATCAGGCCCGATTCCCTTCAGAACTACGCCCTGCATCTGTTCTCCGGTCCGGATAAACCCGGCCTTGATGCCAAAAGCCTGCACGTGTCGCACTCCCGGCAGGGATTTCAAGGCAGGCACAAAGGTTTGATCGCGCTCAACAGGGGCCGTTTCAAAAGAGCGGTTGGAGTCCAGATTCACCAGCTGGATGTCTGAAGCAAAACCGGTTACCTTTTGGGTAATCTCCTTCTTGAAACCTGTTACCACCGCAACGGAAATAATCATTACGCACAGGCTCAGGGAGATACCAAAAATGCTTATGGATACCAGGGAGCGGGCCCTGCTGCGGTGTTTGCGGCCGCGAGTAATCCGGGAGGCTATGAAGAATTCGAAGCGCACGCTTTTTTCTTCAAACCTACGGAAAAATTTGTTTCTTTTGTGAACACAACATTTGCTATGAACGCTTTTATTGCTCGTTTCGCCCTCCTCCTGCTGCCTGTGTTTTTTGCCCTATCCGGGCTGAACGCTGCTCCTTTGGACACAAAGACGCACATTCAATATCTTTCGGGTACCGACAAGGACCATACGGTTGCCTGGGAGTTCTTTTGTACCGCAGGACGGAAAAGTGGAACCTGGACGACCATTCAGGTGCCCTCCTGCTGGGAACAACAGGGGTTTGGAACCTATAACTACGGCAGAGATTACCGTACCTATGGACGACAATTTTCTCTTGCCTCTGAGAAAGGGATGTACCGGCACCGGTTCACCGTCCCTTCGGAATGGAAGGGGCGCCGGGTGGACATTGTTTTTGAGGGGTCTATGACTGATACTGAGGTGAAAGTCAACGGACAACTCGCTGGGCCTGTGCATCAGGGAGCCTTCTACCGTTTTCGCTATGATATCTCGGGCCTGCTGAGGTTCGGAGCCGAGAACCTTCTGGAAGTCACCGTGAGCAAGATGTCAGCAGACAACAGTATCAATGGGGCCGAACGTCTGGCCGACTTTTGGGTTTTCGGGGGTATTTTCCGCCCGGTGTATCTGGAGTCGCTGCCTGCTGCCCATATCTCCCGTATTGCTGTGGATGCAAAAGCAGACGGGTCTTTCCGGGCTGAGGTGGTTGCTGCCGGGCTTCGCACTCAGAGCCTGGTTCAGGCCGAAATCCTGGATCCTTCCGGCCGGGTGGTTGGAACGGCACAGGGCAGGGTAGCTCCGGGGGCGAGCCTCCCTTCCGCCTCTGCCAGAGAGGCTGCCGGTTTGTCCGGAGTTCGTGGCGATGAGGTGTCGGTGGTACTGACCACCCGGGTGGACCGTCCCGCGACATGGACTGCCGAGACGCCTTCGTTGTATCGGGTGCGTGTGCGCCTGACCGAAGGAAAAGAGGAGGTCCATCAGGTTGCCGATGTGTTTGGGTTTCGTACCATCGAAGTCCGGCAGGGAGACGGTATCTATATCAATGGGGTAAAGGTGAAGATGAAGGGCTCCAACCGGCACGTCTTCTGGCCGGAATCCGGACGTACATCGAGCCGTGAAGTGGATTTGATGGATATCCGGCTCATGAAGGAAATGAACATGAACGCTGTGCGTTGCTCCCATTATCCTCCGGATAAATCTTTTTTGTATCTCTGTGATTCTTTGGGTATTTATGTGCTTGATGAGCTGGCGGGATGGCAGAACGCCTACGCCACCGCACCTGGGGAGAAACTGGTGGCCGAGATGGTGCTGCGAGATGAGAATCACCCATCGGTCATTTTCTGGAGCAATGGAAATGAAGGGGGAACCAATAAGGCTTTAGATGATGATTTCCTGACATGGGACTTCTCCAAACGTCCGGTCATCCACGCCCACCATCAGCCTGGCAATGCCTTCGGAGGGATTGATTGCAACCACTACGAGAACTATCAAAGCACCCTCAGGCTGCTGCAGGGCCCCAATATCTACATGCCTACCGAGTTCCTGCATGCTCAGGATGACGGTGGCGGGGCAGCTGCCATGTACGATTTCTGGGAGGCCATGTGGAAGGCTCCACTTTCGGGGGGTGGCTTTGTCTGGGCTTTTGTGGACGAAGGCATCATGCGGACGGACCTGAACAACATGATTGATGCCAACCGCATCAACGGCCCAGACGGCATTCTCGGCCCCCATCGGGAAAAAGAGGGCAGCTTCTTTGCCCTGCGGGAGATTTTCAGTCCGGTGCAGATTCAGCTCAGGGAACTTCCGGCAGACTTTGACGGCACGCTTCCGGTGGAGAACAGATACCATTTCACCTCTCTTGACAAGTGTTCGTTCCGCTGGCAGTTGGTACAGTTCCGGGCTCCCTCGGATGTGGTGGCCGGACAGGTGGTGACGGCTTCGGGAGAGGTACGGGGCCCCGCTGTAAATCCCTTGGCAACGGGCTCTGTGAAGCTGGGGCTGCCTGCTTCCTGGAAAGAGGCCGACGCCTTGGTGCTATCGGTGTATGATGCGTCGGGCACCCTGATTCAGCATCTGTCCTGGAAGATTCGGAGCAATGCGGAGATTGCAGGGCGAATCGTGCGCAAAACAGCGCAGGAAGAAGTGAAGGTGTCCGAGAACGAACAGGCTGTAACCCTGACTGCGTCGGGCATTTCTGTCTCTGTGGGCAAGAATACCGGAATCATCACCCAGTTGCGCTATGCTTCGGGCCTGCCTCTGCCCTTCAAAAACGGCCCGGTTCTGGTTTCGAGTCCTGTCCCGGACGTTCCTGCAGCGTGTACCGGGGTGAAGCACTTCCGCGAGGATGACGGTTATGTGGTGGAAGCCACCTTTAAGGGCCCGATGAAGTCTGTTCGCTGGAAGATGTATCCTTCGGGTTGGATTAGCCTGGATTATGAGTACACGCTTGAGCAGGAGCAGAAGTTTGCCGGGGTCAGTTTCGATTTCCCCGAAGTGAATATGATGAGTGTACGGTATGTCGGGAAGGGGCCCTACCGCGTGTGGAAAAATCGGATGCAGGGCGGAACATTTGAGGCTTGGGAGAAGGGGTACAACAATACCCGCACAGGTGTGGCTCCCTGGACCTATCCCGAATTCAAGGGCTACCATGCTGATGTGGCCTGGATGGAGTTCAACACCGTGGACGGAAAGTTTCTGGTAGTCTCCCCCGATGAGGATGTTTTTGTGCGGCTGTTTGACTTCTATTCGGTGTATGGCCCGGCTCCCTCACATCCTGAGATGCCCGCGGGAGATATCTCCTTTATGGACGCCATCCCTCCTACAGGGACCAAGCCCAACGGAAGTGGCAGTGACAATGTTTCAGGGTACGGACCAGCCAGTCAGTTCACCAAGTTCGATGGTCCGGTGAAGCATACGCTTTGGTTCTATTTTGGATTGCCTCAATAGCTGTTGCTGAAGCTGAATAGCCCCGGGAAAGGAACCAAAGAAGGTTCTGCCTCCGGGGTTATTTTTTGTCCTCTGTGAAGAAAGAGGCCGCACGGGAGAACCGGGTCTTCCAGTATGGTTCGTTCATGCTGGAGATCATCACCCCCTTCCCTGAACTTGCGGAATGAATGAACAGATTGTTGCCCAGATAGATGCCCACATGGGAGATGATATTTTTCCCGCGGGTGTAGAAAAAAACCAGGTCACCGGCCCGTGTGGCTTCCTTGTCCACCTTTTGGCCAGCCTGGCTTTGAGAAGCGGAACTTCGGGGTAGCGCAATACCCAGTTTGCTGTAAACGTAGCTTACAAAACCCGAGCAGTCAAAGCCATGCTCACTGCGTCCGCCCCGGACATAGCGCACCCCCAGGTACTGGCGGGCAACTTCAATGAGCTGAACGCGAAGCAGGTCGGTTGAGGAAGAAATCAAGGATTCTATGGGGCCGGTGACCCGGTCCAGAAGGCTTACTGAAGTATCTGCGGGGGCAGCCAGAACGGAGGGTATCGCCGGGGCCACGACCAATGGGGGCGTGGAAGGAGACGTCCCCGGGGCAGGTGTTCTTGGGGCAGGTGTCTCAGGTGCTGTTCCCTCCGAAGCGGGCGCCCCCGATGTTGTCCCGGAGGTTGAGATGTCCCGGGCAAGGTTTGTCTGTGCCTGAACAGATGCCGGTGCCTGTGCCGTCTGCGTTTTCTGTGCAGACAGAGCACAGCAGAAGCAAAGGGCAAGCAGCAGAGCACAATGTTTGGGACGGAGGAGCATATTGGTTTCAGTTGGATGACCTGAGTTGCAAAGTAAGGAAGTTTTTTTTTCAGGGACAAAAAAACCGTGTAACTTTGCCAAAGTCTTCTAACACCCGCAGCCATGGCCCATATTTACGAAGAAGTTTCCCGGACCTTTAACGAATATTTGCTCATTCCCGGGCTCACCACCAAGGGCTGTCAGCCTGCCCGCGTCTCGCTCAGCACCCCCCTGGTTCGCTTCCGCAAAGGTGAAGAGCCTGCGCTGAGCCTCAATATTCCCTTTGTTTCGGCCATCATGCAGTCGGTATCCGACCATCGGATGGCCATTGCCCTGGCCCGCAACGGTGGACTCTCCTTTGTGTTTACCTCTCAGGCTATTGATACCCAAGCCGAGATGGTTCGCCGGGTCAAGAAGTTCAAAGCAGGGTTTGTGGTGAGTGACGCCAATCTGAAACCCGACCAGACGCTGGCTGATGTTTTGGTCCTGAGAGACCTCACCGGTCATTCAACCATCGGAGTCACCGAAGATGGCTCGCCCAACGGAAAGCTGCTGGGACTGGTCACCAGCCGCGATTACCGGATAGCTGTGGATGGCAGAGACAAGAAGATCCTGGAGTTCATGACGCCTTTTTCGCGGCTGATTACGGGCAAACTGGGCGTTTCCCTTACTGAGGCCAATGATATCATCTGGGAGCATAAGCTCAATTGTTTGCCGATTATTGATGAGGATCAGCGCCTGCAATACTTTGTGTTCCGCAAGGATTACGATGAACATCAGGAGCATCCGCGCGAGGTGTTGGATATCAACAAACGTCTGTTGGTTGGGGCAGGCATCAATTCCCGGGACTACCGCGAGCGGGTTCCCAAGCTGGTCGAAGCTGGTGTGGACGTGCTGTGTATCGATTCTTCGGACGGTTATTCGGAGTGGCAGGCCGAGACCCTGCAGTGGGTGAAACATCATTATCCCGATGTACCTGTCGGCGCCGGCAATGTGGTGGATAAGGAAGGGTTTCTCTACCTGGTGGAAGCCGGGGCTGACTTTGTGAAAGTGGGTATCGGCGGCGGCTCTATCTGCATCACCCGGGAACAGAAGGGTATTGGCCGCGGACAGGCCACCTCGCTCATTGATGTTTCACAGGCACGTGATGAGTATTTCCGGACCAAGGGGGTGTATGTGCCCATTTGTTCTGACGGTGGTATTGTTCAGGATTACCACATGGTGCTCGCTCTGGCCATGGGAGCAGATTTTATCATGATGGGGCGTTATTTTGCCCGTTTTGATGAGAGTCCTACCAAGAAACTGTTGGTGGGCAACAACTATGTTAAGGAGTATTGGGGAGAAGGTTCCAGCCGGGCTCGTAACTGGCAGCGATATGATATGGGCGGCAGCGATTCCCTCAAGTTTGAGGAAGGAGTGGATAGTTACGTGCCTTATGCCGGCAAACTGAAAGACAATCTGGATGTCACTCTGGCCAAGATTGTTTCGACCATGTGCAGTTGCGGTGCCACTACCATTCCCGAACTCAAGGAAAAATCAAAAATTACGCTGGTGTCTTCCACCAGCATCATCGAGGGTGGAGCCCACGATGTGATTCTCAAAGAATCCAATATCTAACCATTAAGCTACTCAAGCTTGTATGGGGTTTCCGGTGACGGGATTGCATCACCGGGTGCCGGTGGCGTCTGTAACGTGGCGGCACCCTGCAGCTCTTATCGGGCCACTTTAACCGGGTGGTTCAGACGGGCCAGATAGTTGTCCAGGTAGCCAACAAAAGCCTCTCTTGTTTTGATGCCTTCGGTGTCCAGTTCCCACAGGCCCATAAAGTAATATTCTGTATATCCCTTGTCCGGGGTGAGAATCACCACATGGTTCAGACGATCAGAAGTGACTTGTTTGCATTGAGCGGTCCTGTAGAATACCGCCAGTCCCAGCAGGTCCTTGTTGAGGCTCTGCTGACCCCAGGTGGCCAGATAACTCCAGCCGCTGCCTGGCTCGCTGCGGGTGATCAACTCTGCTTTGGCATCCTTGATGATGCCGGTGCAGAGGTTGGGGATGGAGGGGTCAGCCTGCAATTCCATATGGGAGGCAAAACTACCTGCATCAATGGATATGAGGGACTGGAGCAGGGTTCGGGTGCCGTTGGCTTCCCAGCCGTAATAGTGGGTCCGGACCTGGGAGCGAAGCCGGCCGTCGGCGGGGATCCAGGTGATGATGCTGTCGGTTACTGCTACCCGTTGCGCCTGGGTGCCGTCCCAAAAGGCGATGGAGCCCAGCCCGAGGGCATTGCCCACGGTGAGCACATCCATGCCCCAATAGTTCATGTTGTGGTAGCTGTCGTAATTGGCTGCTCCGATGTAGGGCAGAACGATGTCGTTGATTTTCTTGGCAAACAGGTCAATGCCGTTGCGCCAGTCCAGATAAAAGCGATAGGCCACTTTGTCACTTTCCCACCCCGGGCCTTCGTATTTGATGTAGTAGGAGTGGTCCGTACAGGGGTCGGGCTTCCGCATATAGTTGGACTTCACCCAATTCTCCGGGCCAATGTATTTGTTGCCCTCCCACTGGCCTCCGGTTTTATGCACGATCTCGGCATAGCTGCGTTTGGGGTAGGACGGGATATCGCCTTCCTGTAAAGTGACGCGGGTGGTTCCGTTGACATCAACCGGAAAGATGGCCCTCCGTTCCCCCCTGAGGTTGGACACAAACTCGACCGGAACCGTGTTTTGCCCGTAGGTGGCAATGAAGTTGCCGGCACTCTTGGCAACCAGGCTGGCAGGCACTTCCACCATATAGTCTTTTGCAGGAGGGTTCAGCGTAGGATTCAGCGTGAGCGTTACAGGTTTCTCGCGGCTCTGGGCTGCAAACAGGACCAGAAAGGCCGCCATCAGGCAAAAGAGTGTTTTCATGGCGTGAGGTTAAACCACAAAGTTAATCTTCCGGGGGATAAAGCATCCAAGTCAGTCCTGTTTTTCTTGGCTCTTTTGGTAAAAATCCTATCTTTGCTCTCCTGAGAAAAACCAAAACCAAACCAAAACAAACCAATCAAAATGAAACGATTACTGCTTATGAGCCTGTTGCTGGTCCCGGTATTCCTGTTTGCCCAGCAGAAAACAGCCTCTGTTGTCCTCCAGCCCGATCAGGCCAGGCTGAAAATCAGCAAGCACATTTACGGACAGTTTGCGGAGCATTTGGGCACCCTTATATACGGAGGGCTTTGGGTCGGTGAGAATTCCCCGATACCCAACACTAAGGGTTACCGGAATGATGTGCTGGAAGCATTGAAAAAACTCAGTATTCCCAATATGCGGTGGCCGGGAGGTTGCTTTGCTGATGAATATCATTGGATGGACGGTATCGGACCCCGTGAAAAGCGGCCCAAGATGGTGAACACCAACTGGGGCGGAGTCGTTGAGGACAACAGTTTTGGCACCCATGAATTCCTGAATCTCTGTGAGATGCTGGGTTGTGAACCCTATGTGAGCATGAATGTAGGGAGCGGTTCTGTGGAAGAGATGGCCAAGTGGGTTGAATACATGACTTCCTCGGGGGATAGCCCTATGGCCAATCTGCGCCGCCAGAACGGCCGCGAAGAGCCCTGGAAGGTGCGTTATGTCGGCGTGGGCAATGAAAGCTGGGGTTGCGGAGGCAACATGCGCCCGGAGTATTATTCCGACCTGTATCGCCGGTATCAGACTTATGCCCGCAATTACGGAAACAACAGGTTATTCAAGGTGGCCAGTGGTGCCAGCGACTACGACTACAACTGGACCGAAGTCCTGATGAAGAACATCGGCAACCAGATGAGTGGCATCTCGCTGCATTATTACACGGTTAAGGGTTGGAGCGGCAGCAAGGGCTCTGCCACGCAGTTCAATACCGATGATTATTATTTTACCCTGGGTAAATGTGTGGAGATTGAGGAAGTGCTCCTCAAGCATATGGAAATCATGGATCGCTATGACGCCCGCAAGCGCATCGGTTTGATGGTGGACGAGTGGGGCACCTGGTTCGATGTGGAACCCGGCACGAATCCTGGATTTCTCCGTCAGCAGAGCACCATCCGGGATGCCTTTGTGGCAGCATTGTCCTTCAACATTTTCCATAAATACACCGATCGCATCCAGATGACCAACATCGCTCAGGTGGTGAATGTGCTTCAGTCCATGATTCTTACCGATGGGCCTAAGATGCTGCTCACGCCCACTTATCATGTGTTTGAGATGTACAAACCTTTTCAGGAGGCAACCAATATTCCCCTGACCATCACTTCAGAGAAAATGACCATCCGGAATAAGGAGGTCGCCGTGGTGAGTGCAACGGCTGCAAAAGCGCAGGATGGAAAGGTGTATGTCGCCCTGGCCAATATTGATGCTGTCAATGGCCAGCAGGTGAGCGTGGCTCTGGGGAACATCGCTCCCAAAGGGGTGTCCGGGAGAATCCTGACTGCACAGAACATCACCGACCACAACACCTTTGAGAAGCCCTCAGTAATCGCTCCCGCTACCTTTACCGGAGCTAAAATCCAGGGGGGGCAGCTTCAGGTGAACATGCCTTCCAAGTCCATCGTGGTGCTGGAGCTGAGCATGTAACCGGGTACTCGATTTTTTTGCAGGGCTCCGGATTCCGGGGCCCTGTTTGTTTGTACCTTGTGCCAGAGATTCTTCCCCGGCACGGAGTTTGCCTGCATCAGAATATTCCAATACCTCAAGATATGTCAGCATCCCATCAAGTATCTCAAAAACGTGAGTTGGAAAAGCTTTCATCGGCTTTTACCCTGTCGGATATGGAGATCTTTATCTTCCCGGAGTTGTTTTATCCGCTGGTGCTATCGAATATCCTCTCGCCTGTACTTTGGGAATGGCGCAAGGACCCCTGGTTTGCCGGAGTCGAGAATAAATCCTTCAACTACCGTCTCAACCGGGTCAAGCAGTACATCATGGACCACTATGTGTTCAACCTGGACCTGGATACCTGGGGGCTGACCACAAAGGAACGTGAGATGGCCCGTTTTGCCGATTTTGTGGATATGGATGCCCTCAAACAGTCCAATGCCCTGTTCGGTTACGAGGGGGACAAGTATTATTTCAATATGGACATCCGCAGGCACTTTTCGCTCGATCAGTACCAGGACAATGTGATTCCCTATTGGAAGACCGAAACCCTTGAGGCTATGGGTGCCTTCAGGTACAAGGAGGGATATACCCTGGGTGCCGGGGAATGTGTTTCCCTGTCCGCTTTGTATGCTGCTGCTCTTTTTGTGGTGGGCCGGGTGCCCCTGGATAAGATTTACATGATTGCCACTCCCCTGCATTCCCAGAATTTCATTGCCGAGAAGGACGGAGTCCTAACCAATAACCGCAGGGTGGTAACCAGGAATATGTGGTTCAACGGCACAGAGCTTTCGGCCAAGGCCCGCCGCGCACTCGAAAACGAGCAGGTGACCATCGTGTCGCATATCTCGGGGCACATCCATGTGTTGTATCCTCAGGCCACCATTGACCCGGCAGCGTACAAGGCATTCTCCGGGCATCTCTTACGGTTTCTGGAAACAGGACTCACGTTCGAGATTTTTTTGAATTTTATGCGGATGCAGCATGATTACTGGAGTTGCTTCCAATACAGGCATATCCGTAACGGAAAACCCTGCTATATTGAATTGTCCACCTTGTTCCATTACGAGCATTCCAGCCGCATCAGTTTTGCCAGTGCTACCCGAAATGCCCTCTTTGAAGAGATTGACCCTCGTGACCTGCATGCTTCGCCCATTGAGAACATGGTTGTCATCAATAATTTTGAAGATTTTCTGAATCAGAATCCCCATCTTTCGTTCGAGGAGAAGAAGCAGTATTTTCTGGAACATGTCCTGCCGGAGCGTTGTTCCCGGGTTGCCGAGGTGTTTGACCGCATGAAGCCTTTCTTGAAAACTATTCCCCGTCTTCCGGACGCCAACCGAACTTATATTCCGGAGCCCGCACTTCCCATCCGTCCGGAGCAAAGCCGGGAGGATATTCAGCACATGTTGTTCGAGTCCCACGCCTCCCACACCATGGCCCGTCTTACCGCTTATGTGTTCCGCCAGATGGACCGGATTTCCTGGCTGCCTTTTGTGAAGGCGTCCCTGGAGCGTAACCCGGTGAGTCTGCTGGGTATGCAGGAGCTGACCCCCCAGGATGCTTATGAGGTACTGGACGCCATGCCTTCGGAGTCCATTTATGACTCCTGCCGTTTGTCTCTGCCCGATGAGGTCTGGAACTTCGGACGGGGAGACGGACTGGAGAAGGCCGTGACGCTGATGAATGTGCTGGCCTCCCGCGGGGAGTTTCCGCTCACGCTTTCGGCCCGGGAACAGCAGGTGTCTCTGACTTCGCCACGGCATCACTTTGCGTTCTCTTCCTCCAAGGGACTCCACAAAACCATTCAGGTAGAGAGTCTCTCACCCCTTGTTGTCGTTGAGCCCTAGCCACTATTGCTACAGGCTCCACCGGGAGAAACTTTTTTCAGGGTATTTAACTGAAATGTAAGAGGGTGCCTCAAATCTATCTTGAGACACCCTCTTCCTGAAACGCTGAAAGCAGTTTAATCTTCGGCTTTGAGGGCTTTGCGCTGGCCAAAGAGGAAGTTCAGGCCGGTACGGACGTTAAAGGCATTGGCCTGTTCGTGGTCGATGGCCGAAAGGATATTATCCGTAGCTACGTAGAGCTGGATTACACCCAGACGCGCGGCCAGGGCAATTCCCAGATTGGTGTAGGATTTCTCCCGAAGGGTGTAGGTGAATGCGGTCTCGAGGAAGCGAACCGGTGACAGGTTCACCCCGAGGGTGAGGAAGGGTTTGTAGGAATCCCCGATTTTATTTGCATACAGCAACGCTCCTCCGGACACAGCCTTGCTCAGCTGGTACCGGGCACTCAGGTAAGGCACTGCTGTGAGGGAGGTGCGGAAGGACTTTGGCGTGGAGGTGAGGTACAGCGCCTCTTCCATGGCGTCACCGACATCCTCGTCCTCATCAATGTCCAGATCTCCGGTCCCGGTAAGGGCCGCAGCATTTTCCTTCCACTTAAGGTATCCGATGTCGTTCACCCCGATGGTCAAATCCAGTTTGTTCAGGGAATAAGAGGCACCGAGGTCCACCCCAAAGCCGATATTCTTTCCAAAACTTTGGTCGTCAAATTCTATGTCCTCGTATTTACCGTCGCCCCCAATGGTGAGTTTCATGGCTCCTGCAATCTGCCCGGTGATGTCCACAGCCAGCTTTTCATCATCAATCACCAGCTCGTTCCCGTTGATCTCCACATACCCTGTACCGGACAGAATCTTGGGCCGGATGGCCACTGCCAGATGGTCGTTAATCTGCCGGCGGTAGAGGATGCCGATTTCAGTGAAGGTGTTGATGGCCAGAGACATTCCGCTCATATCCGTGCCATCGGCCACAGCATCGGTACCCATTAAGACAGCCTCAAAAAAGGTCCTGGGCATATTGGATTGGACATCAAGGCGTTGTGAAACACTCAGCCCAAAGGAGGATTTGCCGAAGTTAATGCCCACAGCGAATGGGGTAACCCTCAGGTCAGTCCCTAAAAGCACCTCATCCTTGATGTCATTGAGGAACTTCTGTTTCCGTGAGTCGGGCAGGTCATCGTCAAAGATGGTGACATAATCTCCGTTTTCCTTGAAGAATATATCCCCGAAATTGGCACCGGTGGTGTTCACCCCCAGGTTCAGATCACTCAGGGGCAGCCCCACATAGACGCCCCATGTAGGTTTCATGGCAATGTTGTACGTCCTGCTCACGGGCGTGTTGTCCATGAAGAAGGCCTGTTGCATCTGTGCCAGAGAGGGTACAGCAGTCAGCAGGGAGACAGAAAAAAGCAAAAAGAGTTTTTTCATTTCCGTAATGGTTTAAGTTGCATTCTATTATATAGGCCGGGGCAGGCCCGGGAAACCGCTTGATTACACTTCCAAACCCAGTTCGATGTATTGAATCAGGGAGTGGATAATCTTGATGTGTATCTCCTGAGCCCGGTCAGACCATTGGGTCTGGGGTGCTTTGAGTTGCACATCACAGCATGAGGCCAGCGTACCACCCGTTTTTCCGGTGAGCGCTACGACTTTCATTCCCAGCATGTGGGCTGAGGACACTGCTTCCAGAATGTTGGGGGAGTTGCCGCTGGTACTGATGGCCAAAAGAATGTCTCCTTTTTTCCCAAAGGCATCAATGTACCTGGAAAAAATATAGTTGTACCCGTAATCGTTGGCTGTGCAGGACATATGGGAGGCATCACTGATGGAGATGGCCGGCAAAGCACGTCTGTTTTCACGAAACCTTCCGGTCATCTCCTCGGCGAAGTGCATGGCATCACACATGGAGCCCCCGTTCCCGCAGGAGAGAATCTTTCCTCCGCCCCGGATGCATTCGATCATCATGTCTCCGGCCCGGGCCAGAGACTTCCAGTTCTCCGGTTCGTTCATATAGGCATCCAGAATCTCCCGGGCCTCAAAAAAGTTTTGTTTGATGACAGATAATTTGTCCATGTCGATATTATAAGTCAATCCGAACTCCGGCTGTGATTCCGAGCCCGCCGATATTGATGTAGGAACGGTGTTCGTCCATGGGTTTGTCGGGGTCAAAGTCGTCGTTCTCGGGGGTATTCGATGCGGCATTGAGGGTTTTTCGGGCGATGCCCTTTCGTTCCGCCATGCTGAGGTCGCTCAGGTCGTGCTCAATCTGGGTGGTGCTGGCGGTATGCAGTGCCTCGAGGGAATAGGCAATAGTTTCGCGTTCCTTGCTGCTCACCGATACGTTGCGGTATTCGGCCTCAGCATAGAGAGAAACCTTGGGGCACAATTGATAGGAAGTTCCCAGCACAGCTTTGAACCCAACGGTGGGGCGGGGTTTGATGCGGTCTGTCCGGCTCATGCTGATCAGGGAGAGTCCTTCACCGGGACGGCTCAGCCCGAGCGGGTCAGAAAGATGGGTCTTGATTTCCAGGTGTCCGGCAAGCGGAAGGATGATGCCCACCTGAGTGTAGGGATGAAACAATTTCCCTGAGGCGAATGAAAGCACCAGGCTGGGTGAGATGTCGAAGGCTTTGACCTGTCCGACAGAGCGAAGTTGCAGCAGGGGTATGAGGCCGGTGGGGTCCAGAATCGTCTGGCTCATCATGGTGTAGTCATTGCTGGAGTAATAGTGGATGCCCATCTCCAGGGCGACAACCTTGCTGAGTTTGTATCCCGGGGAAATGGAGAAACGGCTGCCCTGTCCGAAAGAACCAGTTACGGAGCCGGAGCGGACCAGCTCGGTGGAACTCAGGTCCGGGGAGAGCCGGAGTACCGTTTCTTCGGCATTGTAACCACTCACTTCCGGGAACTCAACAGGAGTAACTTTGATAAAATAGGAGGCCCCGGCTTTCACATAAAAGCCTTTTTCTTCGCCCGGCTGTGCCTGAACGTTCAGAAGAGCTGCACCAAGAAACAGTGCGACAGAGAGAAACGTTTTTTTCATAAGCATTCGTAAGGTTAGGGTCTTTGTGCTGATAGACGCCGAAAGGTAATGCAATTTTTCAAATTACAGAGGGCGCTGGGGAATGCTTATTTCCACACCAGCCTGATGAGCGAAACGGCTTGTCCGGGTAGCCGGACGGGCAGGGTGATTCTGCCTCCCTCAATAGCCACTGTACGGGGTTTTTCGAGCAGTTCGAGTTGTCCTGCTTTCTCCAGAGCCCGGATTTGTTTCGGGGTAGGGTGCTGAGGGGAACCCATCTGCTTCCATGCCGTGTAGCTGTTGCTGTGGGTTTCGTCCACACGGTAGTGGTACAGGGTAGCTTTCTCAGAGGGGATGTCCGTGATGCTGATCTCCACCGGCTCGGCGGGGCTGATGGTATCCAGGTCATGGTAGTTCCAGGCCATCACCGAAACAGAGTGGGTACCAGCTGCTGCCATGCAGTTGATATCCCTTGTTCCGCGGACGCTTCGATCCCGGATGGAGAAGGCGTCATTGGCTCCATTCCCCTCCACCTTCACCCGGTTGCCTTCCATGAGGGCAAACATCCTGAAAACGTTCAGGACGGGCTTGTCCACTCCGTTGGTGGCCAAGTCCCGGTAGCCGTGGAACCAGGGTTGATCTTCGAATTCAAAAGCCCAGGTGACGGCTCCCAATAGGTTTACGCCATAATGGTCAGCAAGCTGGTATTTGCGTGCGAATGATGCTGCTGTGTAGCTGGAATACATGGTTCCGTTGCGGTAGGCATTCTGAGGGTAGTCGTCCATGGAGCAGGCGGCACAGCCCTCGGGGTCAGACTCCCCGATGATGATAGGCAGGTGTTTGAAATCCGGGTCGGCAGCCACAATCTCAAATCCATTAGCGATATTACGCAGTTGGGCCCCCATGTTCATCTGGACTTTGTCCTGAACAACCGTTGGCGAACCTTTGGCATGGAAGGCAATGAAATCCAGACGGGTGCCGGAGGCTCCGGTGACGTAGTTTTTACCGTTTCGGCAATGATCCAGAAATGTTTTCAGGAAGTTGTAAGCTCTTCCGCTCTTTCCCGGGCCCGTGACGTGTGGACCGCCTACCCGGGCTCCGGGAAGGGCCCGCTGGATGGCATCCACGGAATAGTCGTATAGCTTGCAGTACTCTTCAACGGTTCCTCCGAAGTAGGGAGAGTCAGGCTCATTCCAGAGTTCCCAGTACCAGCAGAGTACTTCTTCACGACCATATCGTTCCACAGAGTGCTTTACCCACTGGTAGATAAGTTCCGCCCATTTGACGTAATCGGAGGGAGGAGAGGTCCACCCGGTGTAAATGTCGCTGTAAGCAGCTCCCGGAGTCCAGGAATGCTGGTATGGCTCGGGTTTGTTTGAAAGGGCTTTGGGCATGAAGCCCATTTGTGCCAGAGGTTTCATGCCCCGCTCCACATAGGTGTCGAAGATGCGGTCAATAATGGTCCAGTCATACACCGGTTTGCCCTGGGCGTCTTCGGTGTAGATATTGGTCGAACCCCACTTAAGGGCGGGGGTGCCATCACCGGTGACCAGCAGGCTGTGTGCCCGGACATACACGGGGACAGGGCTGAATGCTGCGATTTCCGAAAGGAGTTTCTGCCCGTCCTTCATGTAGGTGTAGTTGGGTTCATCGTAACCGAACCAGGCCCACACGGGGGACATGGGGGCGATGGGGGCGGAGGTTTCCACCCGGAAGTTCCAGACCGTTCCTGACACTGATGCCGGGGCATTCTGGGCATACAGGGACGCGCACGGGGCAAGCCGAAGCATCCCCGTGAAGACGATGCAACATAAGAGGAACAAGGAGCGAGTCTT
>DFUR01000102.1 GCA_002380425.1 Bacteroidales bacterium UBA4181
CAAAAATGACCTCTTGTCTTGTGTGGCTCCCGTAACCATCGGAAGTTGCAGCCGGTTATTCGTGACGTTGGTTTAATTCTCTTGCTTTAACTTTAATGATTTTCCCATTTCTAGAAATTACCAGCTCCGCATCATCCTTTTGTTTGGAAGCCAATAAGCGACTGTAAGCTAAATCAAGCCCCTGGAGAATCTTTACTCGCAAATCTTTTACATTTTCCTTTGTCATGGTTTTACGATTTTATTGTAAATGATTTGATTATTAATATCGGCAATTTCAGTTTTAAACCCTTCCGCAATAATCTGAAACGGTGGCTCGGAATTATCAATAATCAACCAATAGTCACAAATGGGCAAATACAATTTTGAGAGGTTATGCATCCCCGCATTATATCTGCGACGGATAACATCTTCAGGAATGTTATGCCCACCAGCAATTACACGCGTTTTTACGCGCTCAACTGCAAGTTCAGGTGAATTCAGCCAAAAATATACCAACGTAACAAAGTATCCTTTTGATTGAGCCTCCCGAATGAATGGCACATAAGATTTCGTAGCTAAAGTTGTTTCAAACGCGAAATCAACATTGTGGCTTATCAGATTCTTTATCCGACCTAACATTATTCGGCCGGCTTCAATGGCAACATTCTCAGGTTGAAAGGGTGACAATCCTTTGGCTATTTCATCTGCATTAACAAACTCTTTGCACTGAAGCATATCAGGCAAAACGGAATATGATGCTGTAGTCTTCCCTGCACCATTACAACCCGCCAGTACATAAAGATTCGCCATCAGATCATTTTAACTCAAAGATAAGGTTTATTTGGATAAATTTTGGACGAGCAAATCGAACAGATTATTGCATGCTACAATGCTTACAGGGATGTGGAGTGGGATAAAAACAGACAAGAGGCCAAAAATGGCTTCTTGTCTGGTGTGGCTCACCTTGTCATTGGAAGTTGCAGCCGGATCCGTTCCAGAAATTTAACTATCACTCTGCGTTGATTCATAAATATTGTAATTTTGAAGTATTATGAGTGATGTTTTAATCTGGGATTTTTATCATCAGAGTGCGCCTCAAAATATGATACAGATATGAAAACCTATACAAGCAGTTGGAGATACACCATGGCAATGTTTCTGCTGTTCATGGTGGCAGGGGGATGTTATGCACAAAAGTCGAAAAGTCAGCTGGCAGTCAGCAAGACGTGGCAACAACGGATGGACAAAGCAATTCCGGACATGAAAGAAGAATATACTCTTCAATTTAATGCCGGCATGTGGGATTCTTCACCGATTTTTCGTAAGACCGGTTTGACTAAAGAAGAATGGCCTACATTAATAACATGGCCGGTGGCCAATTTCTTTTTGGACAACACTGCGTTCATGAACCTGCAGCAAGAGAGCAAAATTGAGGAATTAGTCAGGTTAGACACCACGTATGTCACCTATCTCTGCTTCAGTAACAAAAAAAATACAAAGGGCATCAAGGTTTCCGGCACACTCCGTTATGGTGTATGGACGCGTCAAAGCATGGAAGGACTCGGCAATTATTCGGATACTGTCAAACTGTTCTACCGGAAGAAAATTCCCATGTATCAATTGAGAATTGAAATTGTCACTGCAGAACGGCCACGCACACTGCTTATTTTTAAGGAAAACGGACGATTCATGGCATATCTGCCAATTGCAGGAAGATCTCTGCCGCTTATGGATATCCTGATGGATTATCAGGCTAATGTTAAGAATAATCGTTTATTTTAGAAGCTATCTACAACAAGGTTTGATGGGGAGCTATGATTCGGTGTATTGGCCCCTTAGATCATCGGACGAATGTATAGATAAAAATCTGTACATTTATGATGATGAAAAAGAGAACATTCAGTAAAGAGGAGAAGCTTCAGATTATCAAAGAGGCCTCACAGCAGGGGGTATATGCCACCCTTGTAATCGGCAACGGACAATACAGTAAAAATCGCAATTAGGGATACAGTAAAATCGGCAACAAGAGTGCAGTAAAAATGGCAACAATCGTACAGTAAGATTTAATCACCTTACACTGGCTGCGAACAAAAAAACGTGGCGATGGAAAACAACAATTTTAATCTTTACTGTATGTGTCATGAGATCAAAAGGCTACGCGAGGTCGAACGACGATCGATCCAATGGATAGCCGACCATTTGAAGACATACAAACAACATCCACAAGAACCAATAACATTAATTATGAAAAGACTTCTGATGCTTCTTTTTCTATTATCCACGATGGATTGTTTTAGCCAGATTAATGGTTTAACCATAGAATTTGCTCCATCTTTTATGGAAAGATCCCAATTGTTGATCGGCAAGGAAAATTCGAAATACACAATGACTATTAGTAACACCAAGGTTAATGAAAAATGTCTTTTAGCTGATTCAATAATAGCCGATTTGCATCATGTGTTGGTCGACTATTTTAAACAAAAGTTCACTTTGGACTCCATTGAGCATATAAAAGAACTTGAAATGTCCAAGGGTGGGGGGCTTATGGTGTCAATAGGAGTGGATGGGATTACTGTAAAAGGTGTGCTGGTAGAAAATGATAATGAAAGGTCGTTTAATTTTTGGTCACCCGACAGGGGATCAAATGATCACAAGTTGATAAGTGCTCTTTATAAGCTGATGTACAAAACCTTTACTAAACCAGAAACCATAAACTATCTTGAGCAGTTGGAAGAATACTTTCCATTGGGTTTAGGCCTGAAGAAGCTAAGCGAAAGCCCTTTGACATATAAGTTATATGGCAGGATTACGTACAATGAAGCAAAAGAATTATCAGATTTTTTTGGCGGACTTCCAACTGATAAGGAGATCTACTTTGATATGTCCAATTTTAATGGAATGTTTCCTGTGACCTACGAATCATTTAAGACCTTAAGTCAAAGGAATCAAAATATTTTTTGGATAAATTGTTCGGATGCTGCAAAAAAACAGTTGACAAATGCCGGTATAGTGGCGACATCGATAAAATAAGTCGAAAAGATATTGACCCCTTACAAGACTTGAATGCAACTCAAAATACTAACACCCATTCCATAGGATCCAACAACCACAGGGTTTTACGATAGAGAATCAAATATCAATTTCCAGAAAGGTGGAAGCAAAACACCCAAAAACAGGTTAATGTTTGCAACTCTTCTCAAAAATGACGTTTTTTTAAAATGGAGCGTTGCAAACATTAGAGTTGTAATTTCGACAGGGGTTTTGCTCAGTGCTGATAGGGGATGCGGAGGGTGATAAAAACAAAAAAGAGGCCAAAAATGACCTCTTGTCTTGTGTGGCTTCCCTCACCCTTGGAAGTTGCAGCCGAGTTTCAAGGATTTTTGGAAGGATTAATGAGTAAATTGTTCACTTTGTTATCGTTTTTTGATATTTTTATGGAAAATTTACTCATGATGGATACTTCAAGAAGCAATAATTACCTATTAAACTGGATTGAGAAGAAGCAATCCTGGGGGAAATATGTATTCTGCCTTCAGGAGGTAAAAACTGATTTCCCGGATATTTCGGAACAGGCACTCGTTCTTTCTTTGTCCAGGCTATCTTCAAAGGGTCGTGTATTATCGGTTTATAAGGGATTCTATTTGATCATACCACCGGAATACGCGTCTCGTGGTCTATTACCTCCTATGATATTCATTGATAGCCTAATGAATTTTGTAGATAAACCTTACTATGTAGGTTTGTTAAGCGCTGCGGCATTGCATGGAGCATCTCATCAGCAGCCTCAGGAATTTTTTGTTGTAACGAATGCCAAACAATTCACTACACAGAGAAAAGGTCTGAAAATCAGATATATAACAAAAAAAATCATACCTGAAGATTTGCTTGAAAAAAGAAAGACCGAATCGGGGTACGTATTTGTGTCCAATCCGGAATTAACCGCAGCCGATGTCGTTTATTATAACAATCGCATCGGGGGAATTAACCGTGCTGCTTCGGTATTGAACGAGCTGGCGGATGCTATGAACCCTAGACGGATTTCAGGAGGTTTGATTAATACTCTAACTATCCCGACCATACAACGGTTGGGTTATCTTTTGGATGTTGTTCTGGAACAAAAGATATTGGCTGATAAACTTTTTTCAGAATCCCTAAAACTAAAAAAGGAGTTTTTTAGGCAACCACTTAAGGCTGGGCAGGTGAGAAAAGGTTTCCCAAAAAATGACCGATGGAAAATAATTATTAATACTGATATTGAGATTGACGAATGATACCCACCCACGAAATTAGAGCCTGGAGTAACGTGGTCCCCTGGATTGCCGATGAACAAATCGAACAGGATTTAATTATTTGTCGCTCACTTGTTGAGATATTCTCCAATGAATTTCTTGCTGAGAATCTTGCTTTCAGGGGAGGGACAGCATTGCATAAATTATATCTGCAACCTCAACCAAGGTATTCCGAAGACATTGATTTGGTTCAGAAAAAGGCGGGTCCCATTAAAGAAATTATGGAACAGTTGCGCTTGTCTTTATCCTATCTTGGAGCGCCCATAATAAAGCAGAAAGCAAATAACAATACCTTGGTTTATCGTTTTCAGTCCGAAAATGCCACCCCCGTATCTATGAGGTTAAAAATCGAAATTAATTGCCGCGAACACTTCTCGGTTTTGGGGTATACCACAAAAGAATTCAATGTGCCTTCTGGTTGGTATAGTGGCTCATGCATCATTTCAACTTATCTGCTCGAAGAAATGATTGGAACAAAGGTCCGGGCTCTATATCAGCGCAAGAAAGGACGGGACTTGTTCGATTTGTATAAAGCACTCACTTTGGTCGAAATGAACATCGAACAGATTGTTGCATGCTACAATGCTTACATGGCTTTTGTGGTAGATAATCCCCCCACCCAAAAGCAATATCTGCAAAACCTCGAACTAAAAATGAGTGACAAGGAATTTTTGGACGATACCGTTTCCTTGCTTAGGGTTGGTGAAGAATACGATTGTAATAAAGCATATGAGTTGGTTAAAAATATGCTCATAGAAAAGATTTGATGAGCATATTCCGTTTGTTATTGCGAGTCAAACTTCGATTAATTCATGGAGGTATGACACAAATGCTGGGATGTGGAGCGGGATAAAAACAAAAAAGAGGCCAAAAATGACCTCTTGTCTTGTGTGGCTCCCCAGCTAGGACTTGAACCTAGGACCCCCTGATTAACAGTCAGGTGCTCTGACCAACTGAGCTACTGAGGAAGGTTGGCACTGGCGCTGTTGCTGCAAATGCGGGGACAAAAGTAATGGTTTTTGTGTTTGTTCCAAAACTTTTTACACCAAACATGTTTCATATTCCAATCTTTTTTTACTTTTGCGATGTCGAACGATAGAGAGACATGCAAACAAATAGCACATATTGGTCCTGGAGTCTGGCTGCGGCAAGCGGTTTTGGCTTTTACTTTTACTTTTATTTTGCTCGGAAATGCTTTCGGGACTGACGGTGTGTGTGAAATAACAACATGAACGAATCCCGGAAGCGAAAGTTTTCGGGATTCTTTGTTTTAACCTATTTGTATGAACACGAATGCAGAAACAGCCCCGGTTAGGGTGCTCATCATGGGTGGTTATGGCACATTCCACGAGATTGCGGCCCTGCATTATTTTAAGGATGTGCTGACGGAGATCTTCCCCAGCAATTCCTTTCAGGATTTGTTCAACCAGATGAAGGACCATTCTGCGGATTATGCCATCTCGGCCATTGAAAACTCTGTGGCCGGAAGCATTTTACCCAACTATGCCCTCATCAGCGATTCCAACCTGAAGATTGTAGGTGAAATCTACCTCAGGGTGTGCCAGAACCTGGTGGCACTTCCCGGACAGACACTGAGTTCCCTTCAGGAGGTTTATTCCCATCCCATGGCCATCCTTCAGTGCAAGCCATTTTTTGAGCAGTATCCTCATATCAAGTTGATTGACAGCCGTGATACTGCCGGGTGCATGCGGGATATCAGTGTAGGAAACCTTAAGGGCGTGGGTGCCATCGGGAGTGCTACAGCCGCCGGGAAATACAATCTGGAGATACTGCATGCGGGTATAGAGACGAACAAACGAAACTATACCCGTTTTTTGATCCTCACCGATGCTCAAAGGGCAGAGGATGAGAAGAACATCCCGACCAAGGCGTCCCTGAGTTTCGCGCTTTCGCACGAAATCGGGAGCCTCGCCAAGGTGCTCTCGATCTTTTCTTATCTGAACATCAATCTGACCAAGATACAATCTCTGCCTATCATCGGGAAAGAATGGGAATACCTGTTTTATGTTGATGTTGAATTCTCAGATTATGCCATGTACCGGCATTCGCTTGATTCAGTTGCCCCCTTTGTCCATGGAATGGAGGTGCTGGGTGAGTATCACCGGGGCAGGGTAGTGAGTGAATCATAATGTGCAATGAATAAATATCCAAACAACTATGGGAATTGATTTGAAACTGGAACACACCTTGTTCCCTGGCATTGAAGACAAGCGGCCGCTGATTATGGCCGGCCCCTGCAGTGCCGAAACGGAGGAACAGGTAATGGAAACGGCCCGTCAGCTGGCTGCTCAGGGGGTAAAGGTGTACCGGGCGGGGATATGGAAACCCCGCACCCGGCCCAATGCGTTTGAAGGAGTCGGCTCCAAAGGGCTGCCCTGGCTGAAGCGGGTCAAGGAAGAAACCGGTATGTTGGTGGCTACCGAAGTGGCCAACGTAAAGCATGTGTACGAAGCTTTGAAATACGGGGTGGATATTTTTTGGCTGGGTGCCCGTACGACGGCCAACCCCTTTGCCGTGCAGGAGATTGCTGACACCCTCAAGGGGATGGATATTCCCGTGTTGGTCAAGAATCCGGTCAATCCTGATGTGGAACTCTGGATTGGAGCTCTCGAACGCATCAACGAGGCCGGAATTACCCGGTTGGCAGCCATTCACCGGGGATTCTCCAGCTACGACAAGTCAGAATACCGCAATGCACCCCACTGGCAGATACCCATTGAGTTGCGCCGCCGCATTCCTCACCTGCCTATCCTGGTGGATCCCAGCCATATTGCCGGGAAAAGGGATCTGGTGATGGAGTTGTGTCAGCGTGCCATGAACCTGGACTTCGATGGTTTGATCATCGAAAGCCACTGCAACCCCGACAAGGCCTGGAGCGATGCCGGGCAGCAGGTACTTCCCGAGCATCTGGGCTATATCCTCAAAAACCTTGTCCTGAGGGCTTCCAACGTGGACAACCAGGGGGCGGTGACCCTCGAGGAATTGCGTACACAGATTGACAAGCTGGATGATGAGATTCTGGGTATCTTTGAACAGCGTATGAAGGTGGCTGAGAATATCGGGCGGTTCAAGCGGGACAACAATGTGACCATCCTGCAGTCCGACCGGTGGGACAAGATGCTCAACAAGCGCATCAATACCGGTCTTTCCAAGGGGCTGAGCGAAGAGTTTGTGTCCAAGGTCTATTCGGCCATCCATGTGGAATCCATCAACCACCAGCAAAAGGTGATGGCAGAAACCAAGGAAGAAAAACAATCCTGAGATGCATCAAGTCACGGTACATACCCCATTATTTACTTCCCGGGTCCTGATTGGGGAACGGGCTGCCCGGTTCCCGGACTATCTGCCCAAGGGACGCCAGGTGGTAATCATCACCGATGCGGCCATTCTCAGACTCCACAGGGAGTTGACGCAGGATTATCCGGTGATAGAAATCGGCTCCGGAGAAGAACACAAAACCCTGCAGACGGCTGAGCAGATATACCATCAGCTGGTGTCGCTCGGAGCAGACCGTTCCACTTTTGTGGTGGGCATCGGCGGGGGCATCGTGTGTGATGTCACTGGTTTTGCTGCTTCTACCTATATGCGTGGGCTGCGCTTCGGCTTTGTCCCCACCACCCTGCTTTCGCAGGTAGATGCCAGCGTAGGAGGCAAGAACGGAGTCAATCTGGGCGGATTCAAGAACATGGTGGGAACCTTTGTACAGCCGGAGTTCGTGCTGTGTGATCCCCGGGTACTCCAAACCTTGCCACGCACCGAACTGGTACAGGGTTTTGCAGAGATTGTCAAAGCCGGAGCCATTCGCGATGCCGCCCTGTTTGACTACTTGGAGCAGCATGCCGTGGCCGCTCTGAACGGGGATGAGCAGGCCCTGGAGCATATCATCCTGCAGTCGGTCCGGATGAAGGCCGGGGTTGTGGAGCGTGATGAGCATGAACAAGGGGAGCGCAGGGTGTTGAACTTTGGACACACTTTTGGACATGCCATTGAGAAACTCACCAAGCGTCCGCATGGAGAGGCTGTCAGTATTGGCATGGCCATGGCCGCCCGGATTTCTGTACGTTTGGGAATGCTTGATGCCGGGGATGCACTTCGGCTGAACTCCTTGCTGCAGGCCCTGAGTCTTCCCGTGGAAACCTGCCTCCCGGTGTCTGCCTTGTTCGAAGCTCTGAAGAAGGACAAGAAGAAGGAAGGCGACGCTTTGCACCTGGTGTTGCTCCGTGCTCTGGGGCATGCCGATGTGCAGTCTGTGCCGGTTAGTGAAGTGGAAACCCTGATGTCTCAGTCGCTATGATCTGTGTCAGTCTTGCCCGGAAGCCCTATAATGAATGTCTGGACATCGCGGCCCGGGTCCCGATGGTGGAGATGCGTCTGGACAGCATCCCGCTCTCACCGGATCAGATGCAGGAGCTTACCCGTGTGCAGCCCCGCTGGGTAGCAACCTGCCGCCCCGGTGGGTTGTATGACGAAACCGCCCGATGCCGTCAGCTGCTTGCGGCCGTCCGTTGCGGGGCCGCTTATGTGGATGTCGAATACGAGGCTCGTCCGGAACTGCTGGATGCCGTTCGTGAAGAGGCTGCCTCCCGGGGCTGCCGCCTGATTATTTCCTACCACCATTATGAGTTGACACCCCCGACAGAGGAACTGTGCCATTTGGTTGAAGCCGCTTTCGGGAAGGGGGCCGACCGGGTCAAGGTGGCCACCATGGCCCTCAATCCGGGAGATTGTGCCCGGCTGATGTCTCTGTACAGCCTGTATCCCAACCTTATCGTCTTCGGGATGGGGGCTGCCGGAAAGATCACCCGCATTGCAGCCCCTTTGCTGGGGGCTGATTTCACCTTTGCCTCCCTTTCGGACGGGCAGGAGACTGCCCCGGGACAACTCACTCTGGAGGCGTGCCAGCTCATCTATAAAACCATTGAGCCGGAATCCCCGGCATGTAAACAAGATAGCCATGAATAGTTTCGGAAGTTTTTTTCGTGTAAGCATCTTTGGAGAATCCCACGGTCCTAATGTGGGCATCACGGTGGACGGCTGCCCTCCCGGTATCCCTTTGACTGAGGCCGATTTTGAGGCAGACCTGGGCCGTCGTCAAGGGGGCAATGTGCGGGGTGCTACCCCGCGCAAAGAGGCTGATACCCCCCGTTTGGTTTCGGGGGTATTTGACGGACACACCACCGGAGCACCGCTTACCATCCTGTTCGAGAACAGCAACACCATATCCTCCGATTATTCCCGGTTTCTGGATGTGCCCCGCCCGGGCCATGCCGATTTCACTGCCCGGAAGAAGTTCCGTGGCTTCGCCGATTACCGGGGTGGCGGACACTTCTCGGGCAGGATCACCGTGGCCCTTGTGGCTGCGGGAGTCATTGCCAAAAAGATTATTGCCCCCATGCAGGTAGAGGCTTCGATTCTGGAGATTGCCGGTACTCAGGACTGGACAGAGGTGCTGGAACAAGCCATCCGCGAAGGTGACTCCCTTGGGGGTATCGTGGAGTGTGTGGTGCATCAGGTGCCCGCCGGGTTGGGCGAGCCTTTTTTCAATTCCGTGGAGTCCGTGCTGAGTCATATGGTCTTTTCCATTCCCGCCATCAAGGGCATAGAATTCGGGGCCGGGTTTGATGCCGCTTATATGCGCGGAAGTGAACACAACGACTGTTATGTGTCTGCCAACGGAAAAACCCGGACCAACCATGCCGGGGGAATTATCGGAGGGATCACCAACGGGAATCCTCTGGTGTTCCGGGTGGCGGTCAAACCCACTTCGTCCATTGGCCGGCCTCAGAAAACTTTCGATTTTGGGGCGCGCAAACAGACGATCCTTGAGGTCCCGGGCCGCCACGATGCCTGTATCACCCTGCGCATGCCCCCGGTGATCGAGGCTGCTACCGCACTGGTGCTGGCCGATTTATTGATGCTTTCCACTGTCAGATAATTAATAACCTATCCATGAAAATCCTTGTTTTGGGAGCGGGAAAGATGGGCTCCTGGTTTGTAGAATCCCTTTGCCTGGAGCATGATGTAGCGGTTTTTGACCACGACAAGTCCAAACTCCGCTATTTCTTCCGCACCCATCGTTTTGTAAGTCTCGATCAGATTGGGGCATTTCAGCCCGAAATGGTCCTCAATGCCGTCAGCCTGCAGCACACAGTGGCCGCCTTTAACGAGGTGTTGCCCTACCTTCCTGAGGACTGTATCCTGGCCGACATTACCTCGGTGAAGAACGGCCTGCCCAAATATTACCGGCACACCGGCCGCAGGTTTGTCTCTACCCATCCCATGTTTGGGCCCACTTTTGCCTCACTCAAAGAACTCAGTACCCAGTCGGCCATCATTATCCGGGAATCCTGTGAGGAAGGCATTGCTTTTTTCAGACAGTTCTACGGAGCCCTGGGGCTGAACATCTATGAGTACACTTTTGACGAGCATGACCGGACCACAGCCTATTCACTCACTACGCCGTTTGTGGCTACTCTGGTGTTTGCCGCCTGTATGCAGCCTCAGGATGCACCCGGAACCACCTTTAAGAAGATTCAGTCTGTGGCCAAGGGCTTGATGTCCGAGGACAATTATCTTTTGTCCGAGATATTGTTCAATCCCTACTCTGTGCCCCAGATTGAGGCCATCAGTGAGCAACTGGGCCGTCTGGCCGAGATGGTCAAGGCGCACGACGCACAGGGACTCCATCATTTCTTTGATGCTTTGCGTAAGAATGTGTAATGCTGCCTGTTGACCTTGTCCGGGAGGATTTCCGTGCCAGCCTTGCCACCTCGAACCGGCTGGTGCTTACTGCTCCGGCCGGGTCCGGAAAGTCCACCCTGGTGCCGGGCTTTCTGTGTGATGATGTGCTTGGCTCTGACGGGCAGGTCTGGGTGCTGCAGCCCCGCAGGATGGCCGCCCGTATGTTGTGCCGTTTTGTGGCGCGTACACGGGGTGGTGTCCCGGGAGGAGAGGTGGGCTACCGAATCCGCTTTGAGTCGGCCGTATCTTCCCGCACCCGGATTTTGTTCCTGACCGAGGGGGTGTTGTTGCGCCGCTTGTTGGCCGGTGATGGTCTGGAACAGGTAGGCGCACTTGTCTTTGACGAGTTTCATGAACGACATCTGGAAACAGATATTACGCTGGCCCTGTCTCTGCGTGCCCAGCAAAAAAATCCGGCACTCAAACTGGTGGTGATGTCCGCCACCCTCGATGCGGGCAGTGTGGCGGCCTATCTGGGAGGATGCCCGCTCTTGGAAGCTTCCGGGAGAACCTATCCGGTGGATATTCGTTACCTGAAAGCTCCGGATGCACGTCCCATCTGGGACGTGGCTGCCTCTGCCCTCGAAAGGGAGGTGCCCCGAGTAGATAAGGGAACCGTACTGGTCTTTATGCCCGGAGCCTTTGAGATTCGCAAAACCATTCAGTCCCTCGCGGACAAGCCCTTTTTAAGGGGCATCCCGGTTTTCCCCCTGTATGGTGCTCTCTCCGAGAAGGAGCAGGATCTGGCCGTGCAGCCCCATCATGGGGTGCGCATTCTGGTGTCTACCAATGTGGCGGAAACATCCCTGACCATTCCAGGGGTTGTCGGGGTGATTGATTCCGGGCTGGTCCGTGTGGCCCGCTACGATCACCGACGGGGAATTGACACCCTGTATGTGCAACCCAACAGCATGGCTTCTGCCGACCAGAGGGCCGGAAGGGCCGGGCGCACGGCTCCTGGCTGGTGCCTGCGTCTGTGGACTGAGGCGATGCATGCACAGCGTCCTGCCCGGGAGGTGCCCGAGATTATGCGGGTGGATATTTCTTCGGTGCTTTTGGCCATGAGGGCTTCGGGCACCCTCCTCAGAGGTGCGGAGTGGTTTGAGGAGCCTCATCCCGACCGGGTCCGGGAGGCTCTGGAGTTGTTGCATTATCTGGGGGCTCTGGATGCACCTGACGATTCCGCACGAGTAACAAATGTCGGAGCCCGGATGGCGCGTTTGCCCCTGTCGCCCCGATATGCCCGGTTGCTCATCGAGGCGGGGATGACCGGATGTCTGGGACCGGCCTGTGTGGTTGTGGCTCTGGCTCAGGGCCCCGGCTTGTTCCGGCCCTTTTCGGGTCCGGAACAGAAAGAGGAGTGCTGGCACTTTTTTGGGGAGCCGGAGTCCGACCTGATTATGGAATACCTGGCCTGGATTCGGGCCAGGAGCGAAGGGCCTCTGTCATCAGTCTGTGCGCGTTTCGGCATTCAAACGGGTGAGGTCACCAAGGCCGCTCAGGCGGGTTTTCAACTGCTGGGCGAGGTGGCTCCCCTCTTTCCGGGGACTCCTGCGGTATTGCCTTCTCTTCTGCCCTCGATGACAGAGATGCATTGTCTGCAAAGAGCCATTCTTTGTGGATTTGCCGACCGGTTGGCTTTGCGGGTTTCATCCGGTTCACCGCATTACAAACTGATACAAGGAGTGAGTGGGCGGTTAATGCCGGATAGTTTTGTGCATCAGGCATCCTTGGTGGTGGCTACCGAAATCGAGGAGGTGCAGCGGCATAAGGGCTCCGAAATCCTTTTGCGCAAGGCTACGGCTGTGGACGTGCATCAGGTGCGGGAGTTGTTCCCCGACAGAATTTTCCGTAAGACAATGGTACGCTTCATCCCGGCCATGGGACGGGTGATGGAGGTAGAGGAGGAGTGGCTGCAGCAAATGATGTTGTCCTCCCTGGTTCGGGAGACCACTGATGAGGATGCGGCTGCCGGGATTTTGGCCGACCTGGTCAGCGATGGTGTTGCCTCACTGCCTCTATGGACCCCTGCAGTGGACCATTATATCCAAAGGATGAACTTTGCAGCGAAGTACGGGTCAGACTTTGGCCTGCATCCGGTGGATGAGCAGGCTCGGAAATGGATGGTTCGGCAGATCGTACTGGGTGCGCGGAACCTGCGTGATTTGGAACGCAAAGATCCCTGGCCGGTGGTGCGGGGCTGGCTTTCGTCTGCGCAGCAGGCTGTCCTGGACGACCTTGCTCCGGAGAAGATTTCCTTTCCTCATCGTAAACGCCCCGCCCGGCTACGCTATGAGGCAGGGGGAGAGGTGGTGCTCTCCGAAACGGTTCAGTATTTCTACGATTGCCCCAACCAGATATTTGTTGGGGGTGGAAAGGCCCCCGTGCTGTTTGAACTCCTCTCTCCGGCCGGAAGACCGGTACAGCGCACCCGCGACCTGGGTGCATTTTGGAAAGACTCCTACCTGGAGGTCAAGAAACAACTTCGGGGCCGCTACCCCAAACACGAATGGCGTTAATACTCAACTCTGGAGTGGCTCGTCTAAACTTGAATATATTATTGATTGGCGTTTTATTTCTAACTCTTGATGCAATTTTTCTTTGAGCAGTTTTCTGTCCGGCAATTCTGTAAGGTATTCTGCAACCTTAATTCCGGAGTGATCGAGTTGGAGTAGCTCAATTTGTTCGTGGGCACCTTCAGCACAGAGGATTAGTCCAAGCGGACTCCCTTCATCGGGTTGTTTCTCGAATTTTTCAAGCCAACGCAAGTAGAGTTCCATTTGACCCTTATAGCCGGCCTTGAATTTTCCAAGTTTTAACTCAATTGCTATCAGACGATTAAGTTTTCTGTGATAAAACAAAAGATCAAGGTAGAAGTCCTCATTGTCAATTATCATGCGTTTCTGTCGTTCAACAAAAGTGAATCCGTTTCCTAGTTCCAGAATGAACTTTTCCAGAGAATCAATAAGGCTATCTTCAAGTGACTTTTCACTGTATGCTCCCTTAAGTCCGGTAAATTCAAGAAAGTAGGGACTTTTGAATACCATGTCTGGCGATATGCTTTCCCCGGATGCCATTCGGCACAATTCCTGTCTAATGGCAAGGTCTGGTTTACCACTTATGGCTGTTCGTTCGTAGAGCATTCCTTCTATCTTTGATCGCAGTGTATCCCGGCTCCAGCTTTCAATCGATGACATAGTCAGGTAGAATTCACGTTTCATGTCATCTTTAATTGACAGAAGTTCAATGAAGTGTGACCAACTCAATTTTGTCGCGGCTCGCGACAAAATTGAAGTATCCCTGAAGAGTTTTGCAAATTGCATCATTCTTCGGAGGTTACGTTCCTCAAAACCTTTTGTTCCGTAAGTATTCTGTAACCGTTCTGCTAGTTGCTGCACAACTTGTTTGCCGTATGATGCTCTTTCCCTCTCAAGCAGAACAGTGTTGATACGATCGCCTATCTTCCAATACATCATCGTAAGAGTTTTATTCGCAGTCCAGGCAACATGCTCCCGGGCTTCTTCAATGAACCGACAAATATCGGAATAGAGGTGATTCCTCCCAATTTCTTGATTCATACACTAATTTATAGAAAAGCCACCAATGATGGATGACAATACTACAAAATTAGTAAAAAATTCATGAATGGCGATAAAAAATTAATAGTGAGTGTGGTTGGTCATGGACCAACGGAGGTAATCGGGATCGTTGTTGGGGGCGCCGAATTTGGCGTATTTGCATCCGTACACCCTTAGTTTTCCATCTCCCAGGGTGATGACTTCGTCCACTCCGTTGCGCTCAAAGTCGAACATGTGATATACCTGATCGGGAAAGTACTGAATGCCTCTTGCCGTGCCGGGAAACATCTTGAATTTATACCAAAAAAGTTCCGGCTGCCCGTTGCCCCTCCAGTCGCCCTTGACAAAATCCGGATTCCCGTTGAGGGGGTTGGCAGGATACTGCGTAATAAACCTCCCTCTGTTGTCGAAGAACCGCATCTGTGCTGAGAGATAAGGTTCCCCAATCTGTCGGTTTCCGTAAAAACGAGCGTTGCATACCACCTGCACATCCTCATAATCTCTCAGGAACTTCCCGGTCTGAATCTGCTGGGCATGTTCGCAGGGATGTTGCCACATAATCTTTCCGGTGAGCGATTCATAGGCAATCACCCCCAGTTCGCTGGCACAGGCAACCAGGTCCAGTTTGCCGTCATTGTTCAGGTCGGCCCACTTGTAGCTGTCCATGTGGTCATGGTTGTCGTAAAACACAGGGACCTTGCTCCACAAAGGCTGACCCTGGGCGTTGAGCACCATGGAACCCCAAACCACCTCATCAATCTCGTCATCGGTAAGGTCCACAGGATACACATAATGTCCCATATGATCCTTGAGCACCTTCTCATTGTGTTGCCACAATTGCTTAAGGATGTTGTTGTAGGCGGTCACTGAAGCACCCTTGCCATCGTCGGTGTAAACCAGGATGTGGCTGGGATATCCCTTGTCCAGACGACCGATGGCAACGCGGAAGTTGTTGTACACATGAGGTTTGGCACTGCACGGCCATTCTGTTTTGTACTTGATGGCTCCGGTTGCCCCGTTGGCAACGATGAGCCATTCCTTGCCTTCCAGTTCCCGCCACTGAACCACCTCGGCCTTGCCGTCCTGATCCAGATCCCAGATGGCACCGGGGGCTTCAAATTCAGCGCGAAGCCGGGTGTCTTCTTCAGGAGCTTCCCAGCGCCAGAGTTCTTTGCCGGAATTGTCGAAAACATACGAAGAATATCCGGGAGAGAACACCATGAAATCGGTTTTTCCATCTCCGGTAACATCCCCAAACTTCACACATCCTCCCTTGGGAATGTCGTATTCGTGCAAGAGTCGCACTTCGTCCGGAAGTTGGCGGGCGCGGATCTCCTCTTCGCGCAGTTCAGGGCTCTTGGTCAGCACCAGCACGTCGAGGGTTGAAACCCCTGCCTGACGGGTCAGCACCAGGCTGGTCCCACCCTGTCGCAGGGAGAGTGGTCCCGAGCGTTCCCAGGTCATGGTCTCCTGTTTTCCAAAAGTGCCGGGGACATACTGCTCCCCCAGAATCACCCGAAACCCACTGCGGGCATCCCCCTTGCTGCGGACAAACAGATAATAATCTCCGTCTTCAGGGACGCGAACCCTGGTAGTCATGTTCACTTTGGAGCGCATTTCAATGGCCAGGTTGTTATACAACCAGGGCTCACCAAGGGTGGCAGCATCTGTGATGGTAGTGCCCCTGGGGGCGTGTTCCAGGAATTCCCATGCGCCGATCACCGGGAAAAACGGGACGTTTTGGGCAGCCACGTTTCCGAAGGGCAAAGCCAGGAGGCAAAGTGCCATGACGGTGCCCAAATGATGTGGATATTGACAGAGCTTCATGATGTCCCTAATTTACCAAAATACCAAAGGTATGAAATCGAGAAATCCGGAACAATACTCATCCCGGTGTTTAAGAATATTTAACAGACCCCGGCAGGGGGAAACCAGAGGTCTCCCCCATTGTGCTTCAGGGTCTTGGTTTTGCTATTGCGGAGCGTCCGGGTAAGCAAAATAAAAGTACAATTTACGTGTGAATGTGCCGTTGACCTCATTGATGTCGCCCATGGGTCCGTATCCGGGAGCCTGACCGTTGATGGATGTGGCCATCTTTGTCCCTGTGGCGGGGATGTGATCCAGGAAGGATATATCCCCCCTGGGAAGTGCCGGATGTTGGGTCACTCCGCCCAAGGACGAGAACTGGAACAGGCGCAGAAACATATTCTCTGATTCCGAAGCCATGATAAACCTGCCTTCGAGCGTACTTAGCTCGGCCCAGACCATATCGGCATGATAGCCCTTGAATTCAGGATAGGCCCATGGAGACGAACCAGTCTGGGTGTCGTTGTACATCTTGCTCCATACATCAAAGGGAGCTCCTTGCGGGCGGTTCTTCCACACCCGGTACGGGCCGTTCCCCAGCCACCGCATGCTGATCACATTCTTTTCAGGATAGTTGAAACTGATGCCTGTAAAGTCGTATTTTCCGTTGAGGGTGTAGGCATAGTCCATTTCGAGCCATCCGGAGGGATACATGGTCCATTTGACGTATTTCAGGTCGCCATCATAGGTAAATTCGATGACATGGGCATCTCCCTGGGCATAATGCTTCACCTCGCGCACTTTGGCTGTTCCGGAAACCATCACGGGCCCGTTGTTGAAACGTCCGATGGCACGGGTGATCATCCCGGTGTTTTTGCTGAAAGTGACGGACACCCCAGAGGCCCTGAGGGTCATCAGAGAATCTGCCTGGGGATTGGGCGCGGGGGTTGCGGGAGCTGCACTCCGGACAGCCAGATTCCCGGCTGCTGCGGGGGCTGCAGGATTCCCCGGGGCACCAGCCTGGGGAGCTGCTCCGCCTCCGGGACGGCCAAATCCGAAACCAAAGCCACCGCTCGATTCAGAGTAAGCAACCTGCCCGGTTCCGGCCCTTTTCACCACAGCTGCCAGCAAATCGGCATTGGAGCGGATACGGTAGGACCAGGTCATCAGCTCTTCTCCTTCGGGATTGGAAACCGACAGCATCAGTGCATCGGCAGACTTCCACGAAGCAGGGAGCGGGAGATTCAGGGTACCCTTGCCAAAGGGAGCCACATCGGGCCCCTTAACAGAACCCTCCTGCAGAATGGTGTGCCCGATGGTCATCGCGCCGGGCTTGCTGTATTCGACAAGTTTCCAGTGGAAGGTACACTGGTTGAGGTTGGTGAAGAAATACTGGTTTTCGACGGGGATGGCCCCATTGAAACCGGCAGGGAGTTTCTTAAAGCCGGGTTGCACCGGTGAGAAGATCTCGCGGATGGCATAATAGCTGCCCTCTTTTTCGCGGTGCGGTCCCAGTACGCCATCGTTGGCATGCACTACCTGAGCGTCCAGCATGTTGAACTGGTCCGTGCGGACAACGGCTTCATCAATGAGAGCCCAGAGGAAACCTCCGCCGGACATCCGCGAGTTCCACATCAACTTCCAGTAATCCTCCAGGCCGGCGCCACCGCCTCCGTCATCCTGACAGTGCAGGAACTCCGTAACCATGTAAATCAGGGAGTCCTTAAGGATTTGCTGTGTGCTGGCATAGGGTTCATAGTGGTTGCAGTCAATGCCGTTGATGGCATTGCCTGGTTTGTTGTGGGCGTGAATCACGGTGCGTTTGGAGGGATCATACAGGCCGTAGTCATCCACCAGCTCTTTGTTGTGTCCCCCTTCATTCCCGTTGCTCCACAGGATGATGGAGGGATGGTTCACATCACGCATCACCATCTCGCGCACCAGTTTGGCGCCGGCCTGAGTGTCGTAGGCCTGTTGCCACCCTGCCAGTTCGTCCAGCACATAGATGCCCAGGGAATCGCAGAGGTACAAAAAGTCCTTGTCAGGAGGGTAATGCGAACAGCGGATGGCGTTCATGTTCATCCCCTTCACCCGCTCAATATCCAGCAGGGCGACCTCACGGCTTACGGTGCGGCCGGTTTCGGGCCAGAACACATGACGGTTCACCCCCTTCATCTTTATTTTGGTTCCGTTGAGGTAAATCCCGTCTCCACGACGTACCTCCACGGTGCGGAAGCCGAACACATCCGAGGCCTGGTGGACCACTTTCTTCCCATCGGCCAGGGTCACTTCCACTTTGTACATATGTGGGGTTTCTCCGGTCCAGGGTTTCACACCGGGCACGGTCCCTTCAATACGGGTGTTCTGGTCTCCTGCAGCCGCCTTCCCGGTGAAGGTTGCCACCACTTGTCCCTGGAAGGACACGCGGGCGGTCAGGGATAAGTCCTTGGCTATGTTGTCCGTACTTACGTCAACCAGGAAGGAGCCATCAGCTTTGGCCGCAACGGCCAGATGCGAGATGTGCTGTTTGGGATAGGCATTGAGGTACACCGGACGGAAGATGCCCCCGAATATCCAGTAGTCAGCATAGCGTTCGGCATTATTGACCGATTTGTTCGCTGACATTTTGCTCACCTTCACCTCGAGCAGGTTCTCCTGCCCAAAGCGCAACTTGTCGGTGATGTCATACTGAAAACGATAGAATGCTCCCTGATGGATCTCTCCGGCCAGTTGGCCGTTCACCTTAACTTCGGTGTCGGTCATGGACCCTTCAAATACAATCCACACCTCGCGGTCCTTCCATTGGGCGGGCACGGAGAAGCGGAGCCGGTACATTCCCTCCTCATCAGCGAGTTTCATCTTGCTCCCGTAGGTGAAGTTTTCGCGGCCAAAATTATAGGTGCCGAAACCCTCAAGTTCCCAGCAGGAGGGTACAGCAATGGTGGTCCATTGGCCACTGTTTCTCCCTCCGGTGCAGAAGAATTCCCAGTCCACGGTATGGTCCTTGTCGACCCCGGAAAGATATTGAGTGAGGGTTTGAGGTTGTGCATTAACGGCCCCAAGCGAGAGCATCGCCAGGGCGCAAAAGATTGAAAGAATGCGTTTCATGAGTTTATCGTGTTCTGAGGGTTTGTTGCAGTTTCAGCATTTCAATGCCACAATCGAGTACCAGGCCCATCCCATGCTTCTCATTGTCGCGGGGCGGCCGGTTGTAGTAGAAAGCCAGATCGTTGGCGGTTCCGGTCCCGGGGCAGACATCCTTGAGCTGTCCATCGGTGGTGATGAATTTCTTCTTCATACCATTCCATCCGGCCGTGGCAATCGAAGCATACCTCCGGTCGATCCAGCCCTCATTCACGGCGTGAGCAGTACAATAGGTGAAAATGGCGCAAATAGAGGATTCCTGGTAGGAATCGGGTTTGTCCAGCAACTGGTGCCACAGGCCATCGGCATCCTGATACTGGGACGCGCCCAGAATCTGGCGTTCCGCGAGGCGGATGATTTCAGGCCGCTCCGGATGATCCTTGGGGAGGACATCCAGCAACTGGGAGATGGCGTAGAGAATCCATCCGTTGGCCCGTCCCCAGTGCGCCCTGTTGGTCCGCTTCAGGTCGGTGTAGTAGCAGTGATAATAGAGCTGCATGGGCTCGTACCACAAGTATCCTGTGATTTGCTTGATCTGTTTGATGGCTTCGTCGTAGTATTTTTTTTCCTTGGTCAGGTCTGCCATCCGGGCCAGGAAAGCGCCTCCCATGTACAGGTCATCGGCCCATACGGTCATCTGGTTGGGGAACGTCCGGGCGAGGGTGCCATCGGGCAGACGGGTCTGGTTCTGGGTGATGTGGCGTGCAGCATCGTCAATGTACTTGCGGTACTCCGGTTTGGGATCCAGACGATAGACGTCGATGACGCTGGCACCCATGGCCCCGCAGTCATCCAGTTCCTTCATGTTCCAGAGCTGCCCGAAAGGCCATACCCAGTGGTTCCGGTCATTCTTGAACCGATCTTTGAAATAGCTATAATTGGCAAACCCGTAGGCAACGTGGTTCAGGGCATACTGAGTAAAACGAGGCTCCTTGAGGTACGCCCCGGCTTTAATCATGGACATGTTGATGACTCCGTTGGAGTAGTGCCATTCCGTGTAAGGCGTCTTAAAGCGTACTTCTGTTCCTTCAGGAATCTCCTTAGTGGAGGTATATGTCTTTCCGTCTGTCACTCCTACGTATTCGGTGACGGGTTGTTTGAGGATAAATTCTCCGATGGCGCGTACCAGCTGTTCATCGGTTGGGGCCTGTCCATAGGCAAGCGGGAGCAGGGCAGAAGCCAGCAGGGAAAACAGCAATTTTCTCATTTTTTATGCAGTTAAGGGGTTAGCAAACCAATAAGGACAAATATAGCAGAAGTTTGCCCAAGAACAAACCGGGGAAGTCAATAACGGACGGGACTGATCAGAATCTGGAGGCCTTTGATGTTTCAGAGGGGTTGGACTGTTGCCGGGCGCCCTGATGGGTTCAGCGGGGCTGTGCGATAGCCGGAATCCTTAGCCCGGGGCCCAGAAGTTCCGGGTTCGGGAGCCCGGGCACACTACGGTATCCCTGGGCAAGCGAAGAGAGGATGCTGACTTTGGGTGTGGTTGCCAACCATTGCTCCTGAATCTTCACTCTCTTGACCTTACCCTTGGTCGCGCTGATGGTAAGATAACCGCCCTGGCCCTGCAGCAGCATGAACCGACCTTGTTCCAGAAAGCCAAATCCCATACTCTTTGGCAGGTAGCTGCCCGGACGGAATACATAGGGGCTGACAGCCACCATTCGGTAACGGGCCGGGAACCGGGACAGGACCACCGAATCCCCGGGTGCAACAGGAGCTACTCCCGAGAGTTCCGGCCTGCCGGGGATGTACACCGCGTATCCTGCTGGCTTGCCCTTGTGAAACAGTACATATCGGTATTCTTCGCTGATGAGGTGATAAAAACGAGTGAACAACTGGTCGTCCTCATGATTGTATTGCACCATGTTGAAGGTCCGGGCGTAGAACGGGAAGAACCGGAATTCGCAGTTTCTGAGGTCTTCGGCACTCTTCAGTAAGGGCAGCTGGCTGCGGAGGGAGCCGCCTGCTCCAAAGTCTCGCATCAGTCGCTGACGCATCGAGTCCGCATACACTCCGGACATACGGATGCATCCCAGATAGACAGGGTTGAGGGTGTCCCCCGGCATGCAGATATCCTGTACCAGATAGGGTGCCATAAGGCGGGCCAGTTCTTTACGGGGGGTATAGGCCATCCGGTAGGCAAGATCAGTGCGGGTAGAATCAAACTGCACGAGGGTGTCGCGGCCGTCCGAGAAAATGTACCCTGCATAAGACTGCGGTCCGGTCACTTCCGGTTCCGGAGCTGGCTGTGCGACAGAGTTCCCCAGAAGCTTTCTGAAGAAACTCTGGGCCGGGGCCGGGGACAACAATACAAAAGAAAGGCACCAAAAAACGAACAGCCGGATCATCGGTTTTGTTTTTTGGTGCCTCTAGTGCCAAATATCATGCCAGCGATGGAAACAGGATGATATCACTTTCCGTTGCCGGGAGCGGAGGAGCGAATCTGCAGGGTTGCCGAAGTAAGGCTCCCCGAGGAAACCACCAGCCTGATCTCACCTGACTTTCCTTTTTCGGTCTGTACAATGGCCAGGCATTTCCCGTTGAAGGCCTTTTTCTGGTTTGCCTTCACAGGGTCGTGGTCCGATGGGTTTCCGTTTTCCACCCCGATAATCCGGGCAGGGCCGGAGAGTTCAAACCGGACCAGATCAGAAGCGTCCGGAACCAGGTGTCCCTTGGCGTCCACTACGTCCACTTCAATGTGGACAACATCCCTGCCGTCGGCTACCAGAGTCGTGGCATCGGCACGGGCCCGGATGGCAGCAGGCGCTCCCGCGGTGTGCACCTCATAAACCACCACCTCTTTGCCGGCTTTTTTGCCTACTGCCCGGAGTGTCCCCGGTTCGTAAGGCACATCCCAGGTAAGGTGAAGGTCAGCAGTCGTGGGGTTGATCTGTGGCCGGTCGTACCGGTTCCAGCCACCCGAGTTGCCTTGCCGGGGGAACTCCATCCGTTTCTCCCCGTAGGACTTGCCGTTCAGGAAAAGTTCCACGGCATCGCAGTTGCTGTAGCATACCACCGGAATAATCTGGCCTTCCCGGCCTTTCCAGTTCCAGTGCGGAAACAGGTACACCATGGAAGAATCTGTCCACTGGCTCTGGTAGAAATAATACCCGTCCTTGGGATATCCGCAGAGGTCAATAACCCCTGAGCTGGAATTCTTGGTCGGCCAGCGGGCTTCCCCCAGGTAGTCAATGCCGGTCCACATGAAATCCCCGATAACATAGTCGTGCGAGGATGTGAATTTCCACAGTTGCTCAGCCCGGATCATGTTGGTCAGATAGCTTGCACGCGGAACCTGCGGGTCGTTGCCCAGGGAGTAGGAACCCCTGACGCCCCCCACTGACACATTTTCGGTTCCGATCATCTTCCAGGCGGGATGGTCGTAGCGATCCACCCCGTAGTAGAGCTCACGACGCTCATGCCAGCGGTCCACATAGTTGTAGCCGACGATATCCAGCAGGTTCAGGAATTCGATGCTGGCTCTGCCGCCATCGGCCGCAATCTGGTCGTTCCCGGTGGTGACCGGGCGGGTGGGATCCTCTCTGTGGAAGATATCCATGAGTTGTTTGAGAACAGCTGGGCCGAAGGTCCGGCTTTGTTCGCGAATTTCATTCCCGGCACTGTACAGGACCACCGAAGGATGATTGAAATCCCGGCGGATAAAGGATACCACATCCTGTTCATGCCACTGGTCAAAGTACTTAAAGTAGCTGTGCGGGTTCTTGCCCACCTGCCATTCGTCAAAGACTTCGTTCTGCACCAGGAAGCCCAGACGGTCACAAAGGTCCAGAAACTCCGGAGCCACCGGGTTGTGCGAGGTCCGGATGGCGTTGCATCCCATGGCTTTCAGGATCCTTAATCTCCGCTCCCATACTTTCTCCGGAACGGCGGCGCCTACCGGCCCTCCATCGTGATGAAGGCACACTCCGTTCATCTTGACCTGTTTTCCGTTGAGCAGAAAACCTTTGTTGAGGTCATAAACAATCTCCCGGATGCCCACTGGGGAGGAGACCTCGTCCACAGTCTTCCCGGCCGTTGCACCAGTTTGCTCTGTGAGCACCGAGACCACCGTGTACATATGGGGTGTTTCCACCGACCACAGGGCCGGTTTGAGTACCCGCAAGGTCTGAGTCAGGGTCTGTTCCCCAAGGGCAACAACCGAAGCAGGGGCTTCAACAGAGGCAACCTGCCTGCCC
>DFUR01000003.1 GCA_002380425.1 Bacteroidales bacterium UBA4181
AAATGATACAGATTACCTTTCCCGATGGCAGCATCCGGGAATATCCCCGGGGAACCACCCCGCTCGAAATACCCCAGGGCATCAGCCGGAACCTTGCCGAAGCCGTTCTGGCAGCATCCCTCAACGGAGAGACTTGCGACCTCACCCGCCCCATCATGCAGGATGCCTCCCTGAAACTATACAAATGGGAAGATGCCGAAGGAAAACATGCTTTTTGGCACACCTCTTCACACCTGATGGCCGAAGCCATTGAGACACTGTTCCCGGGCACCAAATTCGGCATCGGGCCCGCCATCGAGAACGGATTCTACTATGACATTGACCTTGGAGAACGCGTACTGACCGAGGCTCATCTGTCAGAAATCGAGAAAAAGATGACAGAGCTGGCCAGAGCGGGTGCACCAATGCAGCGCAGGGAGGTATCCAAGTCCGAAGCCCTGGAATTCTTCACCAACAAGGGAGACGAGTACAAACTGGAGCTGATCCGCGACCTGCAGGACGGCACCATCAGCTTTTACCAGCTGGGGACCTTCACCGACCTTTGCCGCGGGCCACATTTGCCAGGCGTTGCTCCCATCAAGGCGGTTAAACTGCTGAGCATTGCCGGAGCCTACTGGCGGGGCGACGAGACCCGCAAGCAACTCACCCGGGTCTATGGCATCACCTTCCCCAAACAGAAAATGCTTGAGGAATACCTGCAGATGCTGGAAGAAGCCAAACAAAGAGATCACCGCAAACTGGGCAAGGAGCTGGAACTGTTTATGTTCTCGCAAAAAATCGGCCCAGGGCTACCCATGTGGCTGCCCAGAGGCACCCAGCTTCGCAACCGGCTCGAGAGCTTCCTCAAGAAGGTTCAGGCCGGATACGGGTACGATCAGGTCATGACCCCCCACATCGGGCTCAAGGAACTGTGGGTAACCTCAGGCCATTATGCCAAATACGGCAAGGACTCCTTCCAGCCCATTCACACCCCCCAGGAAGGCGAAGAGTTCCTGCTCAAACCCATGAACTGCCCGTTCCACTGCGAGATGTACAAATCCAAGCCCCGGTCCTACAAGGATTTACCGGTGCGCATGGCGGAATTCGGAACGGTGTACCGGTACGAACAGAGTGGGGAACTGCACGGGCTTACCCGGGTCCGGGGATTCACCCAGGACGATGCGCATATTTTCTGCCGCCCGGACCAGCTGAAGGATGAGTTCTGCAAAGTGATTGACATCATCTTCAGGATATTCAACGCACTGGAGTTCAAAGAATTTGTGGCCCAGATATCCCTTAGGGACCCCGACAACAAAGAGAAGTACATCGGGGACGATGAAAGTTGGGACAAGGCTGAGAACGCCATCATCGAAGCTGCTTCTGAAAAAGGCCTCCGCACCACCACTGTCCGGGGAGAGGCAGCCTTTTACGGGCCCAAGCTGGACTTCATGGTCCGGGATGCCATCGGGCGCAAATGGCAACTGGGCACGATTCAGGTGGACTATAACCTTCCGGAACGGTTCGACCTGGAATTCACCGGGGCAGACAATCAAAAGCATCGCCCGGTGATGATTCACCGCGCCCCCTTTGGTTCCATGGAACGTTTTGTAGCCGTTTTGCTGGAACACACTGCTGGAAAATTTCCTCTGTGGCTCACCCCCGACCAGGTGGTTGTGCTCCCGGTGAGTGAAAAATTCAGTGATTATGCGAAAAAAGTTGTGGGATATTTAAATAATTGCGATATTCGCACCCTGTTTGACGATCGCAACGAAAAAATAGGTAAGAAGATAAGGGACAATGAATTAAAGAAGATCCCGTACCTGCTTATCGTGGGCGAAAAGGAAGAACAGTCCGGAACGGTGTCGGTCCGCAGACAAGGCGAAGGGGATCAGGGATCCATGCCCCTCGAAGAGTTTGCGCACTTTATCCAATCGGAGGTAACACGACAGATGGAAGCGCTGTAACAGTATTCACGAAAACCCGCCTAAACGCTTGATGACGAGCAACACACCCGCCAGGAAGACACAACAGGAACACCGGATCAACCGGGAAATCCGCGCGAAATTTGTTCGCGTAGTCGGTGAGAATACAGAGCCGAAAATTGTCTCCATCATTGAGGCCATGCAGATGGCTGCGGAAAAGGAACTCGATCTGGTGGAGATCTCTCCCCAGGCAGAGCCGCCCGTTTGCAAGATCATGGATTACCAAAAGTTTCTCTATCAACAGAAAAAGAAACAAAAGGAAATCAAGGCCAAGAGTGTGCGGATTGTGGTCAAGGAAATTCGGTTTGGGCCGAATACCGATGAGCATGACTACAACTTTAAGTTGAAACATGCCATCAACTTCCTCAGCGAAGGAGCCAAGATCAAGTCCTACGTGTTCTTCAAGGGCCGCTCCATTGTGTACAAGGAACAGGGAGAGATTCTCTTGCTCCGGTTCGCACAGGATCTGGAGGATCATGCCAAGGTCGATGCCCTCCCCAAACTGGAAGGCAAAAGAATGATCATGATGCTCTCGCCCAAACCCAAAAAGAAGTAAATAAGAATCTGATTATTAATTATATAATTATTCACAGCATGCCAAAGATGAAAACAGTGTCCGGTGCCAAGAAAAGGTTCACCATCACCGGAACAGGGAAAATCAAAAGGAAACATGCCTTCAAAAGCCACATTCTTACCAAGAAAACCACCAAGGCTAAGAGAAACCTCACCTATGCCGGGCTGGTACACAAAACGGACGAAAAGAATGTCAAGCTGATGCTCTGCATGAAGTAGTTCCAATCATTGTCTAACCGGATGTTCAGCGCCTAAGCGTCTCCAAAGAGACCGCTGCCATTCAAAAAAAAAGTAGTTATGCCAAGATCCGTTAACTCTGTCGCGTCCAGAAAAAGACGCAAAGAAATTCTCAAACTCACCCGCGGTTACTTTCTGGCCCGGAAAAATGTCTGGACCGTTGCCAAGAACACTTGGGAGAAAGGTTTGCAATATGCCTACCGGGACCGGAAAAACAAAAAAAGAAGTTTCCGCGCCCTGTGGATTCAACGTATCAACGCCGGAGTCCGTCCCTTTGGAATGTCTTATTCTGAATTTATGGGCAAACTCCACAAGAAAGAGATTGCCCTGAACCGTAAGGTACTTGCTGACCTGGCCCTGAACAATCCTGCCGCCTTCGAAGCAGTGGTGAAGGCAGTTCAATAATCACCGTACACCCGTCGGAGATTCTTTCCGAGACAAAAAACCCCGATTTCTCGGGGTTTTTTGTTTGTGGAGCCTGGGTGCATTCAGGAACAAGGGGCATGACCGGATGACTCCGACTCCTCAGACCTGGACGCTCCCCGGGGGAGCCGGGGCAGCGTAAGGGAAAGCAACAACCAGCCGAACACTCCTGAAGCCACAGAGGAAAGTAGAATCGCTATCTTGGCATGGTCCACCATCACCGCATCCTGAAAGGCCAGCAGAGTAACAAAAATAGACATAGTAAAACCAATGCCAGCCAGGGAGCCAATTCCGGCAATATGCCGCCACCGAACCCCACGGGGCAAAACCGCCATACCCAGGCCCACTGACAACATAGAAAATAACAGCACCCCCAAAGGCTTCCCAAGCACCAAGCCCAACAGAATGCCCAGGCTCTCGTGCGAAGCCAGACCCGAATACCATTGAGCTGGAATCACCAGTGCGGTATTGGCCATGGCAAACATAGGGAGAATGACAAAGGCTACCGGTTTGTGCAGAAAAAGCAACACCCTGCAAGAGGCAGAACCTTCTGTGCCATCTCCAAAAGGTATGGTGAAAGCGAGCAGGACTCCGGCCAGAGTAGCATGTACCCCGGATTGCAACATCAGAAACCACATCAGGCACCCTCCCAAAAGATATGGCAGCAAGAGCTTTACGCCCAATCTGCCCAGCAACAACAGGGCACCAAACACAGCCAATGCTCCCAGCAGATAACCCAGTGCGAGCGACTGGGTGTAGAACACCGCAATAAGCAGAATAGCCCCTAAATCATCGGCAACGGCCAGTGCCGTGAGAAACACCTTCAGCGACGCAGGCACACGATTTCCCAGCAATGACAACACTCCGATAGCAAACGCAATGTCTGTGGCCATGGGAATCCCCACCCCGTCCTGAGCCGGAGTAGAAAAGGCAACCAAGCTAAACAACGCAGCAGGAATCAACATCCCGCCCAAGGCAGCCATCAGGGGTAGGGCCGCATTGCGCAGGTCGGACAACTCGCCCCGGTATATCTCCCGTTCCAGCTCCAGGCCAATCATCAGGAAGAAGATGGCCATCAGGCCATCGTTGATCCAGTGAACCAGGGAATGCTGGAACACAGGAGTATGCCACAGGGCACGATAACCCTCAGACCAACCGGAGTTCGCCAGGAGCAGGGAGGCTACCGTACCCAGGAACAACACCAAGCCACCGGCACGCTCACTTCTGAAAAAAGAGAGGAAAATCCGGGACGGAACAATCTCGGCCAGTTGTGTGAACGAACGGAACATAAACTGAGTCACTTTGTGTAAAAATAATGAATCCTGGAGAGATGCAAAAGAAAAAGGCACCCTTTCGGGTGCCCCATCTTTGAGACCATCTCATCATCATAGGCTTAAGTTCTCAGATAGTCATCAAAAATATCTTTGAGCCGGGTCAAAATCCGCCGAAACCACCGCCGCCGAAACCACCGCCACCACGGCCGCCGCCTCCGCCAAAACCTCCGCCGGCACCACCAAAGCCCCCGCCTCCGGTGCGCTCTCCGGTTCCGGTACGTCCGCCTCCTGTGGCAGAACTCTCAGTGTCCGACGCCTTGCTCTTTCCGGCAATCGTGAACCGATACTGGAAGGTGAGCAAAAAGTACTGCGTGATTTTGTTGCTCCAGGAGTCGGTGATATAGGTTTCCGAGGTAGAGTGGGTATAGATATCCTGATCCTTGAGAATATCGTTCACCTTGAATATGATGGCGCCTTGCTTCCTGCGGAAGATCAGCTTGGTAATCTGCGCATTCCAGTTGGCACTGTTCATATCAATCCCTTGTGACATCCCCTTGTTGATGTTGTAACGGAAGTCGCTCTTGACCGTCAGGCTCCAGGGTAGGTTCACACTGGTGGAAGCCGTGAACTGATAGGTCCAGGACTCGTTGTCGTAGCTGGGATTCACCGAATACCAGGTTTTGTTGTAGCGAACCGACACAATTCCATTGGCCTCCACCGTACGCTTTTGGTTGAAATAGCGCACATTGAGGGTCTCGTTTAACTGCAGGGTTTTGGTGGTACCCTTTTGATAGTCAGACTCATACTGAGCCGTAGCCACCCGGGTAAAATTCACACTGTTGCGGTACGAAGAAGATGTATTGGTATTCACCGTGAAGTTGGTGCCTTGCACCGGGGTGTTGTACGTTGCATTCAGGCTGGCATTCCAGTTCCCGTTCACATTGACCGGCTCGGTGATGCGTACCCCGTCGTCTTTGTAATAGGTACGGTTCACAATACTGTTGCGGGTATCTCCATAGGAAGCCTGAACACGCAGGGTCTTCATTTTCTCCCGGTTAAAGGACTCATAGGAGAAGGTATAGTTCCCTGTAAAAGAGGTCTTCAGATCCGGATTGCCCCTCCTGTCCACCAACGGGTCATCGCTGGTATTGATGGGGTTGAGCTGATCCAGGGTCGGAGGCGAGGTATTGCCCCGGAAAGAGGCCCGCAGATTGGTGTTGTCGTTGATCATGTAGCGGAAATCCACACTCGGAGACAATGTACGTCTGTCTTGGCGGATCTCCCCACGCAAGGTGGAATTCGTTTTCTGAACATTGGACTGACTGGAGAAAGCAATGGTGTATTGAATCTTCTCCAACCGACCTTGGAAGTCAATCTGGTAACTCTGTGAGAGGGTATTCTGATCGGAGAAGTCGGTACGCACCCGGTCCAGACTGTCGTACTCATTGGTGAGGGGATTCCAGTTCCACGACTGTGCATCGCTCTCGCTCACATTCTGCCGAAGGGTATAGGACAGTTGCAGGGTATGATTGGTGAAAAGGGGTTCCGTGTAATTGAGCCGGGCGCTGTAACTGTAATCCTTATTGTCTGTTTCCCTAAAGCGGTCCACATTAATATCGGTTTCACGCAAAACCACAGAATCGCCAATACGAAGCCAGCGTCGGGACATGGTCTCAGAATCGGAGAACTGCTCCGACTCATCCTGACCGTAATCTCCGGACAAGGCCAGAGACAAAGTCCGGCTGCGCTTGGTGAACCGCTGCATCAAGGTCAGGTCCCCCGACATGGAGAAAGAACTCCGGTCGTTGGTGGAATGACTTTCCTGATTATTAAGAGTGTCAGTGAGAGCAGGGAATACAGTTTTTACCATCCATGAATCAGACGCAGACTGATTTCCCCCATAGCTAATGCTGGGCCGGAAAATAATGGTCCGAAGAGAGTCCACCACCCAGCGCACATCCATCCCCAAACGGTGGTTATACGATTCACTGGCACTGGTACTGCGCGAAGTCTGAAAATTAATACTGTCCCTGAAAACAAAACCGCCCTCAGGCAAGGGCACATTAATGCCCAGCAATTCCTTGCGGATAGAGCCGCTCTCTCCTTCAGAACGCGAACCAGTATAGGAGTAATTCAGGCCTACCTCAAGGTTTTGTCCATAATCCCGGTTTATATTCACCGATGACTGCCAACTGGTATTCAACCCGGAGCCACCACCCTGGCCGCCGCCAAAACCTCCGCGCGAGCCTCCTGAAGACATCCCCTGGCCCCGGCTACGGTTGCCGCTGAATCCGTCGCTCTGGAAATTGGTAAAACTTCCGGAACCACCGGCCAGCCTCCCCAGGGTATTGATCCAGGCAATCTGGTTTCCGTCATTCCATCGCTGCAGGGTAAAGCCTCCATCGTACTGTTTATCGGTACCCATCCCGGCACGCAGAATACCCTGCCAAATATTCTTTCGGTCCGAACGCAAGGTGATGTTCATCACTGTTTCGGTGTCCATATCTTCAATCCCTGTAAACTGGGCCTGGTCGGACTGTCGCTCAATAATCTGAATGCGGTCCACAATGTTAGCAGGAAGATTGCGGGTGGCCATCTTGGGGTCATTCCCAAAAAACTGCTTGCCATCCACATACACCCGATTGATGGCTTTGCCGTTGGCAGTGATATTTCCGTCCATATCCACCTCCATCCCAGGCAATTTCTTCACCAGGTCCTCGACCATGTCCCCTTCATCAATCTTGAATGCCGACGCCACGTATTCAACCGTATCCTTCTTGATAATGATGGGGTTATAGACAGTGGTTACCTCAACAGGTGCCAGGTCGAACATGGACTTGGCCATGGTAATAGTGCCCATGTCTACCTCCCTCGGGGTACCGGAGAGCAACACAGGTTTCAACACGCTCTGGTAGCCCAGAAAAACGGCAGACACCACATAACTCCCTGCAGAAACCCTGGGAAACGTAAACGCCCCCTTCTCATCGGATGCGACCATAGTCACATACAGAGAGTCCTTGGCTGAGAGCAGTACAATGGTTGCACCGTCCAGTGCTGCACGCGAGGTGCTGTCCATAACTGTCCCCCGGATGGAGAAAGAGCTCTGAGCCGACGCCGGGCTCAAGGGAAAAAGAAGCAGAAGCAGGGCAAAAGACCAGAAAAAAAGACGACCACTCATGGGGCAATGTGTAACGAGTTATGCCCTTTAGACGCCCCGGCCGATGCAGGGTTTAACTAGCCCCCAAAATATTTCCTACACCGTATATAAAACGGGAAACTGCCTCAAAGGCTTCCCGGGAGGCTTGTTCCAAGTGGTCGTTGACAATCACCATATCAAAGGACGGAGCAAAACTCAGCTCATAGGCCGCCTTATCCAGCCTTTGCTGTACCACCTCTGCGGAGTCGGTACCCCTGGTACGAAGCCGGCGGCCCAGCTCCTCCATGGAAGGAGGCTGCACAAAAACCGAGAGGGCTCTGGATCCATACAGTTGTTTTATGGCAAGTCCGCCCCGCACATCTACATCGAACAACACATGGCGTTGCATGGTCCAGATTCGCTCCACCTCGCTGCGCAGTGTTCCGTAGAAGGTCCCGGGATACACTTCCTCCCACTCCACAAAAAGCCCCTGATCCCTGTGGGTACGGAACTCATCAGGAGTCATAAAATAGTAATCTTTCCCGTGCTGCTCCCCGGCACGAGGGAGGCGGGTGCAGGCTGAAACAGAAAAACTCAGGGCCAAGCCCCGGGCAAGCAAGGAGCGGACAATCGTAGTTTTTCCGGAACCGGAGGGTGCTGAGAATATCACCACCTTCCCGGAAAAATCTGTTGTAACGGAGCCCATACCTACAAAATATTCAGCAATTGTTCCTTGATCTTCTCCAACTCATCCTTCATGGCGACCACGACCTGCTGTACTTCCGAATCGCTTGCCTTGGACCCCATGGTATTGATTTCCCGACCCATCTCCTGAGCAATAAAACCCAACTTGCGTCCAGCCAGTTCCTCCCCGTCCAGAGTTTCGAGGAAGAAAGCACAATGGTTCCCCAGACGAACCTTCTCCTCGGTGATATCCATTTTTTCCAGATAGTAGATCAATTCCTGCTCAAAACGGTTCTGGTCAATAGCCCCCGATGCCCCGGACTCTTCGAGATGAACCCGGATACGGGATCTGACCGCGTCCATTCTGCGGGTATCCATAATCTCCACCCGCTCCAGAAACGACATAATGCTCCGGACCCTCGTCATCAAATCGGAAGTCAGCGCCTGTCCCTCCCTTCTGCGAAAATCATCCGTTTGGCTCAGGGCACTCCGTACACAGCCCAGAACTTCTTCCCAGGGACAGAGGGCTGACTCATCAGGAGCCGAAGAAAACACATCGGGGAAACGGAGCAGCGAATTCAGTATATCCTCGGGAACAGGCAGGCCCAAACGAGCCGCCAGCGTCTCAATCTGACGATAATAGGCCTCAGCCACCTGTGGCTGGAGTACGGCATCGGTCACCGGAGCATCCGAATCGAGCGAAACAAAAACATCAATCTTGCCTCGCACCAAGGCCTGAGTCACCTCATTGCGAAGCTCCATTTCTCTTTCACGGTACGCCAACGGCAATTTAACCGAAACATCAGCCTGTTTGCTGTTCAGCGACTTAACCTCCACCCGAACTTTGTGCGCCCCATGGGCTGACTCAGCCTTGCCGAATCCGGTCATTGATTTCAACATATCTCCCTTTTTACGCCCAAATATAGTCATTAATCCCCGGTTACCACACCGAAATGCTGTAACTCGGCCTGAAGGTTCAGAAAGGGGTAGCGCTCAGACAAGGCAACCGCTTTGAGGCCCTGATGGTGCATAAATACCCGGGCCGCTTCTGACCAGGGATGCAGTTGTCTGTGTTCCCGGGCCAGCACCAGCCCCTCCACTTCCTTCATCACAGCCTTGGTTTCATGGTTCATGCAAGACTCCACAAAACGGTCCCAAATCCAGTCCGCTGCCAGGTCTGAAGGATGTACCATATCCTGGCCATAATAGCGATAATCCCGAAGCTCATCCAGAAGCACCTCATAGGCAGGGAAGTAATGCACCCGGGGAAGACTCCGGCACAGAGCATCCACAGCCAGCAACAACACTGCCTTGCTCAGATGATTCTGATGCGCCCCGTCCTTGAGGTGGCGAACCGGACTGACTGTCAGGAGCACCTCAATATCAGGATTCACCATCCGGACCTCCGAGATGGCACGTTCCAGTGCTGACTGCACCTCCTGCGGGGTGAGCCATTCCCGGACAAACAGAGTCGGAGGCAGCTTGTGACAATTGGCGACGACCCTGCCTGAAGTTTTGTGCCTGAATACGCCTGATGTTCCCATCGTGACAACCAACAGACTGGCCCGTTGCAGACAGGTTCGGGCCTCTTCCAGGGCTGTATTCAACTGTGCCAGACACGCCTCCGGCGAAGAAGCCGATAGTGAACCGTGGGCCTGAAATGAGAAACAGATATCTCCAACACATTCAATATCCGAACGCGCAAACATGGGTCCCGAAGCCATCCGGGAGAGCGATTCGCCCAGAGACAAAGGATCGAACAAGATGCCCAGAGGATTGCACAGAGCTTTGAATTTGAGACGGGAGAGGCGTTCTCCCAACAAACCGGCAAAACAAGAACCCATCAGCAGCATATCCTGAGAATAGTCAATGCTGAACGGAAATGGGCGAATCTCAACCGGAGTCTTAAAGCGAGTATCCATCGGATAATATTTTTTTAATCCAACCCACAATAAAGCGTTGTACTTCGGCGGCCCCGGCATCCCGATGCAATTCGTGCTTCCGCCCCGGCCAGAGTTTTGTCAGGGTACCTCTTCCCATACGTGCACCAAAAGCCGACGCGCAGGATGCACAACATACTGAATCGTCCGTACCATGCAAGAGCAACAAGGGAAAGGGAAAGGGTCCTGCACCACGGGACAGCCGGCGCATGGTACGAAACAAATCAGCCAGCACCCGCATAGAGATGTACTTGTGCATCAGCGGATCAGTACGGGTGGACTTTTCAATGCTGACCGATGCCAGTTGCTCCCTGCGGATACCTGTTTTCACCCTCAGGAAAGGGAGCACAGCCGAAGCCAGATACACCCAGGGCCGCAACAAGGAGACCGGCAGACGAGTCAGGCCCAAAACAGCCGATGAGGCAATCACCCCGGTCAGAGGGACATCGGGGTGTTCTTTGCAAAACCGAAGCACCAAGGCTCCACCCATGCTGTGCCCATAAAGCAACACCGGACAATCCGGGAAACGGTGTTGCACCTTGCGCAACAGCAGGGCCAGATCCCGCTCAAAATGCTGGTAGGATGTGTGTCCCCTCATGCCAGGGGAGTTACCATGTCCTCTGTGGTCCACGCCACCACACACAAACCCGGCGGCACAAAAGCCCTGTACCCACTGTCGGTAACACAGGGTATGTTCCCCGATGCCGTGGACAAAGATGATGGCAGCACGGACGGGAACTTCCGGATGCCAGAATACCCCGGACAAGCGCGCACCATCCCAACCGCGCAACACAAACCGGTCCGTTCTCATAGCTTCGGGCTAAGGGTATCCGCAGGTGTTGACAAAGGAGGAAAACCCGAAAGAGGTGGTAAGGGTATGGGCTTGGGTTTTCTCAGGAACAATTCCGAAAACCGATTAAACTCCCTGCGATACATCAGACCAATTCCCTGAGTGAAAGGAGCCTGTTCAAACAGATAGCTGTCGTTTGAGCGGTTATAGGCCTTCAGCCGCAAACGGCCATCCCGGGTGATGCTGACATCCATGGAGAAATCACCCCGGACATTGTCTGACTTCTCCAAACGATTGCTGCCCACCCCAACATTCCCCGTGAAATGTACCCTGCCTGAAGTAACATCAATCTCCACGTCCTGACCGGTGAAATCGGTCCCCGGCCGATAACGGACGCCAAGATCAACATTTTCAATTAATTGCGATGCCATCCGGCTAAACTGCCCAGAAATAAACTCCGAGAAAGTTCCGATGCTCATGGCACCCAAATCCATATCAGCCATTCCTCCGAGTTGTCCTTGGGAGCCAGAACCTGCATCAGAATAAAAACTATTGAACGCCAGCAAATAGGTGAACTGCCGCATGATCTCTTCTTCTGTAGAGGTAAGGCCGCTCAGATAGGCCCGCACCTCCTGACGGGCATTGGGCATGGCCAGGTCAAAACTCAGTACCGGATCGCTCAAGGTATTGGTAACCCTCAGGATACAGTCCACATCCACATTTCCGGTAGCAGACTGGTCGCGCAGCAGACTGGACAAGGGAGGGCGCGCCCGGTACACCGCACGCACATCTATCTGCGCACCCATGGGGTCTCCGTCCCAGGAAATGATTCCACCCTTGTCAATGGAAAATTCTTTGCTTGCCAGGAGCCGTTTGAACTGCGACTCGTACTTTCCCTGTTCCACAGTGAAGGTTCCCACCATGGAGAACGGACTGTTGGTCCTGTAATCGAACCTAAGGGTTCCGGTACCGCTCCCCTGCATGATATCCCCGATGGTGGGATCGAACACCAGCTGAGTTTCTGCCTCAGGAGTAGCATGAAGCACCAGTTTGAGGGTGAACACCCCCGGCTGCTTGCGGGGTGCTACCGAACCGGCTGTGGGCTGGCGACGGAACGGGTTTTGCTTTTGCACCCCCCGGGAAACCACCACAGGCTGGACAAAGGAAATCAGGGAATTCCCCGACACGGTTGCCGAAGACTCCAGAGGAATATAGAATCGGGAATTTCGTCCGGTGGTGAGCTCCATATCCAGCGTTAGATTGGAAATATTCCCGTTGATGCGTACCGTTCCCCCGGCAAAACCGCTTCCATAGAGGATATCATTGTCTCCCTGGGCGGTGTTGAGAACCTCCAGCCTTCGGGTGTTCAGTGTGAGGGCAAAGATCAGATTCCGGAAGGAAGCATTCTGAATGGTCCCCGCCAGCGTTGCCTGGTTGTTCATCCGGTCGGTCACCGCAACCCGGCTAAACTGAAGTTGGTTGCCCACCACAGGGACGACACCCGATATGTGGTACTCACTGTTGGTAAACACAGGGGTGAGCACCACATCCTGCAAATTCAGCTGTCCGTCCAGGATGGAGGCCTTGGCCGGTCCTGTCATGCGAAGCTGTCCGGAGACACCACCCGAGAAACGCGAGAACACCCCGGAGACATAAGGGGCAGCTATCTCCAGCGGACAGGAATTCAACCGGATTCCCAAATCCAGGGTTCCACTGCCCACCCCGTATATACCCGAAACATCCAGCACCGATACGGAATCCCGCCGGGAAGACAGCTGGACATCTACTTCCCGCTCCCGATCCTTCCAGCTGGTTTTGGCCGAAAGGGTGCCCAGAGCCTGACCGTTCAAAGCAAAACGATCTACGGTAAGGTCCGAAGTAAAATAAAGCTGGTCAAACACATCACCCAGGACGGACGCTCCGTTGGCAATCCCCTCGACAGACAAGTGACGAAGTTTGAGAATACCCGAGAGCAAACTCAGATCAAGGTTTTGCACCCCGATACGCAGTTGTTCTCCGGGAACCCGGGACATCCGTCCGTTCACGGAGATTTGCTGACGGTCACTCCGGAGCAGCAAATCCCGAATAGCTACCGATGAACTGTCCAGCACAGCATCCCTGAAACTGAGCTGCCATTGGCTTCCGTTGACCACCAGAGTATTGACCCCAGCAACATCCGAGGGTGAAATCAACACCTTGTTGGCTTGATGCACTGAATCGGGCAGGAAATGTATCAGGGCCCCCACCCTTCCGGCATTGAGTTCCGGATGCTCCGATGCCCGCCACGAAAAATCGGTCCACACCGAATCATTCCGGGCCACAGCCCGTCCCCGGATATTCTGCAGGGGTATCCGGTCGTTCAGGTCAAAGCCAGAACACGACACATCCATAACAAAACCCTGCTCAGAAGTTTTTCCGGTGGCTAACAGATTGGACCAGCGCTTTCCGGAAAGGTCAATGTAGGGGATCCGCAGTTCCAGAGAAACATTTCGGTGGTACGGATCATACACCCCTTCCATACGGCTGCCCTCAGCAATAAAAAACTCATCGGTCAGGAAGTTGGTCAGCTGATCGGTGTCCACAAATTCCATATCAAAACGGAAATTGTTGTGGGACAAGCTGTCCGCACTCACACTGGGTGCCACCAGCGAAGGGATATACTGTTTGAGCATGGCCGTGAACGACAGGGGCAACTTGAGAAACTCATATTTTCCCCAAACTTCGGCATGGAGGATATCCGAACGCAGAATAAACCGGTTGATACTGTCAATTTGCTTGGTAAACAACAACACATCATTCACCTTCAGGGTCTTTTGGGCCATTGTCAACACAACATCTTTAAGCGACATCTCTCCCTGCAACTGGTCAATTCCGGCTCCGGTAAAATCCCCGGTGATTTGAAAAGAGGCAAAAGCCGATGTGTCCTGACGCGCCAAATTCAGCTTGTTAAGCCGGGCCCGGCCCACAGCGGCAGAAAATTGTAATCTGGGAACCCGTCCCGAGGACAAATCCACCGTTCCCAGGAAATCCATCTCCAGGTTCTCGTCCTGCACCGTCAGGGAACCGTTGTATGTCTGGTTGTCCACCGTCCCATTCAAAACAATATTCTGATACTCGTAATCTCTGATCATCAAGCTGTTGATGACCCCCTGAACCTGAGCCTTGACATCTCCTCTGCGGGTGGCGGAGCCTTGCACGGAACCCTTCATGGTCACCCCGCCCAGATAGGGCTGATCCAAAAGCCGCCCCAACTGAAACTGCCTGGTTTCCAATGTACCCGAATACATAAAGGTAGTGTCTGAGCGAACCGAGATGACCGGACGGATAGACATATCGGTGACCAGACTACCCAGATTTGAGGTCACCCGACCGTGGGTCACAAAATTGTCCAGATACCCGATGAAGGTACCCGTATAGGATATACTCGTAAAACGGGTAGCAGGTTCGGGAAGTTTCATGAACTCCTGGGGCTGGCGGGGTAACCGGACTCTGCGTAAATCAGCAGGGGTGGTCGAGAGTTCCCGGAAATCAAGGGTAAAGCGAGTCTTTCTCCAGTCCGGAAGACCTGACCACTCCATGTCAGCGCGCAATACAGTGGATTGTCCAACACGCAGCACAATGTCCCGGGCCTTCAGATCACGCACGGTACCCTCCACCTGGCCCGAGAAGGAAACGCTCTCGGGATAGGGCCTGAACAAAGGCACAAAATACCCGATATCCTTGAGGGCAATCGTGGACCGCTCCATGTGTAACGACATACGGACATCCGTAATGAAGGCTTCTCCCAGGCTCTTGAACGAAGGGAAGCGGAGGCCGCAATCATCGGCCGCAAGGGTTGTGGCAGGCGTGATCAAGACCAGATGATCACACAGAATCTGACGGGGATGAATCAGCACCCCGGAAGAAAGATGCACAATCTCAAAGCCCGACTGCTCCCGAAGGCTCAACTTCTGAATCCGGAACGCAACCCCACCCGAATCGGGAAGGGTGAGGTGGTTGATATGCAAGGACAAACCAGTAACACTGAGGTTCGAAAAATCGATGGCCCCGGGAGACGTTACACGAAACTGGCTGTCAGGGCGTGTCTGTATGCAAAGCCGGGCGTTGTTGATTTCAATATCCCGAAAATTCAGAGCCCATTTGTTCCCGTCAGAGGACTTTTTTGGGGACTTGAAAGCATCCAGCAAGAATTGAGAGTTGAAGGTTCGTGTAGAATCCATCCGGAGACGGATATCCGGCTCCTGAAGCAGTATGCGCGAAAAGCGGATTTCCTTTCCCGAAATACTGAACAGGTCCAAACGGGCAACCAATTCCGTAACAAAGAGCAGCGTATCCCTGCGCTGATCATAAACACAGAGATTGGTGAAGTCCACTTTATCGGGAAAACGGAAAGCGATTCCATCAAAGGAAACATCTGCCCCCATCCTGCGGAACCACTCTTGTCCTGCCCGCTGCAACACCTGATGCTGAATGGAACTGACACTCAGCATCAAGTACACAATGGTAGGGACCGAGAGCAGCCCCAACAGGGCCAGAACGAATATGTTTCGTGATTTTTTGATACCTTTGCGGATATAATGCTTACACAAAAAAACGAAAAAAACCCCGAATCAGAAACTTCTGGAACAGAAATAAATGAGCACCTATATCCTGGGCATTGAATCCTCGTGCGACGATACTTCAGCAGCGGTCATCAGGGATCACTTTCTGCTGTCCAACATCATTGCCAGTCAGAACGTTCACATAAAATACGGGGGGGTGGTCCCCGAGCTTGCCTCGAGGGCACACCAGCAAAACATCATACCCGTGGTGGACACCGCACTCAAGGAAGCCGGCATCACAGCGTCGGATCTTGACGGGATTGCTTTCACCAGGGGTCCGGGCTTGATGGGTTCCCTGCTGGTTGGAACCTCTTTCGCCAAGGGACTCTCTCTGGCGACCGGATGTAAGTTGATTGAAGTGAACCATCTTCAGGCGCACATCCTCGCAAACTTTCTCAGGGAACCCGGGAAAGAAAAACAGATTCCCGAGTTTCCCTTTCTATGCCTGCTGGTGTCAGGAGGACACACCCAACTGGTGCAGGTGCGCGACTATCTGGACATGGACATTATTGGCTCTACGCTGGACGATGCCGCAGGAGAAGCACTGGATAAGTGCGCCAAGGTGATGGGGCTGCCGTACCCCGGAGGCCCTGTGATTGACCGAACAGCACGCGAGGGGAACCCGGATGCCTTCAGCTTTAGCAAGCCCAGAATTTCCGGACTGGACTATAGTTTCAGTGGTTTGAAAACATCGTTCCTGTATTTCCTGCGCGACCAGCTCCAGGGTGATCCCGGATTTATCAGCAAGTATCTCCCGGATTTATGTGCTTCCCTGCAGAAAGCCGTTGTGGACATCCTGACTGAGAAACTACTTAAAGCCGCAAAGGAAACGGGAATCCAGGAGATTGCCCTTGCCGGAGGGGTTTCCGCCAACTCAGCCCTCAGAGAGGCGGTAACGGGATTGGGCGCAAAACATGGATGGAAGGTACATCTTCCGGAATTCAGGTTCACTACCGACAACGCAGCCATGATTGCCATCACAGGCTACCACAAATACCTCCGGGGAGATTTCGCCACGCAGGACATCACACCACTGGCAAGGATGCCTTTCTGAAGTGCGTGCACCTGGTCAGACAGTCACTAATGGACCCTTATCAAGGCAGTTTGGATGCGTCCAGAGTCAGCCACAAGTCCACAGAACCACCAATACTCAATGAACTTCCCTGTGCGGGACGTTGCTGCCAGACCCGTGCATCGGGGTGGGAAAGTACCCCCGAGAGGGTTTCATCCCCCACCATGGTCCCCACGCTCAACATATTCATCTCAAGTGAATCCCTGGCCGCAGCAGGGGAAAGGCCCGCCAGAGCAGGCACAGGAACCATCTCTGCAGACAATCCCTTTCCCACCACCAAATCAATGGAGGCCCCCTTGGGAACCCGGGTACCGGGCGCAATCTCCCTGCCCTGATACCGTTGGCTGAGGACGCTGTTCACGGCCATATCATTCCTGTACTCCAGCCGCCCCTGCCGGAGTCCGAAAGCAGACAGACGGGAGGATGCCAGCCGCAAGGTGGCTCCCCGGAGGTCAGGCATCATCACCTTCTCGGGCATCCGGGCATTGATGGTGAAGAAAATCGTGCGATTCTCCTTCACATGGGCCCCGGGATGCGGATTCTGCTGAATCACCGCACCAGCCTGTGCTCCGGGGGTGTACACGGAATCAATCACCTGATAGCGCAACTTTTCCTGAGCGATCACGGCGGAAGCTTCTTCCAGAGGCATCCCCGTGAAATCAGGCACAGGCGAAGAGTCATTGTGCCCGGTGTAGAACTTCAACCAAATCAGTACCACCTGTGACAACACCAAAACCAGTACAAAGGCGGCAACCAGATGCCGGAACACCGGATGCTTCCAAATATCCGAAAGGGTAAACTTTTTCATGAATTACTTATTATTCAACAACTAAGGCCATGATGCGAATTTGCTGAAGCGGACGCTCCGGGTCGTTGGAACGTATGCTCAGCACCCGCTGCTGATTGCCCAAAGGGGGTTCACCCGTGAAGGAGCAACGGATGACTGCGCTGCCTCCCGGAGGAACCGATGCCGGAGCCTGCTCCACTCGGAGACATTCACAGCCGGTATCAAGTTTGCGGAGCAGCAGCGGGCTTGATCCGGCATTACGAATACCCACAGAAACCTGCTTCTTCTCCCCTGCCCGCACATTCCCCAGCCTGAACTCAGTCCGATCGGGCTCCATTCTGGGGGCCTGCTGACGGTCTGCGGACGTGAGCCGGCTGAAATCCTCCGAAATGTCCGCTGTCAGCAGCAAGGAATACTCCGGCTTGGTGGCTCCGTTGATGCGCAGGTGAACCCTGTCTGCCACATAGCCCCAGTCCTTGCGGGCTGAAACATCGTACACCAGGTGTATCCGGCCTTTTTGTCCCGGCTGCAATAAGGAGGGCGATGGCAACACCTCCAGGAATCCGGGGACCTCGCCGGCAGCGATACGCACAGGTTGTTTGCCCGGGTTATACACCTCTACCTCCTGCGTAATCACCTGGCGATGGGTCACCTCCCCAAGAGAAAGGTAGCGTTTCCTGAACTTCAGAGGCCCCATAGCTTCAGAGAACTCAGGAAGATCGGGAATCACGGAACGCTCAACACTTCCGGTAATGCGCAACAGGACGGGGCCACCCCGCATATTGGAGTGAACGGTCACCGTTTTGTCAAAGACACCAGGGTTCCCCGTGGTTTCGTAGACCACCCGGATGACACCCTCCTTCCTGGGGAGAATCGGCTGTTGCGGCCATTCAGGAACGGTACAGTCACAAGAGGACCGGACATCCGTCAGAATCAGGGGCACATTCCCGGTATTGACAAAACGAAACTCGTGAGACACCGAACCCGCAGATTCCGGAACCACCCCAAAATCAAACCGAGTGTGGACAAAACGCAACACCTGACCGGATACTGAGGTTACAGATCCGGCCAGGAGGAGGCATAGCATCCATCTGCAAAACATGATTACTTCTTGCTGTCGCCCTTGGAGGTCCCTGAAGGTTTGCCTATGGACTCACGCATGGTGGTATCCGCTTCCAGATTCTTCATCCGGTAGTAGTCCATAATTCCAAGATTTCCGTTCCGGAAAGCCTCAGCCATCGCCAGAGGCACCTCGGCCTCAGCTTCAATGACCTTTACCCTGGCTTCCTGAGCCTTTGCCTTGTTTTCCTGCTCTGTAGCAACAGCCATGGCGCGGCGCTCCTCAGCCTTAGCCTGGGCAATATTCTTTTCAGCATTGGCCTGATCCATCTGCAACTGGGCCCCGATATTCTTGCCCACATCGATATCCGCGATATCAATGGAGAGAATCTCAAAGGCGGTTCCCGAATCCAAACCCTTGTTCAGAACAACCTTGGAGATGGAATCGGGGTTTTCCAGCACTTGCTTGTAGCTGATGGCTGAACCGATAGAAGACACAATCCCTTCGCCAACGCGGGCCAGAATAGTCTCTTCACCTGCACCCCCAACCAATTGCTTGATATTGGCCCGAACAGTAACCCGGGCTTTGGCAATAAGTTGAATCCCGTCCTTGGCAACGGCTGCCACAGGGGGGGTATTGATCACCTTGGGGTTCACAGACATCTGAACGGCCTCGAACACATCCCTCCCGGCCAGGTCAATAGCTGTGGCCGCTTTGAAATCAAGGGGTATATTGGCCTTATCGGCCGAGATCAGGGCATTGACCACTTTCTGAACATGTCCGCCTGCCAGATAATGGGCCTCCAGCTGGTCGGCATTCAGGTCCAGACCCGCCTTTTTGGAATTGATCATGGCGTTGACAATCACCGAGGGCGGAACCCGCCGCCAGCGCATAAACACCAACTGCAGCAATGAGATGCGGACACCGGTAAGGATACACTGGAACCACAGGTTCACCGGAATAAAATACAACAAAATGGACAACAGGACCAGCGCCCCGATGGCAATAAAGAAAACGATAAATCCTTCCATTATACTTCCGTTTTTGGTTTGACAACAATAGACGAATCCAACAGACGAACTACTTCAACCAGGGTTCCCTCATCAAGCAACCCCTCTTCCGAACGAGCTTCCAGAATCAGGCCGTTAACAACCACCTTCCCGACAGGATTCAGACGGGTAAGTGCCTTCCCCGAATCTCCGGGTGCAATCTTGTCCCGGTCAAAGGTGTTCACCCTGCCGCTCACCTCAGCATCAAGCGAAATACGCTTCCAGGTCCGGGCACGAAGGGCGTACACAGCCATCACAACGGTGATAAACAGGGAAACACCCAGCACAATGTGTCCCACCAGCGCTCCGTAAATAGAATAGGAAAGGAACACGGCTCCGGCCAGCAACAAAAAACCGGCCACACCGGCCACTGAGATACCGGGCAGCACGAGCAACTCCACCAGAAGCATGATCACGCCCAGCAGCAACAACACCCCAATGAGCAGTATCTTTCCCATAGACTAGCGTTGAAGGGTAACCCGGAGACCCTTGCGGGACAAACGGTTCTTCATGGCCCTGAGGGGGGCAGCTTCCCCACGTTTGACGTCACACTGGCCCTTGAAATGAACAAGATAGGCACACTGAGTGGCCTGCTCCACTTCGTGATCGCATACTTCCACCAGGGAGTCAATAACATAATCAAACGAATGCACATCGTCATTGTGCAGAATCAGCGCACTTCTCCGGAGTTTATCCTCCGAAAAGGACACCCGGGGAGCACGTCTCCGGGACTGACTTTCAGAAGCCATAGGCTTTGTTTTGGTTTCTTGTGCAAATATGATAAATTTCCCGCAATATCGGGCGGAATCCCTCCCGGGATGCCAAATATTTTAAAACTTTGTCCCATGGACTTACAGGCTCGTACCCGGTATATCAAAGACGCCCTCGCAGAGGAGGGGTTCCCGCTGTGCGGGATATCGCCTGCGGAGCCGCTGCCCGGAGAAAAGGAACATCTCCGGACATGGCTGGCCGAAGGGCAACACGGGGAGATGGCCTATCTGGCACGTAACCTGGACAAACGCACCGATCCTTGCCTTCTGGCACCCGGAGCCCGCTCGGTAATCTCTGTGGCCATGCCCTGCTTCCCGGCAAGGGAACAGGAAGCAGGAGCACCGAGGGTAGCTCGCTACGCGCTGGGGAAAGATTATCACCCCATCATCCGAAACAAACTCAGCGGCCTGCTCCGCACCCTGCAGAGCCTGTTCCCCGAGGTTCAGGGACGGGCTTTCACGGACAGCGCACCCGTGCTGGAACGATACTGGGCCGCACGAAGCGGACTGGGTTGGGTGGGCAGGAACGGACTGCTCCTCAACCAACATTATGGTTCGCACATCCTGCTGGGAGAGTTGATCCTAAACATTGAGCTCGAATACGACCATCCTGTGCCCAACCGATGCGGCAACTGCACCCGATGCCTTGAAGCCTGCCCCACCGGAGCCCTCACTGGCCCGGCCCGGATGGATGCCCGAAAGTGCCTCTCCTACCTAACCATTGAGTTCCAGGGTTCGCTCGAAAAAACGGACCTTCACGGCCGGTTTTTCGGCTGTGATCTGTGTCAGGATGCCTGCCCGTGGAACCGGGCACTTCCGGCATGCTCTGAACCAGGGTTTCAGGCCATCCCCGAGATTCTGAAGTTCTCTCCGGAGCAATGGCATTCCCTTTCGCAGGATGCTTTTGCCGACATCTTCGGGCAATCTCCCCTGATGCGGGCCGGACTGGAAAAGCTAAAAACACACCTGAGTTATCCGGATAAGCCCGAAACCTCGTAACTTTGCCCACACAGTAATTCCAAATCTTGAAACTTTGCCCTCCAGAACCCGAGCAATGAACAGAATTTGCCAACTTTTCGGAATCTCCTTTCCCGTCATATCCGGAG
>DFUR01000002.1 GCA_002380425.1 Bacteroidales bacterium UBA4181
GAAGGGGCTCTCCCTCGGCGTGTTCCTTTAGGCTGATAATAGTACTGATGTCTGGTCATTTCGGCAATGGACAGGGCTTTATCACGTTTCATCCCCCGGCAGATATAACTCTTTACGATCTGCCGCTTTTCTCCTGGGCAAACTTTTTTTTTAGCAAATCGCCCTTGAGTTTGGTCTCCAACTCCTTCTCGGCCAATAGTAGTTTCAGTGCATTGTTTTCTTTCTCCAAGGCCCTGATGCGCTTCAGATGCTCCGGGGTCATACCGTGCTCGAACCCACTTTCGCCCATCTCTTCAAACTTCCTCTTCCAGGAATAATAGGTTGCCCGATAAATGCCGTATTTCTCAAGGGTGGCATAAACACCCTGCTGTGAGGCCTCTTTGATAATCTGAAGCTTCTCCTCCTTGCTAAATGTTCTCTTTTTCATCATCATAAATGTACAGATTTTTATCTATACATTCGTCCGACGATTTATGGGGCCAATACAGTACGAATAAAATAACGCATTGGTTGTTGAAGAAAGCAAATCAAAATGAAATACCCGACAGCATGAACACAGAATGTAAATCCATTATCCGGAATGCGCTAAAAAACAAAGGCATCACTCTGTTGAACATTCTTGGAATGACTTCTGGTTTTGTCTGCACGATTCTTATTGTTTCGTGGGTGATGCATGAGGCCTCATTCGACAGTTTTGTTCCCGGCAAGGAACATATATACCGTGTCGTTCTGCAGGGGGATATTAACGGGACACCCCAGAAAGTGGCCGGCTGCTTTCAGGGGGTTGCCGAGGAGGCAATGAGGGCCATCCCCGAAGTAGTAAATGCCATTCGGATATCGGTATCCTACACACATACAGGATCGGTCATCAAAACGGAGGGAAATAACTATTTCAGAATTCTGGGAATAGCTGCCGATTCTGCTTTGTTCGACCTGTTCCCTTACAGGATGCTGTCAGGGGACCCAGAAAATGCCCTGAACAAGAGAAACTCGATTGTTGTGGATATAGATATGGCCCGACAATGCTTTGGAAACGAACTGGCCATCGGAAAAACATTGTTTGTTGATGGGCAGCGATATACCGTAACAGCTGTACTGGAAGACATTCCCACAAATTCGCATCTGGAGTTCCATTATATTATTCCCACGCTAAATTTGGACAGAGGCTGGCATAACAATAAATGGGGTGGAGACAATGCCTTGGTATATCTGAAACTGATGCCCGGCAGCGATCCTGAAAGGGTAAATGAAAAAATTAAGGAACTGTTTAAAGAAAACCTCCCCCCTACTCTGAAAGGAGTGGGGATAACCTCAGCCCTGCAGCCTTTGAAGGACATTCCTTACGAGGAAGGCTTCAGCTGGGACTATGCCCGGAAAGCCAATAAGAACAATATTTTCATCCTCTCGGGCGTTGCCTTCTTAATCATGCTCATTGCGTGTATCAATTTCACCAATCTGTTCATCTCAACCGTCTTAAAAAGAGAGAAGGAAGCCGGCATTAGAATAGCCAGCGGGGCCTCGCCAGGATCCATTGCCCTCGGATACTTTTGGGAAGTGTTTCTGTATGTCCTGACCTCTTTCATCCTGGCCGTGGTAGTAATAAAGATGGTGCACCCTTACTTTAATGAGCTGACGGGGGCAAATGTTGAGGTGACCATTCTTAGCTGGCGATTTTTTCTGTTAGGTCTGTCTCTGGTACTTGCAACCAGCATAATCTCCGGCACGTTCCCTGCATTACACCTAATTCGCATCAATATTGCTGAGGTCGTTAAGGCCGCCAAGGGTCCGAGCATTAAGGGAAGGGTCAGACAAATAATGGTAGGTTCCCAGTATGTCATTGCCATCGTGTTGCTGACATGCATGATTGCGATATTTAAGCAGGTGATATACCTTCAAACCAAGGATTTAGGCTTCGACAAAGATAACGTGCTCTGCGTTTACTCATCCGGTTCCCTGAGCGATCCTGGCCGCCAAAAAACACTGAAAGAAGAGATACTGAAAAGTCCTTACATCTCGAAGGTTGCCTATATTGGCTCTTTACCGACCGAATGGAATACGGGGGGATTGGTTTCGACCACCCCAGGCAATTACGAGATCCACATGGAAGAACTTTATGTGGACAGGGATTATTTCGATTTATCCAATATTCGTTTTATTGAAGGCGGTAATGCATTCCTTCAGGCTCCCGATTCCCTGAACTATTGCATTATGAATGAGGCAGCAGTCCAGGCATTACATCTGACTCCGCCATATCTGGATCAGACTATCTATACCGCCAACAGCCAGAGCAAACCGTTTGTCATCAAGGGTGTCATAACCAATGTCAACACCAAGACGCTGTCACAACAGGTGGGCCCTTGTTATTATTTGTTGCCCAGATACTATAGCCAGACGGGTATTCTTATGTTTAAGATACAGTCCGACAATACGAAGGCTATTAGGGCACTTCAGGCTTACTGGGAAAAAGAATTTCCAAATCAACCTTTGGAATACTGGTATTTGGATCAAACCTATCACCAACTCTACCAAGCTGAAATCAAGGCCCGGGCCATTATCAGTTGGTTTACTTCCATTGCTCTAATTCTTACCACATTGGGCTTATTCGCAATGGCGTATTTCATGACCGAGAAACGAGTAAAAGAAGTTGGCATCCGCAAGGTCAACGGCGCCCGCATCTCCCAGGTGCTGTGGCTGCTCAACAAAGACTTCCTGACATGGGTGGCCGTAGCCTTTGTCATCGCCACCCCCATCGCCTGGTATGCCATGACCCGCTGGCTGGAATCCTTTGCCTACAAAACCCCGCTTAACTGGTGGATATTTGCCCTGGCCGGAGTGCTGGCCCTGGCCATCGCCCTGCTCACCGTGAGCTGGCAAAGCTGGAAAGCCGCGACAAGGAACCCTGTGGAGAGTTTGAGAACTGAATAAAACCGGCTTCACGCTACCACGTTTCCGTGAATGACCTCAGGGCGTGGAACGACATTTTGGGTAGTAAACTCGCAATTGGCCAGAAAATAGTGGTGACTCAGCTAAAAGGCTAAAAAAAATGGGGGTCCTTTCTCTCGTGTTGCTATTGCAATCCAGCCAGGTCAATTTTGTATAAAGCAGGGGCTGTTTCTGTTTGCCTGACAAACATCAGCATATACATAGGTAGATAAACTATCTTCCCGCGCTTCTCAACGTTATTGTTACACAGCACAAAAGCTTGCGGAATTCCGTAATCAGCATTTTGCATTACACTGTTGAGGGCATTGTGGCGAAAATAATCTTTCCCCGATTTCACTTCGACTGGCAGAACTACCCCATTTCGTTCAATAACAAAATCAAGTTCTCCCTGCTTCTTACTGTTGAAATAGTACAAATCAAAGCCATGCGCATGGAGCTCTTGGGCAACAACGTTTTCATAGACGGAGCCAAAGTTAATGTCCCGGTCATTATTAAGGATCCGGAGTTGAATACCATCCGCATATTGGCTTGCCAGCAGGCCAATATCATTCTGAAAAAGCTTGAAGAGATTACGCGAACGAGAAAACTTTAGGGGAGCCACTGGCTCATCAATATTGTACACGGGCAGAGCCACACCGGCATTGCTCAGCCACAAAAAGCTATTCTCATAACGCGAGAACTTCACATTTTCGTTAAGATTTTTCAGAATGAAGCGCTTGTTCTTTGCATTCAATTCCGGAGGAATAAGATCAAAAATTTCTTCAATTCTGAATTTGTGTTCTTTATCGTATTTTGAAATGTCTTTCTTATAAAGCCGAATGATGGCTCGTTGTTCAAACATCACCTCTCTAAGATTGTTGGTGTCCAAATATTTCTGAACCGCGGCTGGCATACCTCCCACAATCAGATATAGCCTGAAAAGATCCATTAGCTTATGATGAATGAATTCATCCACTGGAGCAAAATGCTCCCAAGCTTTTTGGACGGAAGAGATAACATGTTCTCCGATTCCCAATGCTTCAATGAATTCTTTGAAATCCAAGGGAAACATCTCTTTGACATCCATATAACCTACAGGGACAGAGCGAAGATCATTGAGCTCAACCCCCAGGAGGGAGCCACTCAAGATATAGCGATAACTTCCCTCCTCGACAAGAAACTTAATTGCCGTAACGATATCCTTGCACTCCTGAACTTCATCGAAGAATATCAGGGTTTTACCCTTAATTAGTGAACGTTGTGTATATGCTGATAACCTTAACAGCAGGTCGTTGCGATCCTTTGCGTTCGAGAATATACTCACGGCCTCCGGTGAATTGATGAAATTGATTTCAACAAAACAATCGAAGTGCGTGTTGCCAAAACGTCTTATGGAGAAAGTCTTTCCCGTTTGACGTGCTCCTGTCACCAAAAGCGCCTTATTCTGCTTCTGATAAAAAAGCTCAAAATACTGATCTACATCTCTTTTGATCATCTCTCTGCCCATTTATTCACAACAAAAGAAGCACATTTTGTCCGTTTTTCCACAAAATTCCGTTTAAGCCACCCCCACCGCTAGCCGCCCATCCTCCTCCGGAAGCGGGACAAAAGCTGAGACAGATGCCGGAACGGACATTTTTATGTAGTAAATATGCTTCATTATATTGGAATGTTCAATACAATGTAGTATATTTGCTTCAAAGTATTCTGCAAGGAGATGGTGGATGTCTATGGAAATAGTGATGGGGCTTTGCTTCGGCTGATGGGGGAAAAAGTTAAGGAGTTACGTCTGGCGAAGAACCTTACTCAGGCCAGGTTGCAGGAATTGTCGGGGGTTCA
>DFUR01000057.1:0-976 GCA_002380425.1 Bacteroidales bacterium UBA4181
ACGCAAATCCTAATCTCCTCATTATTAGATGGATAGATTAGCAACTGAAAAAAATCAATATTTTTAGTAAAATAATACTCTAATTGTTTGTTTATGTCAATATTTTTATTACCTTTGCAGTTGGATTAAAATAGATGGGGCTAAATCCAACCAACTGATTATCAACAGCATAGAAAACGACTTGCCTTTAAGAGGCAATCAAAAAAGAAAAATGGACGGTAATAATTGTGCCGTACCCAACAGAAACCCCAAAAAGGGCAGTGCCCACATAGAAAACAAAAAAATTTGAAAAGCACCTTTTCCTCAGTCTCGATCAGAGGCCGAAGATCTGTGCTCCGTCATTCGCAGCTTCGTTATGACGCCGCTAAGAGCGTAGCTGTTTTGTATTTGCGGCAAGAATAAATATATATGAAAAATGCACAAAATTTAAGCAAACCCATCTACTCCCTGACAGTCGGGGAGTTTATGGCGGTGATCGATGAACACATCGAATCATTAGTAAAAACAAAGGAACCTGCTCCTCAGAACGTGCAGGAATCAGAACCAAGGTATGAGTACTCCAACAAGGCAGCTGCAAAGCGACTAGGGGTATCGGTAGTAACCTTCCACTATTGGAAGAAAAAAAAACTATTCAGTTTCACCCAAATAGGGCGAAAATGCACCTACGACATCCCTTTGATAAGGGAAGAATTACAAAAAACTTGGGGAAAAATAGGAGGAGACTGCCATGAATAATTCCATAAACCTTTCTTGCGAGGAGATTCTCGAACAGTTCGAGAATAGTAAAGCATCCAGCGGAGACTCACCCATTACATTGGATGAAACCCAAGGTTGTGATGACAAAAATGAGTCTCAAGTTATTGAAACGACACAAAGTGTACCTTTTCCCGTACATGTACTGCCGGTTTCGATACAAATAATTGTATCTGAGACACATAAGCACTTAACGTATCCGGTGGATTATATTGCTGCATCG
>DFUR01000057.1:1064-23945 GCA_002380425.1 Bacteroidales bacterium UBA4181
GTCGGAAAGGGATCAAGTGGCGATGAATGAAGAACCGCCACTTATCCCCGTGCCAAGAAAAGTGCTGATGGGTGATTTTACTCCGGAGGCTCTGGCTTCTGTTCATGATGAAAATCCCCGTGGGCTGGGAGTTCATTGTGATGAGCTGGCCGCATGGTTCAAAAATTTCAACCGATACAAGGCGGGTAGTGATATGGAGTTCTGGCTCAGTTCCTGGAGTGGAGCACCCATTAGCATTGACAGGAAGCTCAGCGGGTCACTGCTGATTCCGAAACCATTTATTACTGTGGTAGGCACCATGCAGGATGGGGTGCTGCACGAGTTGGCCAAGGATAGGAGAGACCAGAATGGTTTCGTTGATAGAATCCTGTTTGTAAAACCAGTCGGGTTGCAGAAAGAGTATTGGAGTGATACCGATCTTGATCCACAAATCACAGCATTGTGGTTTCAGATTCTTACAAAACTGTTGGATGTACCTCTGATGGTGGACGATAATGACAGCCCTCGTCCGAGGATACTGCCCTATACAAGAGAGGCCAAGGAGTTCCTTTTTAACTGGCAAAGGAGTAATGCCGACCACTGTAACATCACCAAAAACGATTCTGTTAGAGGTATATACAGTAAGATCGAGGTTTACATTCATCGGTTGGCTCTGATTCTGCAACTCCTTCAATGGGCCTGCGAAGAAGGCGATAATGTAGAAGTAGGTCTAACGGCCGTACAGGGTGCTGCTGACCTGGCGGAATATTTTAGAGAGTCGGCCATAAGATCGTACTCGATTATTGCACCGGTGTGTCCGGTGGACCGGCTTACTCTGGACAAGAAGAGGCTTTATGATGCTCTACCCAAGGAGTTTACCACTCCTCAAGGATTGGAAATCGCTGAGAAAATGGGTGTGCCTGAAAGGACATTTCAGCGATTTTTAACTGACAAGGAGATATTCGATCATATCTGCCGAGGAAGCTTCAAGAAGAAGTTTTAGGCAAGTTGGCGGTTGGCGGAAGTGACATTTACGGCGGAAAGGATATACCAGAAAATGCCGTTTCTGCCGCTTCCGCCACTAACGCCACTAGTAAAATTCCCCTTGGCTCACTAATCTGGTCACAATTCTATATCATGCCTGATGGAAGTCTTAAAAAAGAAACAGCGTTGAAAGATATGCCGGATTGCCTCATCAATAAGATTCCGGATGATTTTGATGCTGAGGATTTGATGTTCTGAAAATTTTGTCGTCTTCAAAGTCGTTGTTTACCATTTCAAGATAAGAAGTTTTTACTGACGAACCTTTATAATGGCCTGTCTTATTTGGTCATCTTTCCGGAAAAACTCTTTATTTCCACCCCCAAAATTCAATACATACCGAACTCTCGACTTTCTCCTCCAAAAGGCCAAGACTTGGGGAAAAGTCAATTCCAGTTACCATCTCAACGCTGTCAATAGGTACGGCAAATGATTTTAGACTTGCCGAAGATGAAGCACTCGGCATAGTAAACTCTATTACCCTGACAGATGGACCTCTGTTGCCAGAATCACCTTGTAGTAAAACCTGGGCAGTATGTTTGAGAGCCATCTTAATAATTCTATGATTCATGGTCTTCGGCTAATTTAGAACCTTTTTTCAAAAAAAATATTTCATGCTTGACTTTTATCAATACTTTTATTAGCTTTGTCGAATTATTGGGATGTTTCATTCGAGATTCTAACTAACATTTCAAGACTGGTCTGTTTAACCTAACTAAATACTTTACACACCACCAATAGAAAACCTATCATCTTTAGAACCAACTAGCTATGAAAAAGTCTTCGTTTATTAAAATCGAATTGAAAAGTCAAGAGAGATTAGCCCTTGAGAAACCTTCGACGAATATGTTATCTCAGATACGCGGCGTAAAATACTAACAGCTCACCCTCGTTAGCCAGTGGCAATACGTAATCTATGTATTGCAGTACTCATTCGACAGGGTATCGTAAACATTCTTTATGCAAAATTATGAAAAGTCAACGGAGCCTATATTTATTTGTTTATCTTTCACTATTTTTGTTTTTGATCGGGTCTTGCGTAAATGATCTGGATACAGAATTATCAGGCCCAGTTCCTGCTTCAGGAAAGATGGATGTAACGCAAGCTAAATCGTTCTTTGACAGCAGTGGAGGTAAGGTAGCCTTTCCGGTTATGAGTTTGCCTTCCGAGGGTGTTCAGAATAAAAGTCTCACCTCTGTGGTTTCTCCTCAGTGGGACAACTATCGTCAAATCAATGCGGAATCATACCAGGCGATTCAAGTTCCTCTGGATGACGGAAATCATTATGCAGCCCGGACCTATTCTATGGATTCTCTGGGCCGTGCCAATATGGAGAAGAGTTCCTGGCAGAGTTATCTGGTAGTTGCCCGTAGCGGACAGAATAACAGGGTCCGTTCTTTTGTGGCCACATTGATACCGAGTCGTGACTACCATGAGCGAAAGAGTGGATGGAAGAGTGTAATCAACTTTTCTCCCGAGGGTAGTGATTTCACGGGGATGGTTTTGTATTCTTCCATGGAAGGGCAGTTTTATAGCGGAACTACTTTTCGGGAGGGACGTGTTGTGGGCAGAATCCAGAGCGAGCAATGTGACAGTACCCAATGTGCTGGTGATGGTTCGTGTGAGGCCTGTCATAAACCTTCCGTGGGACTCAAACACCTTGTTCTGTGCTTGTATGGTCCTGAGGACCTTGTCCTCAATCGGGCCATCTGTCCGGAGTCTGGCATGGTATATGACGAAAATTATGGAGTATGCCCGGGATGTGGAAGGGTACATCTTTTCGTTGTTGAGACAACTACATCTCGAATTTATTACTGTTGGGGGTGTCTTGCCAATCTCAGTGCAGGGGAGGCCTGTCAGTGTTGCCACTATTGCTGGAGTCCTCCTGGGGGGCACGAGCAATGGTGTTTGTATTATGAGGGAGAGGGTGAAGATGGGGGTGAAGATGAGGGTGACCCTGAAGGAGGCAGTGGCGGGGGCGGCGGAGGTGGTGGATTTTCGCCGTCAAGTTCGACTCCGAATGCGTATAGAGTTTTCCGGGGCAATCTTTCGGTATCTCAGTGGAAAATATTGGAAGATTGGGTTAAAGAAATGAGAAAGACCTGCTTGGGGAATACTGTGTATTCACAGGCGGCTATACACAATACGATATACAACATCTCATTTACCACGGGGAGAGGTAGCTCATTTAGTGCTTCAGGAGAGCAAATGAGCATCGTGCTTGGAGAAGACACATATTCGGGTGCTGCGTTCCATGAAATGTTTCACGGTTATGTGTATCAACAACCACGAAATGGTGCTGGTGCTGCAAATGAAGAGATTGAGGCCTACTACGCTCAATATATATATGATCTAAGTCGGCAAAATTCAGGGTCTATGGCGAAGTATGGTAATAATGGAAGATTCTCGTTCATACTAGAGTTGGATCAATACATTGATTCACAAGGTGATCTGCGTGAAGGGGTAACTGAGGGTGACTTGGCGTCATTTCATGGTGGCGAGGCTTTGTACCAGTTACGCACTCTCGGATACTCAGAGTCTAGCTACCCGTATGTCACCATGCTCGTGTCAACAAATAATTTTTCTTATCTTAAGTCTATATCAACAAATTTATTGTGTCAATGAAAACAAAATTCTTCTTTGCTCTTGTTGCGGCAATATTTTCCTCTATTTCTGGTATGGTAGCCCAGACGTATTACTACAATGACTCCACCACGTTCACGCAGAACGGGTATTCGTATCGGTGTGACCAAAAATCTGGGGCCCGTGTCCATCTATACAACACCGCCAATATTTATACCAATACCGAAGAAACATATATTAATGGTTCTCCCCTGTCACTGGAGACAAGACGCGCGGTATTTGACGGAACTCTGAATGCTGTGATGGACAATTCTGCGAGTGCTTCCTCATCGATTTGCACTGCAATCATCACGGATGTACTGAGTCCTTACAGCCTTCCTTCGAGGCAGGTCCTTATAGTTTCGGTCGCATTCAACACCACTACTGGCAAAGCAATGGAGGTCGAGTTTAAGTTTTTGCGTAAGCAGTGCTATGCCACTGTTCCAGTCAGTGCATACCGGGAGATAGAAACCCGGATCAAAGCCGATCCGGATCTTTCACTCACCTTTACCTCTTTCGGGCAGCAACTGAATCGTGTCAAGATGCATTACATCTATGAGCTATAGCCCAAATTCTTCGAATCTTTCTTGTCGATAACAATCAAGTGGCTGCATCTCGTAATTTATCTGGTCTCTGTGTGTTGTTTTTGGACAATCCATGAACATCGGGGATGCATTTCAAACCCAGGCAGAATCGAATAGTTACCCCGTAGCCACAACGGCAACGGGTTTATTCTTGTGTGCGGTTCCTTTTTTCTATGGGGGGCGCGGTTCGTCGCAGTACGTGGTGGTTTTTGTGCTGCTGTTTTGTGTTATCACGTTCCTCCTGTTTCGGTTGTTTTGGCTGCGTGCTGTGCGTGTTACGCTAGCCGATGCCCTTGTTGGTGTGTATATACTCTATGGGCTGGCCAGCGTTCTTTTTGTCCGGGACATCCCGGCCGATCCTGTGTGGTTATGGGAGTGGGCTGGACTGTTGCTGCTGTACGTCCTGGTCCGGAATATTTCCCCGAAGAGCAGACAAATATTGCTCCTGTTCGTTGTGGTGTCCGGAGTGCTTCAAGCCGCTGTGGGCCTGTCACAACTGTGGGGCATGATTCCGCCCAAACATCCTGTCTTTGACCTTACGGGCTACTTTATGAACCCGGGTCCCTTGGGTGGTTATCTGGCTGTTTGCATTATTGTGGCTGTTTGCCTGTGTATCGAGGAGGCAAAAAGAAGAGGTATCGTCTTTTGGTGGCTTTCTGTGGCTGTGCTATTGATGGGCTATGTGTATTTCCGTTCCGACTCTCGTGCGGCGTGGCTGTCTGTAGCGGTTGTCCTTGGCTGGTTGGCAATGAGGAGTACCATCCATCGGCCCACACTTCAGATTACCCGTAACCAGTTCTGCCATTGCAAACTTTATATCAGCGTGTGTATGGGTATATTGGTGCTGTTGTCTGCTGTTCTGCTGTACGGATACCGCAGGGACTCTGCCCACGCCCGGATGTTTATTTGGATAGTAAGCACCACAATGATTGCCGAGAGTCCTCTGTTGGGGAACGGAGCTGGGAGTTATCCCTCGAGGTATATGCTCGCTCAGAGGGACTATTTTGAGCAGCATCCTGATTCTTCTTATGGAGTTTCGGCCGATAACAATTTTGTGGCATACAATGAATTTATTCATGTGCTGTGCGATCAGGGCGTTCTGGGACTGGTACTGCTGCTGGCTGTGTTCGTGTCTGCCTTGGGCTCTGCCTCGGCGGATGGCCGAGAGGGGGTCCCTGCAAAATACGCTCTTGTAGCTTTACTGGTGTTCTGCTGCTTTTCCTACCCTGCTTCTGTATTGCCTCTAAAAATGTTCTTCCCACTATATTTGGGTATATTGCCCGGCAGGGAGCTATGGAAGAGGACTCTACGAGTCAAGGCCCTTGGGCCGATTCTGTCTGTACTGCTCTTTGGGCTCCTTATCTGCTGCGTGATGCAGTATGGGAGATTTCACCGGGCCTACAGCACCCTTCGTGGAATGCTTGAGGGTGAGCCCGAGGCCATTACTCAGGGCATAGAAGACTTCCCCCGGTTTCGGTACGACACGGAGTATGTGTTGAATCATGCACAGATTCTGTTTATGCATCATTACTACCCACAAAGCCTGAATCCACTGCGAGAGGCTGCAGCACTCTGTCCATCCTCCACGGTGTACTGCCGTCTGGGAGAAGCCCTGCATCGGACAGGGCACTACGCAGAAGCGGAAAGGGTATATAAGCAGGCTGCGTTGATGACCCCGGGGTTTATCACCCCTCCATACAGACTGTTTCGGTTGTATATTGAGACCGGAGACACCACCAAAGCGGACAGCATGGCCGTCTTGATCCAAAATAAAACGCTCAAGGTTGAGAATGCCCGAACAATGAGATTGCGGACGGAGGTGCATGACCTCAAATCTACCCTTAAAAGCAAATGACATTCTTCCTTAACATATCTGATGTTTCTGAACACTTATGGGTTTTGTCATCCAGATTTGTCCTGAGATATTAGATGTTCGTCATTTGTCGTCAACGGATATCCCTGCAACCTCATTATATTTATACTAAAGGTATGTAAAATTTTCACTAATAGCCTATTAGGAAATTCCTAAAGAGGTGAAACAACTGTCGGATTTTTCTGAAAATTGTTCGTTCTCTATAGGAATTAATGAGTTCACAAAAAAATCCGACAGGATAGAGTGTCTGGATTAACAAGGGCCTTTCTTTTCATCGTCACACAGAGCCTACTCACAATCAATTCTTGATACTTCCTCTATTCATGTTGCAGCTCACCGGATGCTATTCATTCAGCACAACTGCTATGTGCCGTTGTCCTATGTAACGACTGAGGGGAAAAAGAGCAATGATATGCCCCCCATATCAAGGTGATTATTAACGTCTCCGATTTAAGACCTTTTAAGCTATTCGAGATATTCTTGTTTCACTTCTTGAAATATCTCACTCAATCGTGAAAGCTTCAAGCTGAGCGCAAAGAGTTCCGTGGGCGGCTCGTTAAAAGTTAAAAGGTGTCCTGGATTGTCACATAGTGGATTAAGATAAAAGGCATTGTAGATGAACATAGGTGTGTAGAGAGGTTCTCTTTCGAGTTTCTCCTTTTGTTGACGATAGAATCTTACTCGAGAATTGATGAATTCTGATCTTCGATCCACCTGAACATCTTCGATTTTATCATGCAACAAAAGTAAATACCGATTGCCCTTGACATTCACATCTAAAGTAGTGATATCGTCACAATCTGTTGGGAGTTCGATAATACAAGTTGAACAATAAATCAGAGCCTCCTGGCGTCCTTTTCTGGTTAAGGTTTTGTAATTCTCTGACATGAAGTCAACACCCATTTGTGCCATGGTTATTAGCAGATTCTCCTCTAAGAAAAATCCTGAAATATCTGGTGCAATATTCCCAACATCAACCTTTTCTGATAGCTTTTCACGATGGATAGAATCCTCTTCAATATTATAATCTGGCTTCCTATCCTCGTTATTGGGAAGTGAAGTGAGTAACTTCTCCTTCTCTGCTTCAATAATCCAATCAATCATAAAGTTTGATATGGTATTGTGAGGAGAGATGTTGAATGATTTGGCTTCTTCTGAGCGTTTTTCCTTCATATGGTCAATGATGAGACTAATGTCCTCACCATCAAAAGAAGAATAGAAGCTTTCCAGAAAGTTTTGTTTGAGGTTGCTGATAGGAACATTGGAATTGGCCGACCATCTCAAGAAGGTATTAACGAGTTGAAAAGAATCAACCGTTGAAACTTTACTCATGTCCTTGTTAAGGAGTCTCTCAATATCACTAGCTTGTTGTGGCTTTCTTGACTTAAAATTAGCCCAATAGGCTAGTCTGTTACCCTCAGATAAATTGTTCACTAATCCCATCAATTGCCTATTCAACTCTGCCTGTGATACACGCTGAGTTGCTGAGTGACTTTGAGATTTTTCTTGAGGCACAAGCCGAGTTGCTGAGGAACTTTTAACTATAAAATATACAACAACAATGAAAATGGCGACTAGAATTATTACAATTGCCATATTTGTATTTTTTAGTTTTAATATTTGTGTGAAGAACGGTCAATGCGAGAACTCTTGGGTCCAAATTGGAAGCAAATAGGACCTATATCATTCATGTGATGTAAATCTCAAAGCATTGAGAACAAGAATGATGATGTAGTGGCTGTTCCCTTATATTCGGCCGAGCACTCTTTTCATGTGCCGCTCAATGACTTCTGGCATTTCATTGACCATCTGATTCCCTATTCTCTCTTGCAACGCCATGCTAATCATCCTGACATCGTCGAACTGCCTCCTATGTACAACTTCCTGCTGGAAATATTTGAATTTCCACGTTATTGTTAGGCTGCCGGTACTGTAGTCAAAGTTAATAATTTGATTCTCACCGTCCTTGTACAAGTTGAATACTCTTCGGTTGAGTTGATATACCTCTCCTTTGCCACCAAACGCAGCAGCATTAATGATCTTTACAATACCACTAAATTTATCTGAAGACGATTGACTCTGGAGGTCGTCATTGTCTTTATTCAGATCGGCGACAAACTTATAAATAATTACTCCAACTATAAGAATCCCAATTATCCACCACATATTATTTGAATTAAAGGTTAAATTAAGCTATTTTTTTTTATTAACATTCAGTGATTTAATGCCCTTTCACGAGTCATCGCTAGCTATGACTATTTGCTGATCAAAGTCAATGACCCACTTGTTCAGGCAGAAGAACTCATTACCCAGTATTCCGTGAATCTGAATTCCGGACTCTGTTTGTATCTGATCGAAGGCCCTCTCTGTATCCACTACGATAAAGTCAGCGGAATATTCCTGACCTTCAAAAATGAATTTCATCTCTACTGTGGTATTGTGCTGAGCGTTTCCATCCAGTCCGAACAGTTCCTGCTGACCAGAGGGCTGTGCATGATCTCTGAAAAAGTCATATACCTTCTGATTCAGCAGGTTTTTGTTTGATCCGGTATCCAACAACAAGCAGACATTGTGGCCGTTGACATCAACGATAATCAAGGGAAGCCCCGTTTTCTTGAGTCCAAAGGCGAGGGGAAATGAGAAATTGTTCATTCATCTCGGGTGATTAAATTATATGTTATTTCCGGAGGTGACGATCAGTCCGATGATAAAGATGATAGTTAAGATGATATATGGGTATATTTCACTCCAAGCTCCTGCCACGGCTTTTCTTGAGACTGCACCAAAGTCCTTGAGCATCTCACTCACAAAAGAGGCCGCGTCATCATGGGCTTTCTTGACCCTCTGCTTCAATTCATCGTTCTCATATTCATATCGCCCTTGACCTTGATTCTCTCGCGCATGGGAACTCTTGAATTGCTCGGGCTGCCGCATTGTTCCTTTGATCCTTGTATACTCATCATCATACAGTATTCTTGTGAGTGGGTCTCGCAACACGAAATAGGCCGTATTGATCTCTTGCATCATATACGTAACATCCACCCTTGGATTTTTATCAGGATGCCATTTCTTAGCCTGTTCAACATAAGCTTTTCTAACCTCCTCCATAGAAGCACTTTGGCTGATCTCAAGGAGGAGGTAGTAATCTTTAAATGTTGTTTCCATCTTATTCCTTCTTCCAAACGGCACGAATGGCTCCAATGGCTCCTGCAAATGCAACGAGCCCAAGTATACCCGGTGTTGAATCTCCAGCATCGGAACGTGAACCGACTATTGCTCCAAAGAGGACGATGAAGATGACGATGATTATTATCGTCACAACGATTTTTGATGAATTTTTCATGATTGTGTCAAAACATTTGAGGGTTAATTGTTATGGTATAGGCATAAAAAAGGGGCGCGGACAATCTTCGATTATTGCTCCACAGGAATCGCCAAACCCCTAGTCACAAATAATAAAGAAGCCCACGCCTTTACGTGAGCATTCGCTTATTACTGCTGTGACTTTTCTTTGAAATTGGCGATTTCGTGGGGCACTAGCAAAAGCAAACGCTTAGTTTATATGTCTTTCCCTTTTGATTTATCTCATAGCTTTCGGATTGATTATTCCGCTAAATTAACAAATTCGGTTTATGAAAACTTCCTTATGTTCATTCTGTGCAGATTTTTTCCGGAGAAAATCAAAGAGGGACATACTCGGCGTGGACTATGTGTGAGGATTATGGCTTTATGGCTTTCAATCAGCAGACCACTCCATTATCCGAGAAGGAGTAGTGAGCATCCTGTGTGATGATGACGTGGTCGAGCACCTGGATGTCGAATAACTTGCAGGCTAAGCCAATCCTTTTGGTGATGGTTTTGTCAGCTTCACTGGGAGTGATATTGCCACTGGGATGGTTGTGTGAGATAATCACCGAGGAGGCAGCACACTTGATAGCTGTGGCCACCAGCAGTCTCACATCGGTGACGGTTCCATTGACACCTCCCTGGGAGAGCTTCAACCATCCAATGGTCTGGTTGGCCCTGTCGAGAAACAGGCAGATGAAACACTCACTCAGACAAAGGGTGTCGGGATCATACAGTGGTCGCAGCACACCCAGAGCATCCTCTGAACTGCTGATGGGTGCTTTTCTCTGGGTTCCTGGCTTATACTTCAAGGTGATCTCAGCCAGAAGATCGGTCTGATTCTGGAGCATAGATTCTGAGTTTTAATAGATTAGAATAATAAAGAGTGCGCACCTGGGACCCATAGCGGGAAGGATTCAAGTGCGCACATAGAAAGAGTGGGCCTACCGACCTCCCTCAGTTGATAAACCATCGGTAACGGTCATCACCATGCAGGGCTTTTTCGATACCTCCTACGACTTCTGAGGCATTGACAGACCTGTCCAGAAAGGAATCGATGTAGCTGTTCTTATTGGCCCCTGTGAACAGATTGTACACCTTCCAGAGGTTGATCTCTCCTGTGTCCTCATCACGGGCAAAATACTGGTCCTGATAATAACTCTTGGCCATGATGTTGATGTGGCCGTCGTTGAATTCAAGATGAGGGAGCGTTTTCCTGAGGGCAGCAGGGAGACATTGATACAGCCGGGTTTTTCCTACAAGCTGAGCAAACTGGTGTTCACTGAGGGCACTTCCTTGGAGGTGTCTCATAAACTGCAGATGCTGATCCTGTCGATACCCGGAAAAAAGGCCCACCGTTGCTTTGAGCAGATCACCAGTGCTGAGGGCTTTCAACTCGTCCTTATAGCCATCGGTGGAGACACACAGGTTACAGCACACCTTGTTCTGAAAGCCGATAAAGACTTTGAACTTCTCGCTGGACTTCTTGCTGAACAGGTTTTCGTGGTTATAGGCCCTTACCCCACCAACGGTGAGGTGGAGCATATTGCCGTTTACCTCTTCCCTGATACTGGGGATTTCAAAACAGAAAGCCATACGCTCGTAATAGATCGTCTTGTCGGATTCCAGCAACTGATGCACAGGCTTATGAATGGCCTCAGGAATCCTTCCCTTGATGATGTGGGATACCCTGATGGAGGGTTGCGTTACCTGTTCCCGGGGAAAGACCTCGCAGATGGCCTCATGGAGGGTGTCAATAAAATTACCATGCGAGATGGTGATCTCATTGTCCTTGCTGAACACAGGGATGATGCAGTCACCACTGAGGTGTTGCAGGGTCACTTCTCGGGTATTGGCTTCGATAAAGGGAAAGCTGTTGATCTTCTTCCCAGGCTCTTCCTTGACAGGCAGTCTGGCATCCACCACTACGGCATCTTCTACAACAGGGCCATTTCTGGCCTTGGAGGCATTCACCTCTCTTTTATTGGGGACAAGCAACACTGTTTGCATTTCTGGGTGTCATTAAAGGGTTTAAAGTGCCCTGTGGGGTCATCTCATCCATCAGGCGTTGCTTCCTCAGGGTGAATTCAGAAGTCAGCAGGGACTGCCATTCAGGGTATTTCTGATACAGGGAATACAACTCCTCAAGGGTTTGTGCGTCCTTGATATGACCTCGTATCTGATCTACCTTGGTGCCACTGTTGCACCAGTTCAGGATGGCCTTTCCGGTGCCCACAGTGAGGGCATTCTCGGGCTTACCCATAAAGAGTCCTGTTCTGTCTTTGCTGGCCAAAGCATTGTGCTTGATGTCGATCTCAAAGACGATGGTGAACTCGTAATCTATACCATCTCGCATCACTGCTTTGAGCCCTACCTTCTCAGGAACCATCTTGCCGTTACGTTCCGAGAGGACATAATCCTGTTTGGTACGCATGGTGCAGATGATGTGGCAGGGACTACGCAGTATCTTCTGAATAAAAGCATTCTGACGGGGCGTAACCTTGGACCAGTTGGTAAAGGAGTTGCCGGTGAGCGAGCTGTGGTATTCCAGCAGGTAATCCCAACAATGGCTGATGCTGTCGATGATGATTACCTCCATGCCGGATTTCTCACATTCCCCGATGGCTTCCATATAGCTCTCAGGGGTATGGGGTGGGTTAATGGTCAGCACATTGTAACTGCCCAGATGGGCATACAAATCGGCTGAACCATTCTCAGAGTCGATGATGGCAATCTTTTTCCAATTGCCGGTCATTCCATAGGCCATCAGCAAGCTGCTGTAGGTTTTCCCAGACCCCGATACACCCTGAAGGGCTATCTTGATCTTGGCCTGTTTCCTTTCGGATTGTCTTAATGTCATGGCTGATGTTTTTGTGATTTGAGATGCGGTGGATAAAAAAAGGCAGGGACCGTTTGCTGTCCCCACCTTCAATAAGTTTGCAGCACTGGAGCCGATTAGAAAGAGGCCATCAGGGTGGCACCTTCACCATGAGCATGAAGCAGCAAAAAGACCTCTCCGGTGTTAGGAGAGCTCACCTCCGAGATGACAGGGTCCTTGATGCCTTCCTTTTCAAACTTTGAGCTCACAGCTCCATTGAGACCTACCCCATAAGAGAAGAAACACTTTCCTGTGGTCTCGTTCCTGAGGATGTCGATGGTCTTGACATCCTTTTCGGCCTTGAATGCTTCCACAGACCAACTTTTGAGAAAATTGAGATTTTCCATAACACAAACTTTTAATAGGTTTTTAACTTGATGATTACTATCCAAGAAAAAGAGGGGGTAAGGGGAGGTTTTCTCCTGAAATCCCAAAGAGGATACCACAGAAACAGACCGGAGGATTGTGCCCCACCAAACAAGAAAGGGGGGGGGAGTTTTTCCATTGTCAAACACTCCCGGCAATACCGAGAGCTCAAAATTTTTAGAAAAAAAAATGAAAAATGCCCTGTATTCAGGATGCTCTCAGCAGAATATAGTTATATCCCTATTTATATGCTGAGACTCATGCAGATCAGAAAGTGAGGCAAATGGGGTGTGGGTGTTATGAGACCTCCCCATGTTTGTTATGGAGATATTCTCCAAATAGGAGATACATAAAGGATTACTAACTATTAAAACCAACATCGCTGATGATGCAGCTATATAAAGGATTTTATGAGCATCATACAACGCCATTACAGCGAGTCTGCTAAGAGAGCTATTTCCTATGGGATCAAACTGCCACTTCCGCCGTTACCGCCACTACTGCCACTACTCTTTGATGGATATCTGAGAATGACAAGTGCCATTTTTTATTACCTTTACTCTCAATTAAATAACTATACTTTGCATCATGGACGATACAGGTCTATATTATTTTTTCAGCACTGTGGCACAAGTTCTGGCAGCCGTTTCAGCTCTTCTTGCAGTTTTTTCTCATTTCAAAATCAGAGAGATTTCTGACTTTCTTGTTGGGGATGGTCAATCCATTTATGAGCGCATGACTATTAAAGAGAAGGGATACGAGCCTCCTAACGATAATACATATGGAAGAATCAGGGATGCCGTTGGCAGAAGAAGTATCCCTGACATCCACGAGGTTATTACATTATTTGCCAATAGCCAGAATGTACAATCTGAAACCAGAGGCTTCACTTATTTGCAAAAGAGATTCGAACGCAGGGTTCAACAAATTAAGGATATTAAGAGTATGTCTTTATTGTCGGTATTGATAGCCTTCGTGGGAATTCTCGCGTCGTTGATTTTCATCGCATTTGTTGACCAAATGTGTCACTGTTATTATTGGCCTGTGGGACTTATGATGCTTCTGGTGTTGGTGTTTTTGATCCTATCATTCAGAGGGGTATATTTGGGTTTGAAAGATCAGGAAGGTGTCTGAGGTATCATGGTTGAATCTCAGGTTGAGGTTTACTCCTCCCGGGTGTCGATTATTTTTCTTGACCAACCTATTCCTTATAGGAAAAAGAGAATCAGAGAAAAAATCCGACAGCACCGATGATGTGTTTTAAATCCTCTTACATTTACGTTCTGCTTCAGCATAGGAATCGGATGAAAGAACATCCAATGTATGTAAATATGTATGTAGAAAACAAAAAGCCACTAAAAATCAATTGATTACAAGAATAATTGTGATCCCGGCGGGAATCGAACCCACGACCCACAGCTTAGAAGGCTGTTGCTCTATCCAACTGAGCTACGGGACCAAAATGGGTGCAAACTTACACAAAAAAACCTAATTTTGGTGCCTTGTTTCGGTTCCGGTCATGAGTACATACAAAACCCTGCTGCTCCCCACGGCATATTTTCCTCCTGCGCACTTCTTTGCGGCTATGGTTCATCTCCCTGTGGTAGAGATCGAAGCCTGGGAGCATTACCAGCGACAGACCTTCCGCAACCGCTGCAATCTTTACGCCGCAGGGGGCGTGGAAAATCTGACCGTCCCCGTCGAGCGAAACGTCCGGCCCAAGACTCCCGTCAGGGACATCCGGATAGCCTGGCATATGCCCTGGCAAATCAAACACTTCCGGGCCATTGAATCGGCTTACAGACGCTCCCCCTTCTACGAGTTCTACATAGACGATTTGAAGTCCTTCTTTGAAGAAAAGCCAGTGACTCTGCTGGAACACAATACCCGAATTCTGGAGACTCTGTGCAAACTCACCGACATTCCTGTCCGAATCTGTCCAACCTCTTCCTATCAGGCCGGCCCATCCCCGGAAATCTGGGATCTGCGACTCCTGGCAGAGCCATCAATCAGCAACAACGGCCTGCCCCTGTGGTTCCAACCGGAACCCTATGAACAGGTATTCTCAAGACGGCACGGATTTCAGACAAATCTGAGTATTCTCGATGCGCTGTTTCACCTGGGACCAGACACCCGGGAGTGGCTCCAGGCCAGCATCAGGAGCCCCTTTTGAGGTGGCGTGCCGGGGCAAGCATTTTTCCTTTCGGCTATTTGTTGCACTCCCTTTGAAATGTGCAAAATTTGTATTTACATTGCCGAAAAATTTTTCGGCAGTACCCTGTTTTGAATATTATCCCCTTTTAGAAGCATATGGAAGCGAAGAAACGATTGGTTGTGAGCTACAAGAACTGTACGGATGAGGTGTTGGAGGCCATTCGGAAGAAGTATCCAAATGGATACAATGACTTTGTGATTAAGGTAACCAAGCCCAACGGGGATTTCTTTTATGCCATCACGGTTGATACCGAATCGGCTAGTTATCTGGTGAAGGTGGATGTCAAGATCGACAACCTCACCGAGGAAGAATTTGAGAAAGAATTCGGAGAGGGTGCAGATGCCGATGATGCTCCAGGATTTGACTCTGAAGGAGAAGCCGAGGAAAAAATTGATTCTTTGGATGACCCCGAAGAATAAACTATCCAAATAATATTTATTCGTATCTTTGGGGCAAAAAATGTCCCTTAGAAAATTTCTTGACGAACTCACCTCCCTCAATCGTAGCGAACAACGCGGCGTGCTGGTTCTTGCCACCTTGCTCCTGATATTGGCTATCGTCCGGTGGGCGCATCCGTACCCCGGGAACCAGATTCCCGTGCTGACCGAGGAGGAGGCCAGAATGGTCCGGGATTTTCTTCTCACACAGCCCTCCGGAACCAATGCTGAACGGGCCACCGGAGGAATGCAGGAGTCTAAACAGACAGCCGAGCAGGGAGCACAGGGCACATCCGGGAGAAAACCACAGCAAACACCCGCACGGGGACTCCGGCAGACATCGGGACAAGCCTCACAGAACCCGCCGCAACCCATTGAACTGAATCAGGCCGACAGCATGAGTCTGGTCAGGCTCCCCGGCATCGGGCCGGTGTTGTCTTCAAGAATTCTGAAATACCGGCGCCTGCTTGGGGGGTTCGCCTCTGTGGACCAACTCCGCGAGGTGTACGGACTGCGCAGCGGACTGGTTGACACACTATCATGGCGACTCCGGGCCGACTCCGCACAGGTTCAAAGAATCGACCTGAATCATGCCGGGTTCCCGGAACTCCGGCGCCACCCCTATATCGGGACACACCTGGCCCGGTCCATTCTTAGATTCCGCGAACACAGAGGGCTCTTGTCCGCACCTGAAGAACTGGTACAGCAAAAGGTGCTGACCCGGGAGGAGTACCAAAGAATCCGCCCCTATTTGTCTGCAACACCATGATTTCCCACGGATAATCTGCTACCTTTGCTTCCGAGACACTGTTGCCGATGTTTACTGTCATCATCCTGATTTTTGTCCTGGGATACACCGCCATCGCGCTGGAACACCCCCTGAAAATTGACAAGGCGGCTACCGCCCTGGTGACCGGAACTTTAATCTGGGTTGCCTATATGCTTGGCGCCAGCTCCATTCTTCCGGGCCTTCCTGCCTATCAGGAATTTTCTGCCACACACCCCGATGCCGGGTTTGCCGGGTTCATCACCCACCACGAGTCCTTGCGTCTGCTGGGGGAGAATGCCGAGATTCTGTTTTTCCTATTGGGTGCCATGACGATTGTGGAGATCGTGGACTCCTACGGAGGATTCTCCATAATTTCCAAAGCCATCCGCACCCACAACAAGGTGAGACTGCTCTGGATCATCAGCTTACTCACCTTCTTCATGTCCGCTGTGCTGGACAATTTGACCACAACTATTGTCATGGTGATGTTGCTGCGCAAACTGATGGGCAACCGCAAGGACCGGCTCTATTTTGTGAGCATGGTTGTCCTGGCTGCCAACGCCGGCGGTGCTTGGTCACCCATCGGGGACGTTACCACCATTATGCTCTGGATTGGAGGCCAGGTTTCCACCTTTGCCATTATCAAACAACTGTTCGTCCCCAGTTTTATTTGTCTGACCGTACCCTTGCTGTTTCTTAGCCGCAAGTTCCGGGGCAAATCTGTGGATATGACAGGAACGCCTTCCGAAACAGACCATGAAGCTCCAACCTCAGCCAGACAACGTACCGTCATGCTGATCCTGGGTGCTTCCGGGCTACTCTCCGTGCCTGTGTTCAAGGCCCTCACCCATCTGCCGCCCTACATGGGGATGCTGCTGGCCCTGGGCGCCTTGTGGATTGCCACTGAACTCATGCTGCACCGGAAGAAAGCATCTGCAGGGGACAAACTCAGGGTAAGCAACCTCATCCGCAAGATAGACACATCCACCATCCTGTTCTTTCTGGGCATCCTCACCGCCGTTGCCGGCCTGCAGTCAGCGGGACATCTGGCACAAATGGGCATGGCTCTTGACGAACACATCCACCACGTTCCCGCCATCACCTTGATTATCGGTGCACTCTCTGCTATTGTGGACAATGTACCCCTCGTGGCCGGTGCCATGGGCATGTATCCCGTGTATGCTCCTGATGCCCTTGCGGCCTTCACAGACCCTGAAATGTATGAATACGCCCGGAACTTCCTGCAGGACGGGACCTTCTGGGAGAGCCTGGCCTATTGCGCCGGCACCGGAGGGAGTATGCTGATCATTGGCTCTGCGGCGGGTGTAGCCGCGATGGGCCTGGAAAAAATCGATTTTCTATGGTATCTCCGCCGCATCAGCGGATTGGCCCTTTTGGGGTATCTGTCCGGTGCCGCGGCATATTTTTTGTTAAGGACCCTTTAATGCTCATCTACTAATCTTTCATCCATGCTGAATTTTATTCTTCTACAGGCAGAGGCCGAAGTTGTCACGCGCGAGGTAAGTCTGCCCTTTTGGGAACTGTTTTTGAAGGGCGGCTTCCTGATGTGGCCTATTTTGCTGTTGTCAGTACTCTCGGTGTACATCTTTTTTGAAAGATATTTCGCCGTGAAAACGGCTGCCAGGACCGATCCTGACTTCATGTCCCGCATCCGTGACTACATCCACGAAGAACGCATTGATGCGGCTCTGGCTCTGTGTCGCAAGACCGACAGTCCTGTTGCCCGGATGATTGAGAAGGGCATCAGCCGTATCGGCCGTCCCCTCACCGACATTCACTCGGCCATTGAGAATGTGGGCCGTCAGGAAGTCTTTAAACTGGAACGCGGACTGCCCATCCTGGCCTCAGCAGCGGGAGGTGCCCCCATGATTGGCTTTCTGGGCACGGTAACCGGTATGGTACGCGCATTCTACAACATGGCAACCGCAGGCAGCAATGTGGACATACAAATCCTCTCCTCGGGCATTTACGAGGCCATGATTACCACGGTGGGCGGACTGCTGGTAGGGATTATCGCCTACTTTTTCTACAATATTCTGGTGGCGCGCATCGAAAAAATTGTCAATCAGTTGGAGAGCAGCACCACCGAATTCATTGACCTGCTCAACGAGCCCGTGAAATAACCCTAAGAACGTCCCCATGGCCATCCGAAGCTCCAATAAGATCAATCCCTCATTCAGCATGTCGTCCATGACCGACCTGGTGTTCCTGCTGCTCATATTCTTTATGATCACCTCCACCATGGTCTCCCCCAACGCACTCAAGCTGCTGTTGCCCCAAAGCAACAACCAGACGTCTGCCAAGCCGGCCACCACAGTATCCATTACCGGAGACCTGCAGTTTTATGTGGAACAAAAACGCGTACGCTTTGAAGACCTGGAACGGGAACTCCAGCAAAAACTCATGGATGTGCCCGACCCCACCTTCTCCCTCCACATGGACAAAACCGTTGACGTGGAACATATGGTACGGGTGATGAATATTGCCCGCAACAACCGCTACAAGGTCATCCTCGCAACCGCCCCCGAAGAGTAGTATGGCAACCCCGGTCAGATACAGGAACGGCATCATCGGCACCACCCTTTTTCATGGTGTGTTGCTGTTATTCTTACTGCTCATGGGGTATCAGAGCATCTTTCCGCCCCCTGCTGAAAAGGGCATTCTGGTGGATTTTGGCAACAGCGATGAGGGAACCGGAGCGTACGAACCACGCTACAGCGAACCAGCAGCCACTCAGCCCACCCCCGCCGAAGCCTCCGTGGCCTCTGAAGAGGAAGCCATCATGACTCAAAATCACGAAACAGCACCGATTGTGCGCTCCGAGCCCGTTGCATCACGTCCTCGCCCGGCAGCCACACCGGCCAGGTCAACACCGGCCCCGACACCACCTGCCCCGCAGACCGCGCCGGAGCGGACCGTGGATTCCCGGGCGCTCTTCCCCGGGAGGGGAGCCCTCCAGAGTGACGCTACCAGCGAAGGAATTGCTGGTGGGACTGGAAACCAGGGGGTATCCACCGGAGCCCCCGATGCCAAGGTGTACGGCCCCGGAGGAGATGTGGGTGGTGGAAACAGTTTTGAATTAACTGGACGCACCCTCATCGGCAGTCTCCCCAGGCCCAATTATCCCGGACAGTACGAAGGAGTTGTGGTCATTGAAATTACTGTTGACGGCAACGGCGTGGTTACCGATGCCCGGTACACCGCCCGCGGGTCCACCACCCTGGAAGAACGCCTGGTGAGCGAAGCCCGTGCAGCAGCCCTCAAGGCAAGGTTCAGCCGCAAACCGGACAGCCCGGTGCAGAAGGGTACCATCAAATACACATTTCGTCTGGAATAGGTTCGCCTAAACTTTTCTGGCCCGGTCCAATTCCCGCCGGGCGTCCTTTTCTTTCAGGCTCTCACGTTTGTCGTAAGCGCGCTTCCCCCTGGCCAGGGCAATCTCAATTTTTGCAAGCCCCTTCTCATTCAGAAAGAGGCGAAAGGCTATCAGCGAGAGCCCCTTCTCCTGCACCTTTCGCTCCAGTTTGGCCAGCTCGCGGCGGGTGAGCAGCAATTTTCGGTCTCTTTTGGGGTCATGATTGTTGAGGGTGCCCCACCAGTATTCGGCAATATGCACCCCGTGTACCCAGAGCTCATGGTCACGAAAAGCACAATAGGCATCCTGAAGGCTGGCCTTTCCCTGACGGATGGATTTAATCTCCGTGCCGGTCAGCACCACCCCAGCTACGAACTTCTCCAGAAATTCGTACTCAAAGGAGGCCTTCTTGTTCCTTATGTCTATCTTTCCAGCCATAGATTTCTTGGTTCACGGGTGCAAACTTACATATTGTTTGGTTATTTTTACGCCCTCAAACCCCTAATCGAGACATCATGAGCCTTCTAAACCTGGACCTGAGCAAAATCGGCCAGACCGTTCCCATGCAACGGGTCCTCTCCCATAGTGCATCAGCCACCAATCATCTCAAGGCCCTCTATGAGGGCACCGGGAAGGGCAATGACTTCCTGGGCTGGGTAAAACTGCCCGCTTCCATTGACGAAGACATTCTGAGCCGTATCGAGGCCGTTGCCGAATTCTACCGCAAGAACACCGAGATCGTGGTGGTGGTGGGCATCGGGGGGTCCTATCTGGGAGCCAAATGCGTTCTGGAAGCACTCTCCGACAACTTCTGGCAGATGAAGGATCAGTCCGCCCCCAAAATTCTGTTCGCGGGTCAGAATCTGAGCGAGGATTATCTGGCCGAACTCACAGAGCTGCTGGATCACAAGAAATACGGGGTGGTCGTCATCTCAAAATCAGGCACTACCACAGAACCGGCAGTTGCCTTCCGGATTCTGAAAAATCATCTGGAACAGAAAATCGGGAAAGCCAGTGCCCGGCAGCATATTGTTGCCATCACCGATGAACAACGGGGAGCGCTGCGTACCATGGCCACCCAGGAGGGTTACCAGACTTTTGTCATCCCGGACAATGTGGGCGGTCGCTACTCCGTGCTCACCCCTGTGGGTTTGGTGCCCATTGCTGCAGCAGGCTTCGGCATCCGGGCTTTGGTTCAGGGAGCCCGCGAGATGCAGCAGGCCACCGGGCCTGACGTGCCCTTTGAAAAAAACCCGGCTGCCCTGTATGCCGCCGCCCGTTATGAACTGTACTCGGCCGGGAAAACCACCGAGATTCTGGTCAGCTATCAGCCCAAGCTGCTGTACGTCTCCGAATGGTGGAAACAGCTCTATGGAGAAAGTGAAGGCAAGGAGCACAAAGGCATCTTCCCTGCCAGTGTAACCTTCACTGCCGACCTGCATTCTATGGGGCAATACATTCAGGAAGGGTTGCGCAATATCTTTGAGACCGTGATCTCTGTCAGGGACAGCAAGCATCAGGTAAGCATCCCCAGTGATCCGGACAACCTCGACACCCTGAACTTTCTTTCCGGAAAAAGGCTCACGGAAGTCAACCGTATGGCAGAACTGGGTACCATGCTGGCTCACGTGGACGGAGGGGTTCCCAATATCCGGATAGAGATAGACGCACTTGACGCCCGCAACCTGGGACGACTGCTGTACTTCTTTGAGATTGCCTGTGGCATCAGCGGATATCTGCTGGGTGTGAATCCCTTTGACCAACCCGGAGTGGAGGCCTACAAAAAGAATATGTTCGCACTGCTGGACAAACCCGGATTTGAGGAAGAGAGCCGTAAGGTCAAGGCACGGCTGCTGGATTCCGAGTAAACCACCCGGATGCGAAAAGCAATAAAAAAAGGGCCGTTCCAGGTTGATTTTTCAAAAAATAGTTACCTTTGCGGTCTCATTGTCCTGTGGTGTAACTGGCAACACGCCTGATTCTGGATCAGGAAAGTCTAGGTTCGACCCCTAGCAGGACAACACAGACAATCAAAGAGTTAGGAAGATCAAAATCCCTAACTCTTTTTTTTGCGCTAGGTTTGCGCTAGGTTTTGCTGGTTTTTGATAGTTCCTGATGTGAGCAAGACAAAATTAACGATCATTATTCCCGCCAATCTTTCAGAGCCAAACAAGTTATAGATCAAAAGATCTTCAGAGATGCCATGAAACCGTTGGCAAATTGAACCCAGCACAGTAATAATATAAGCCAAACCTAAGTACATCGCCATACTCAACCCTGTTTTGATTTTCTTTCTCGCCAATTTTGACAAAAATATCAATGTCCGTTTTTACGGCAATGTTTGAAAATACATTCATGTAGGTTACAAACTTTGCATTGCCATCTTGAAAGTCGTTTTTGCTTTTGCCAGTAAGCCCACCATAAAAATCTCCAATTTTGCCTATTTCGGCGAACTCTACCCCATTGGGGCAATATTGTTGTATAAGTTGTTGTATTTTATTCATTGTTGTCCCCCTTCTTTTCTAACCTTCTAATTTCGTTATCGAAGTCGGAAATGATTTTTTGTGATTTATTAAACTCGTTATATTCGGACTCGGCTTTTTGGTCGGCTTGCTGTTTGGTGATTTTACCCTTGTCGGCTAGTATTTTGTACTTGCGGAAAGCCAGAAATTCATTTACACTTGCTGCAAACTCTTTCATTGTAAATGTATTTTCACGCTCAACCAAGTCTTCGATATAATCGAAATAACCTGTTACAGCACGTTCTAATCGACGGATTTCGTCCTCGGGTAAATAGTTTTTGGCAATGGGAACGTCTGATTTTAAAATCCTGCCATCGGGCGAATTTTTCCAAGTCTTTAGACCCATGTTATCAGCAAGTCTGTCTGCTTTTGTGTAGATAATTTCGGCTGCTGTTTGGCCGGTAATGGCATAGTGGAACTTGTTTTGCACCATTGCATAAAAGTCCTGGGTAGTGGGCGAGTCTTTGTCATAGTCAATGCTGCATTCGGCAAAAATATCGGTAATCTGTTGCCAAATACGGCGTTCGCTGGCACGAATGGAACGGACACGTTCCAACAGTTCACGGAAATAATCTTTCCCGAAAGCTGTTTTTCCTTGTTTTAAACGTTCATCGTCAAGCACAAAACCTTTTGTAATAAACTCTTTCAGTGTTTGTGTAGCCCAAATACGAAAATCGGTGGCACGTTTTGAGTTTACACGATAGCCAACAGCAATAATCATATCGAGGTTGTAAAAATCTATGACCTCAGGAACTTCTCCTCTAAATCCCCGATCTACGACTGTTTCCATTTTGGAAACAGTCGTATTGTCAGACAGTTCCCCTTCCTCGAAAATATTTTTAATGTGCTTGCTTATGGCAGGTACTCCAACAC
>DFUR01000075.1 GCA_002380425.1 Bacteroidales bacterium UBA4181
AAGGGTAAATGGGGCAAACTCAGGTGCGCTATTTAATGGAGAGCACGGGAATATTAATGGGATGTTAAAAATACAGAAACCGGAGGGACATACGTGGGAATCATTTGCAAGGCTATTGCTGTCATCCATGCCGCAGAAAACGAAGTTACACTTTGAAAATAAGATAAGTGTATTCATCAAATGGTGGTATGATCGTGGATACCCAAATGGAATACCGGACGAAGCAGATCCAGCATTAGAGGCTGACAAGAAATGCCCCTCATGGAGGCGCGTTTGCAAGGCTTTGCTTCGAAATGACTACTGGTGTAAGGGTTTATCTTTTACGCAAACAAAAGCGGAGGCATACGAGCGATATTTAAAGGTAATGAAAAATAGAAGACAACAATGGAAAATATGGATTTAGAATGGACAAAGAAGCACCCTGTATCTTCGGTAAAATGGATACCAATAGGACTGATACACGGGAACGATTACAACCCAAACAAAGTGGCCCCTCCAGAAATGAGGCTACTCGAATTGTCAATAAAAGAAGACGGGTACACGCAGCCAATAGTAGTGTGGAGGGTCGATGATGGATACGAAGTAATTGATGGGTTCCACCGTCATCTGGTTGGTAACAATCTTGGGCTCACACACCTTCCGTGTGTTGTTATCAATGACGACAGGACTGAAAAGGGAGACAGAATTGCATCAACAATACGGCACAATAGGGCAAGGGGAAAACACCAGATTCAAGCTATGAGCGATATTGTTGTAGAACTCAGCAGAAGAAACTGGAGCGATGAGAAAATAGCCAAAGAGCTTGGGATGGATGCGGACGAGGTCCTGAGGCTTAAGCAGATAACTGGCCTTGCGGAATTGTTTGCCGAGGAGGAGTTTTCCGAAGCATGGGAGGTAGAGTAGGCCATTAAAATTAATAACCATATAACAATCACGTATGAAACAGACAAATTTTCGCATGTCGGACGAGCTGGCCGCGTTCTACGAAAAAAATTACAGCTCATTATCAGCCGGGGCGCTGTATGCTGCCCAGCAGATGGCCCAGGCCGCCGAAATCATCGGCGGGACGGGTGAGGAACTTATCAGTAGGCTCCAGGAACTGGAGACAATAACCAAAATCGCCACCAGGGAAGTTACAGGGATGTTCACCCGTGAAGAATTGATTGCAATGATCGACGCGCTTAACGGCACGCTGATCAACCGGGAAATCCTGTTTGTCCCCGGTTGGCTGGTGATAGAGATGCAGGACGCCGAGGCCCTGGACGGTACATGCAGCCGCCACGGAGCCGATGCAGCACAGCTGATTGCGAAGCTCGAAAAGCTGAATCACACGCAGGCGTACGCCCTGTACACCCTGATCCGCGGGTTTTGGAACTCTGACGACCAGAGCCGGGATCTGGACCGGTTTGTGGATCAGTATGCGAAAAAGTAACGATCATTCGGGAGGTGCCGGGGAAGTATCACTTTGTGCGTACCGGGTCTGACAGGGGCACCATTTTGCAGCCGGCAGGTTGGGGGCCGGCTGTTTTATTTGAATTTATCAAAAATAGCCATGGACGCATCAACGTCACCAGGAATTGCGTGAGCATACACCATCGTTTCTCTGATATTTGTGTGCCCGAGGAGTTGTTGTAGCCAATGAAGACGTCCAGTCTCTCGCAGGTATATTGTTGCGAATGTGTGCCTAGCAGATTTGAAGTTTAACGGCTTATCGATGTCACATTCTTTCGCGACATTTTTCAGGTATCGGTTAACAACCTGATCCGCCATTACGGAAGGAAATAGTGGCCCTGTCGTTCTGTCTCCATTCTCATCTTTTATCAGCTGTTTGGAAAGAGGACAGAGGCGTATCCGGATGGGTTTTCTTTTCGCGTAGAGAGTCTTCACAGGTACGTATACTAGATAATCTCCGATGATCTGCTCAAATGATGCCTGTTTGAAATCTGATATGCGGAGGCCAGTCATACAGGCAAACAGATAGTGACGCAATGTTCTTTGTAGGGAAGGAGTGAGTTTCTCCATGTTGTACACATCAATTGCAGTGTTCAGTTCTTCCGGTGTGAGGTATATCATATCCGGATCGCTTGCATGCACCCGAACAGCAGAAGCAAAGGGGTCATCGATTATGAACTTTTTCCTGATAGCTATCCTTACATAGTGGCGAAATGTTCCTAGCGTTTTCCGAAGGGTGTTGTCTGAAATCCCATTTTTTTTCTCCGACTGGATGAATCCATTGATGAAATCAGTTGTAATCTCGCTGAATGAGGCATTTGGTTGATACCTCTCTAGCTTTGACACAAATGTGTAGTGATAAGCGACCGTTCCGGATGCGTTAACACCGACCTTTACCTTAATATGTTTGCGGACAAAGTCGGCAAAACTGGTGTAAGTTGACGGGTTGTCGAATTCTCTTTTAAGAATGTCGGGGGTCAGAGCGATATTCATCAACTTGTATCGAACAATAATATCGTTTACCCTTGCTGCCAGCCTGTCAATGACAAGATTAGCATCCTTTACATCTTTAGAGTTTCCCTTGATCTTCGATTTTACTTCATCCCACTCAGCTTCTGTTGCGTAATATTTCGTGGCGATGCTTATTGGGACCTGATTTATGTGTGTTCTCAAATAAATCGGGTATGTTCCGTTATTCCGCTTGCGCTGCTTCCGGAGCATGATTACTACTTTACTCATAGCCGATTATTTACTTGTTTTTTACATGTTTTGATCTATGTAGTAGGTGCTTTTATGTGATTTACTTGTGCTTTTTGATGCCTTTTTTGAATAGAGATGTACAGGTAAATATCTGTTGGTGAGCGATATAAACGCCAACCCCCGGCAGGAAATGCCAGGGGTTTTGTGGTACCACTCG
>DFUR01000004.1 GCA_002380425.1 Bacteroidales bacterium UBA4181
TGCTTGTATGGTCCTGAGGACCTTGTCCTCAATCGGGCCATCTGTCCGGAAACAGGCAACGAGTATCCTGATGATCAGATATGTCCCACATGCGGATATAAGCATGTGATTTTTGAAGTTGTTGAGGTGTTTGCGACTCCTTCTGGTCCTACTGTGGTTGTATTTTGTGGGGGGTGTCTTGCCAATCTCACGGCAGGTGAGCCTTGTCAATGTTGTCTCTTATGCTGGAGCCCTCCTGGGGAGCACGAACAATGGTGCATGTTTTATCCATCTGCTTCCGACCTTGAAGGGGTGAGTGGAGACGAAGGGGGAGACGATGGGGGAGACGATGGCAGTCCTGGCGGTGGAGACGCTCCCTCTTGGACGCCTCAAGGTGTAGCTCCTAATGCGTCAAGTATTTTTCAAAATAGCAATCTATCTGAGTCTCAATGGATAAATATGGAGGATAGGATAACCAAAATGAAGCAGACAACGATCGGCACGAAATTGTATAATAAAATACTTGAACGCGTCACGAGTTGCGGCAGTAAATTTCTTATTAGTATTGGGGATGCAAATAGCTTTAACTATAACACATGTTCTATTGTTCTTGAACCTGGTGCTCACTGGCTTTCTATGTTTGAGGAAATGTATCATCTATATCAGCAACCAAATTTTACGGCTGCTCAATGGGATGCTTCAATCATAAACATCGAAATAGAAGCCAAATATGCTAAATATCTTGCTTGGAAGGAATTGCCCGCAAATGTTACGAATTTCTATAGAGGTGGCGATAATTTTGCCATTAGAAATTTGGGAAAATATCTTGATTCACAGGGTAATCTTCGCGATGATGTTGATGAAGCAAATTTGCAAAAACGTATTACCATGAGAGTACTTCCTGAGCTGGATGAGCTTGGCTATAAACCTCCAAAATATAACTATAATAGCAGTATTTCTGCGATTGATAATTTCTCGACCTTACGCAACCTCACAAATCCTCAGCAACCATGAAAGCAAACTATTTTTTCACTGTGATTGTCTCCTCCCTTTTATTCATTACGGGTGCGATGGCTCAGACACACTTATACAATGTGTCCAACACGTTTACACAAAACGGATATAATTACTTGTGTGAAGTCGACTCTTCCGGGCTTGTTCTCCTTTACAATCAGGCTAATGTCTATGTCAATGACGATGATTTGTACAAGAATGGCGACTCTTTGAGCCTGGCTACCAGGAAAGCCCTTTATGACTGGGAGTTGCCGATGATTTCTGGAGGGAACTATTTCGAATCACAGAATAGGATTCTTGCCATCGCTGCAGATGTCCTCTCTCCTAATCAATTAAGTAGTCCTAGTTCTCTTGATATTTCTGTAACCATTAATACCACTACCGGGAAGGTAATGGAGGTTGAATTTGGGTTTTATTATCGTCATGCCTTTGCCACTATTCCGGTCAGTCAGTACCGGGAGATTGAGCAGCGCATCAAGGCCGATTCCGCGATTTGGTTTACCCTGTCCGATTTTGGGAAGCAACTGAATCGTATCAAACTGGCGTTTGAATATGAACCATAGCAGAGCACACTTGAACATTATGTCGGCTAGAGAACGGCTCTTCAGGGTTGTGATTTTCAGTTTTCCCCATGGGTATTCGGGGAATTCTTCGTTATTTGAAGGGGCTTGATTTGAGGCATTTCATAGCAGGTGCCTTAGTGGGGTTGCTGTGGTGTGCGGTTCCATTTTTCTATGGGGCCCGCGGTTCGTTGCAGTACGTGGTGGTTTTTGTGTTGCTGCTTTGTGTTTCCGCGCTCCTGCTGTTTCGGTTGTTTTCGCTGCGTGCTGTGCGTGTTACGCTAACCGATGCCCTTGCAGGTGTGTATATGCTTTATGGGCTGGCCAGCGTTGTTTTTGTTCGGGACACTCTGGCCGATCCTGTGTGGCTGTGGGAGTGGGCTGGATTGTTGCTGCTGTACGTCCTGGTCCGGAGCCTTACCCAGGAGAGCACACGGATATTGCTTCTGTTTGTGGTGGTGTCCGGGGTACTTCAGGCCAGCGTGGGCCTGTCACAACTGTGGGGCATCCTCCCGTCCAAACATCCTGTCTTTGACCTTACCGGGAGCTTTCTGAACCCCGGCCCTTTGGGTGGTTACCTTGCCGTCAGTGTGGCTGTGGCCGTTGGGCTTTGTGTCCGCTCGCCAGCGCCCCGGGGCGCGACCCGCTGGCTGCTTGTGGGGGCTGCCCTGTTGATGGGCTACGTTTGTTTTCGTTCCGACTCCCGTGCGGCATGGCTGTCTGTTGCTGTTGTCCTTGGTTGGTTGGCGATGAGGATTACCTTCCATCAGCCCACACTTCAGATTACCCGTAACCAGTTCTGCCATTGCAAACTTTATGTGAGCGTGTGTATGGGTGTGTTGGTGTTGTTGTCTGCTGTTCTGCTGTACGGATACCGCAGGGATTCAGCAGATGCCCGGATGTTTATTTGGAAAGTAAGCGCCACCATGATTGCCGAGAGTCCTCTGTTGGGACACGGAGCGGGGAGTTATCCCTCTGGGTATATGCTCGCTCAAGGGGCGTATTTTGAGTGCCATCCCGATTCTCGTTTTGCTGTAGCAGCCGATAATAACTTTGTGGCCTACAATGAGTATCTTCACCTGGTGTGTGAACAGGGCGTTGTGGGACTGCTCCTGCTGCTGGCCGTATTTCTGTCAGCCCTGGGCTCTGCCACCGTGTCTGGACGGGAGGGGGGCTCTGCAAAATGCGCTCTTGTAGCTCTACTGGTATTCAGCTGCTTTTCTTACCCCGCCTCTGTATTGCCTCTGAAAATGTTCTTTGTGCTCTCTGTGGGGCTGTTGCCCGGCAGGGAGCTCTGGCGGATGACTTTCCGCGGTAAGGCCCCGGGAACTCTTCTGTCCTTACTGCTCTTTGGGCTCCTTATCTTCAGTGCGATGCACTATGGGCGATTTCACCGGGCCTACGCCACCCTCGGCGGGATGCTTGAGGGTGAGCCCGAAGCCATAGCTCAGGGCAAAGAAGACTTTCCAGAGTTCCGGTACGACACAGAATATGTGTTGAATCATGCACAGATTCTGTTTGTGCATCATGATTACCAACAAAGCCTGAACCCACTGCGGCAGGCCGCTGCGCTTTGTCCTTCCTCCACGGTGTACTGCCATCTTGGAGAAGCCCTGCAACGGACAGGACACTACCAGGAGGCGGAAAGGGCATATATGCAGGCCGCGCTGATGACCCCGGGCTTCATCACTCCTCCTTACCAACTCTTTGGGTTGTATCTGGAGACCGGCGACACCACCAGGGCGGACAGCATGGCTGCGCTGATTCTGCACAAGCGACTCAAAACAGAAAGCCCCCGTGTCCAAGCCATGCGAAAGGAGGTGGAGGTGCACACCCTACGCAAATAGTTTCCCCGACTCTTGAGGTTTTGCATCTTCCAAACCCTTCCAAACCGGAACACACCCGCTTTGCGGAAGCCCTAGCGGTTCTGAAAATGTAGCCGATGTCCTCTGACTGTGCTCAGGATTGAAAGGAGTTTCCTACATTTGTATCTGTGATGCGTATTGTATGTCTGGACATAGAAAGCCTGGGGCCGGTAAAAAACCTCTACCTGCTGGAACAGCACGGAACCGTGCGGTATTTTGACAATACCGAGCCTGATGAACGACTGGAACACATTGGAGATGCCGACATCATCGTCACCAACAAGGTCCGTATTGACCGGGCAATCATGGATGCCTGTCCCAGTCTGAAACTCATTTGTGTCGCTGCCACCGGCACCAACACCATTGACCTGGTGGCTGCCGGGGAGAAGGGAATCGGCGTCAAAAATGTCGCGGGGTACTCCACTGAGAGCGTCACCCAGATCACCTTCGCCATTCTGCTGTCGCTGATGTGCCACATAGAATATTTCGACCGATACGTGCGCTCAGGAGGCTATGCAGCCAGCCGGTCCTTCACCCACTACGGACGCACCTTTCAGGAACTCAGCGGCAAACAGTTCGGCATTATCGGCCTGGGGGCTATCGGGCGCAGAGTGGCCGAAGTGGCCTCTGCCTTCGGAGCCAGTCCGGTGTATTACTCCACCTCCGGGAAGAACCTCAATGGACCATACCCTCGTCTGGAACTGGATGACTTGCTGCGCACCTCTGATGTGGTATCCATCCATGCCCCGCTCAACGAACACACCCGGGACCTGCTCAACTACTCTCGCATAGCCCTGATGAAACCCACAGCGTATCTGCTCAATGTTGGACGCGGACATATCATTAACGAAGAGGACCTTGCCAGAGCCCTTGACGAGGAGCTGATTGCAGGTGCCGGTCTGGATGTACACAGCCGGGAGCCCATAAAAGCCGACAATCCGCTGCTCACCATCCGCAATCGCGAACGGCTCATCCAGACCCCGCACATTGCCTGGATCAGCGACGAAGCCCGCACCCTGCTGGTAGAAAAGGTGGCAGAAAACATCAGTACTTTCCTGAGAAATCTGGCTTCTGCAGACTGAAATGGATCGCTAACCAACACATTTTTACCAAATTCCAAAATAATATTTATTTTTGTAATGACCATTATGTTAATGGTCGTTACAAAAAACGATGCATATGAAATTCTATGGCAGGACACAAGAGATTCAATCACTGGAAAGAATCCGACTGCAGTCACTCAAGAGTGCCTGCTTCACGGTCGTTGTGGGTCGGCGGCGCATTGGCAAAACTTCTTTGATACTTGAATCTGTAAAAGGAGAAAAATTTCTCTATCTGTTCGTTTCGCGCAAAACAGAGTACTTGTTGTGTGCAGATTTTCAAAAGGAAGCCATGAATGCTCTGGGGCTGCAGATCTATGGTGAAGTCACCCGTTTCCGAGATATATTTCAACAGTTACTCCAGTACGCAACCAAGGAACACCTGATACTAATCATGGACGAGTTTCAGGACCTCAATCAGGTCAATCCCTCAATCTTCAGCGAGATACAAAACTTGTGGGACCAATACAAGGACCAAGCGCGAATCCACTTCATCGCTTGCGGTTCCATCTACTCCCTGATGATGCGCATATTCGAGCACAACAAAGAACCTTTATTCGGACGACTCACTTCAAAGATGATGGTAAAGCCCTTTCCTGTGAGTATCCTCAAAGAAATACTGAGAGACCATAACCCAGGATATACTGCCGAGGATTTGCTTTGCTTTTACATGCTTACCGGGGGGGTTGCCAAATACATCACACTGCTCATTGAGTCTGGGGCATTCACTGCGTCCCAAATGATGGACACGATTCTCCTCCCCGATTCTCCATTCCTCAATGAGGGCAGGGATTTGCTTGTTTCAGAATTTGGGAAGGAATACAACACCTACTTCTCCATATTACAGCTGATTGCCACAGGAAAGACTTTGCAAAGCGAAATTGACTCCATCATCGGGAAGAACACCGGTGCTTACCTGACGAATCTCGAAAAAGAGTATTCACTGATATGCAGGAACAAACCCATTTTTGCCAGGCCCGAAAGCCGAAAGGCCAGATGGAGCATCCGGGACAACTTCCTGCAATTTTGGTTCCGGTTCCTATTTCCGAATCAATCTCTTGTCGAAATGGGCAAACTGGATATGCTCAGAGAATACGTGGACAAGAATTACGATTCATACAGTGGCGTCATACTTGAAAAATACTTTCGCGACATGATTGCAGAGACCCTCCCGATTACAGACATTGGAAGTTACTGGGACAACAAGGGAGAGCATGAAATTGATGTGGTAGCCGTGAATCGGTTTGAAAAATGGGCTCTCATTGGCGAAGTGAAACGTAATAGCAGCAAAATTAGTCTGCCCATCCTTGAGGGTAAAGCCAAAAAAATCAAACCATTACTTGATGGGTACCATATCACATACCGGGCCCTCTCGATGGAACAAATGGACCAGATTGAGTAGCAGTGGTTATTAAGCAGAAGGGGTGCCTCAAAGACTTGAGACACCCCCTTGTTTTGATGGAATCAAAAGAGCCTATTCAACCTCGATGATTTTATACTTGGGTACGAGGGTCTTCATCACAATCCAGCCAATAAGATAGGCCAAAGCACAAATGCAGAAGATGACAAAATATCCGGCTGGCTTTCCTTCAAAGCCAAAGAAAGTCATTGGTTCGCGAACGAAGGCAACTCCCTGGGCCAGCATATCCTTGGTCATTTCCACTTCCTTTCCGTCCAGCATACCTGTCCCGGAGGCGTAAGTGAAGAGTTTACCGGCAGATTTCTGCAGGAACAGAGAACCGATTCCCCCTGCCATCCCACCGATACCGGTGATGGAGGCAATGGCTCCCTTGGGAAACATATCCCCAATGGTCGAGAACAGGTTGGCACTCCACGATTGATGGGCGGCTCCCGCCAGACCAATCAGGATAACCGGATACCAGTAGGAGTAATGTCCCAGGGGCTGTGCTACCAAAACGAGCAGAGGCACAAAGGCGAAAATAAACATGGCACGCATACGGGCAGCATAGGGATTGCAGCCCGAACGGGCGATAAAGATGGACGGCAGTTTCCCTCCATACAACGAAAGGAAGGTCACAATGGCGTAGAGCACAAAAATCAGCAACTGCCCCAATCCCTGGGTGGTCTTAATGCCAAACTGCATATTCAGGTAGGACGGAATCCAGAACAGATAGAACCACCATACGCCGTCTGTCATGAACTTACCAAAGGCAAAGGCCCAGGTTTGCTTGAATGTAAAACACTTGGCAAAAGGTATGGTCTTAACAACTTCAGCCTCCTGCGATCCACCATCCTCTCGGTCTGATTCAATATAATTCAACTCTGCCTGATTGACACGCTTGCTTTTGCGGGGAGAGTCGTAATAGAAAATCCAGAATGCCATCCAGATGAAACCCAGAGAACCGATAATCACAAACGCCAGTTCCCATCCGAAGGCTTTGGCCAGAGGGGGGATAGCCAGAGGAGAAGCCAACGCTCCGATAGAAGCACCGGAATTCCAGATAGCAGTGGAGAAAGCCCGGTCTTTCTTTGGAAAATATTCAGCCGTTGCTTTGATAGCAGCGGGGAAGTTTCCAGCTTCACCCAAGGCAAGCACCGAACGTGCCACCAGGAATGCGTACATACTCACCGTAGCAATAACCACCACAATATCACCGGTGGCTTGCAACAACTCCATTTTATTATGGAGGCCCACCCACTGCTCTGTGAAGATCCCGCAGAGGGCGTGCAAACACGCACCCACAGACCAGACTCCGATGGCCCACAAGAAACCTTTTTTGGTACCCATCCAGTCCACAAACTTACCTGCAAACAGGTAGCATATGGCATAAAAAAGGGAGAAAAAACCGGTTATGGTACCATAAATGTTATCGTCCCAGTGAAATTCAGGTTTGATAAATTCGTCCCAGGTAAGGGACAGCACTTGCCGGTCCAGGTAATTGATGGTGGTGGCGAAAAACAAAAGGCCGCAAATCACCCACCTGAAATTTGTCATGGGCGCCCCTACAGAACTCGCTTTGCTCATGTTTATAAATGTTAGAATTAATAATTATTCTCTTCCTCTCACCTTTCGGATAATAGCCAGTGCATCGGCACAAAGTGAGGTAATCCTCCCCCAGTCGCCAGCGGCCATCACATCCTTGGGGAACAGGTTGGAGCCCATGCCCACGCAGGTGACACCAGCGTCAAACCAAGCCTTGAGATTCTCTACTGTGGGTTCCACGCCTCCTGTGGGCATGATGCTGCTCCACGGGCATGGGCCCTTGACGGCAGCCACGAACTTCGGACCGCCCACCGATGACCCCGGGAAAATCTTCACGATCTCGGCACCGAGCTCCTCAGCGTAGGAAATATCATTCAGCGAACCACAACCAGGACTCCAGGCAATCTTGCGACGGTTACACACCTTAGCCATCTCCGGGTTCAGAATAGGAGAAACGACAAAATTCGCTCCCAGCTGAATATACAGCGAAGCCGTTCCCGGATCCACCACCGAACCGACTCCCAGAATCATCTCCGGGAGCTGGGCTGCGGCCCAACGATTGATGGCACCAAATACCTCATGGGCATAATCTCCACGGTTGGTGAATTCAAACACCCTCACACCTCCGTCATAGCAAGCCTTCAACACCTGCTTGCACACTTCCGGGTCGGCATGATAAAAGACAGGAATCATCCCTGTCTCCGCCATCTTACAAACTACCTGAATCCTTGTGAATCGAGCCATACTGAGATAAAAAAAAGTCTTTCGTTGCAATCGTGAATGCGCAAATCTACATAATTTTTCTTACAACCCCTTGTTAAAAAATCTTATACTATAACAGAAAGGCTGCCATAAACGGGCAGCCTTCCGGGTATAGCCTGGGACAATCAGTCCTATTGATTCTCAGGAGCAGTCTCTGTTGTTTCAGCAGCAGTGGGGACTGACTCAGTCTTAGCCTCTCCTGCAGCAGCCTTAGCCTTACGCTTGCCGCCCTGAGTGGCCTGTGCAGGTTCAGCAACCTCAGCTACAGCACCCTCTTTCTTCTTGGAGGAACGACGGCTGCGGCGGGCCGTGGCCTTAGCTTTAGTTTCGGCACCCAACATGGCTTCATTGTAGTCAACCAGCTCAATAATGCAGGTTTCAGCATTGTCACCAAGGCGGAAACCGGTCTTGAGAATCCGGGTATAGCCTCCGGGCCGAGCGGCAATTTTTTGGGATACTTCGCGGAACAACTCGGTAACGGCATCCTTATTCTGCAGGTAGCCGAAAACAACCCGGCGAGAATGTGTTGTATCTTCCTTGGCACGGGTAATCAGGGGCTCCACATAACTGCGCAGCACCTTGGCCTTAGCCAGGGTAGTAGTAACACGTTTATGCATGATCAGCGAGGCTGCCATATTGGAAAGCATCGCCTTGCGGTGAGGAGCAGTACGGCCGAGATGATTGTTTTTGTTAAGATGTCTCATTTGATTTAATCCTTGTCTAATTTATACTTTCCCACTTCCATCCCGAAATGCAGGTTCATGGTAGCCAGGAGTTCATCGAGCTCCGTGAGCGACTTCTTCCCGAAATTCCGGAATTTCAACAAATCATTCTTATTGAATTTGACCAGGTCGCCTAAGGTTTCAACTTCGGCTGTCTTGAGGCAATTCAGTGCACGCACAGACAAATCCATATCCACCAACTTGGTTTTCAGAAGCTGACGCATATGCAGCACTTCTTCATCGAACTCTTCATTGGTGAACTTCTCGTCGGAATCCAGAGTGATCTTCTCGTCAGAGAAAAGCATGAAGTGATAGATGAGAATCTTGGCTGCCTCCTTGAGGGCTTCCTTGGGATGAATGGAACCATCGGTTTCAATATCAATCAGCAACTTCTCATAGTCGGTCTTCTGCTCCACCCGGTAGTTTTCAATCGCGTACTTAACGTTCTTGATGGGGGTGTAGATACTGTCGATAGCAATGACACCAATGGGGGCACCGGGTTGACGGTTTTCTTCCGAAGGCACGTATCCGCGGCCCTTCTCGATGTTAAGCTCCATGGTCACCTTGATCGACGGATCCGTGGTGCAGATGAGCAAATCCGGGTTAAGAATCTTGAACCCGTGCAGCACCTTGTTGAAATCACCAGCAACCACACGGTCACTACCACCCAGTTGCACTGTGATCTTCTCTGACTCTACATTCTCAACCATTCTTTTGAAACGGACCTGCTTGAGGTTGAGAATAATATCCGTAACATCTTCAGCCACGCCCTTGATGGTCGAAAATTCATGGTCAACGCCCTGAATCTTGACAGATGTAATGGCGAACCCCTCCAGCGAAGAAAGCAGGATTCTGCGCAGGGCATTGCCGACAGTAATCCCGAACCCTGGCTCCAGAGGCCGGAATTCGAACTTACCGAAACGGTCGTTCGATTCGAGCATGATTACCTTATCGGGTTTTTGAAATGCTAAAATGGCCATATCAATGTTGTTATTTAGAGTACAATTCGACGATCAACTGTTCCTTGATGTTCTCAGGGATATCAGCACGTTCCGGTACATTGAGAAACTTACCGGTCAGAGAAGCAGCGTCCCACTCCAGCCACGAATAGCGTGACTGACGTGAAGATGCCGTAGCCTGGATAACTACTTCCAGAGACTTGGACTTTTCACGAACACCCACGACATCACCGGGTTTCACATGACACGAAGGGATATTGACCACATGTCCGTTCACCGAAATATGGCGATGGTTCACCAACTGACGGGCAGCAGCCCGCGAAGGAGCAATCCCAAGACGGTAAACCACATTGTCCAGACGGGATTCCAGCAACTGAAGCAGCACCTCACCGGTAACTCCCTTGCTACGTGCAGCCTTGTCAAACAGATTAGCAAACTGACGTTCCAAAACGCCGTAAGTATATTTAGCCTTCTGTTTTTCCTTCAGCTGAACCCCGTATTCAGAGGATTTGCGTTTCCCCTTCATGGCGCCATGCTGCCCGGGGGGGTAATTCTTTTTTTCAAAATACTGGTCAGCACCGAAAATCGGCTCTCCGAATTTTCTTGCAATCTTGGTGGTGGGTCCTGTATATCTAGCCATTTGTGTTTGTATTATTCAATTAGGTACCTTCATTAAACCCGTCTGCGCTTTGCAGGACGGCATCCATTATGGGGAAGCGGAGTCACATCCACAATCTCGGTTACTTCGATTCCGGAGCTGTGGATGGTCCTGATGGCAGACTCCCTGCCCGATCCGGGACCTTTAACATAAACCTTAACCTTGCGTAAACCCAGGTCATAAGCTACTTTGGCACAATCGGAAGCTGCCGTCTGAGCAGCATACGGAGTGTTTTTCTTAGAGCCCCTGAAACCCATTTTCCCGGCCGAAGACCAGGAAATCACCTGACCGGTAGCATTGGTCAGAGTTACGATTACATTATTGAACGATGCACTGATGTGCGCCTGTCCGTAGGGTTCAACTTTAACAACTTTTTTCTTCGTTGTTCCTGCTTTTTTTGCCATAATCTATCTGACTTTATTTAGTAGCTTTCTTTTTGTTTGCAACCGTCTTTTTCTTTCCCTTACGGGTACGGGCATTGTTCTTGGTGCTCTGACCTCTCACAGGCAAGCCCTGACGATGACGAACGCCACGATAACAACCAATATCCATCAGTCGCTTGATATTCATCTGGACCAGGGAGCGTAATTCTCCTTCCACTTTAAACTCAGCATTGAGAATGGTACGAATCTTCAGCAGATCCTCATCATCCCACTCCTGGACTTTCTTATCCGGATTAATACCTGCCTCATTCAATATCCTGCGTGCAGAACTGCGGCCTATCCCATAGATGTAGGTCAGACCTATTTCCCCACGCTTGTTTTTTGGTAAATCAACACCAACAATTCTTGCCATATGGTTTCAAAAAAAAGATTTGTTTAACTATCCCTGACGTTGTTTGTATTTAGGATTCTTTTTGTTAATCACGTACAACCGGCCCTTACGACGCACAATCTTGCAGTCATCAGTCCTTTTCTTTATGGATGCTCTTACTTTCATAGCTATAATTTCTATTCTGTTTTTACTTGTATCTGAACTTAATACGGCCCTTGGTCAAATCGTAGGGTGACATTTCAAGTTTCACCTTATCGCCGGGCAGAATCTTGATGTAATTCATCCTCATCTTGCCTGAAATATGGGCAGTGATCACCAGACCATTCTCCAGTTCCACCCGGAACATAGCATTGGACAATGCTTCGGTGATGGTTCCGTCTTGCTCTATGGACGCCTGTTTTGACATGCAAAAAACAAATTAATTTAAAATCTGGTCAATATACGAAAACGTGGATATGGTTTCAGCCTCCTTGTCTCCAACCACCACCATCAACTCAAAATGAGCCGAAGGTTTGTGGTCCCGGGTTGAGATGGTCCAGCCATCCTGACCCTGATAAATATCCCTGACACCCATATTGATCATTGGCTCTATGCAGATGACCATATTCTTTTTCAGTTTCATGCCCACACCCCGACGCCCGTAATTGGGAACATCAGGAGGCTCATGAAGCCGGGTACCCACTCCGTGACCTATCAGCTCCCGCACTACAGAGTATCCGCGTTCTTCGCAGTAACTCTGAATCGCGGACCCCAGATCACCCATACGCCAGGCTGTGGTTGCAAACCTGATTCCCTCAAAAAGGGAAGCACGCGTAGCTTCAAGCAAATCCTTCACCTCAGGGGCAACATCTCCTACCTGAAAGGTAAAAGCACTGTCACCGTGATACTTGTTAAGAATTACCCCGCAATCCACCGAAACAATATCACCGTCCTGCAACACCACCTTTGAAGATGGGATCCCATGTACCACCTGATGATTCACCGAGGTACACAAGGTTGCCGGATATCCGTGAAACCCCTTGAATCCAGGAGCTGCACCATGATCGCGGATGAATTCTTCTGCCCGTCTATCCAAATCCAAAGTAGAGATCCCAGGTCGTACCAGCCGGCCTACCTCAGCCAGGACAAGCGAAACCAGACGACCACTCTCCCTTAACAGGGCAACTTCTTCATCGGATTTTATCATCAAAGAACGTCCAAACATCCAAACTAAGCGCCAACGCGCCCTTTAATTCTGCCGGTTTTCAACAAACCGTCATAATGCCTCATCAACAGGTGACTTTCAATCTGTTGCAGTGTATCCAACACCACACCCGTCATAATCAGCAAGGTCGTACCTCCGAAAAATTGGGAAAAATCATTCCCGACTCCCAGAAGAAGCGCAAAAGTAGGCAAAATTGCGATAATCGCAAGAAAAATTGACCCTGGCAAAGTGATTTTTGACAGAATCGAATCCACATAGTCCACCGTCCTGCGTCCAGGTTTTACTCCCGGGATAAAGCCTCCGTTGCGTTTCATATCCTCAGCCATCTGAGTAGAGCTCACCGTGATGGCGGTGTAGAAATAAGTGAAGGCAATAATCAGAATGGCAAACGTTAGATTATACAACAAACTGGTATTTGTCACGAAGGCACTGGTCAGCCAGCCCATCGTCTGAGTATCCGTGGAAAACTGGGTGAGCGTGACCGGAATAAACATCAACGCCTGGGCAAAGATAATAGGCATCACACCGGCAGCATTCACCTTGAGGGGAATGTACTGACGAACCCCACCGTATTGCTTGTTGCCCACAATTCTTTTGGCATACTGTACGGGAATCTTGCGGGTTCCCTGTACGAGCATGATAGAGGATGCAATCACCAGTGCCCACACAATCAACTCCACAAGCAGGAATACCAAGCCACCACCCTGTGCTTCCAATCGGGTAGCCAGTTCAGCTGCCAGACCAAAGGGCAAACGTGCGATAATCCCCACCATAATAATCAGGGAGATCCCGTTACCAATACCTTTATCGGTGATTCGTTCTCCCAGCCACATAATAAACAGCGACCCAGCAGTAAGAATCACAGTGGTCATAAAAGTAAAGAAGGTTCCGGTAATCAGAAATGCCGAAGGCTGAAGCAGGCCATGAAGACTGGCTACATAAGCAGGAGCCTGAACAAACAAGATACCCACAGTGAGATAGCGGGTGAGCTGGTTGATTTTACGACGACCGCTTTCCCCCTCACGCTGCAGTTTCCTGAAGTAGGGCAACACAATAGCCAGAAGCTGGATTACAATGGATGCCGAGATGTAAGGCATAATCCCCAGAGCAAAGATAGATGCCTGGGAAAAAGCCCCTCCGGAGAACATGTTCAAAAGACTCAGAACCCCTGTAGCAGTGGTGGACTGCAGATTATCGAGCTGGTTTGGATCGATCCCGGGCAGGGTAATGTATGCCCCAAGCCGGTATACAAGCAAGATCCCGAGGGTGAAAATAATCCGCGAACGGAGTTCCTCGATTTTCCAGATATTCTTGAGTGTCTGAATGAATTCCTTCATGTCCTAGAGAATTATGGCAGCACCTTCGAGTGCTTCAATGGCTGCTTTGGCTGTTTTGGAGAAACCATGGGCTTTGACTTCGAGCTTGCGTGTAAGGGTGCCGTTTCCGAGCACTTTCACCAAGCTGTTCTTGGGGACCAGACCGGCCTGAACCAACTGATCCACATCCACAGAGACGGAGCCGGATGCTTCAGCATAAGCCTCAATAACATCCAGATTAACTGCCTTGTATGCCTTACGGTTGATGTTCTTGAATCCAAACTTGGGCAAGCGGCGCTGCAAAGGCATCTGTCCTCCTTCAAAACCACTTTTCTTGGAATAACCGGAGACCGATTTCTGGCCCTTATGCCCGCGGGTTGCCTGTCCGCCTTTGCCACTACCCTCACCGCGTCCGAGACGCTTTCCTTTGGCAATCACTGAACCGGGAGCCGGTTTTAAGGTACTTAAATTCATTATACTATGATTAAAAGTCTTTACTACTGTTCAACAATACTCACCAGGTGGTTTACTTTCTGCACCATGCCCAGAATCTGGGGTGTGGCTTCTACTTCTACCTCACTGCTGACCTTACCCAAACCCAGAGCCTGAACGGTCTGACGCTGAACCTTGGTACAACTGATAAGGCTTTTTACCAGCTTGATTTTAATTTTTCCCATTATTTCAAAGGATTAACCATTAAAAACTCTGTCCATACTGATGCCACGCTGTTTGGCAACCGAACGGGCATCACGCAACTGCATCAGGGCCTCAAAAGTGGCCTTTACCAAGTTGTGCGGGTTCGAGGAACCTTTGGACTTAGCCAACACATCCTGAACGCCTACGCTCTCAAGAACGGCACGCATAGCCCCGCCGGCCACCACTCCGGTACCATTGGAAGCAGGTTTGATAAACACCTGGGCACCGCCATACTTGGCAACCTGCTCGTGAGGGATGGTCCCCTTGTACACCGGCACCTTGATCAGGTTCTTCTTGGCATCTTCCACTCCCTTGGCAATGGCCGAGGTTACTTCGTTAGACTTACCCAGCCCGTAACCTACGATACCATTCTCGTTTCCAACCACCACGATAGCCGAGAAGCTAAAGGTACGACCGCCCTTGGTAACCTTGGTGACGCGCTGTATGCTGACCAGCCTGTCCTTCAGTTCCAGGTCTGCAGTTGTTTTGACTTTACGAATATTTGCTGACATAATTTCTTAAAATTTAAGGCCTCCCTCTCTGGCTGCATCCGCCAGGGATTTAACTCTTCCGTGATATAAATAGCCATTTCTGTCGAACACCACCTGGGTGATTCCTTTTGCCAGTGAACGTTCTGCAATGAGTTTCCCAACAAGACGAGCCTGTTCGGTTTTGTTCACTTTCTCACCAGAGACTTCCTTGCAGCGCGAAGATGCTGCCATGAGGGTAACACCAGCCTGGTCATCGATCAGCTGCACATAAATCTGGGTGTTGCTCCGGAATACCGACATACGCGGCTTTTCGGCAGAACCGGAAACCACCTTGCGGATTCTTCTCTTGATCCTTAATCGTCTTTCTATTCTTGTCAAGGCCATAATTCCTGTGTTTTTTTAGAATCGGGATAATTTACTTAGAACCGGCAGACTTCCCTGCTTTGCGGCGGAGCTGCTCGCCCACGAACTTAATACCCTTGCCTTTATAGGGCTCAGGACGACGGAGCGACCGGATCTTGGCGGTAACCTGGCCAAGCAACTGCTTGTCATGGCAGGTAAGGGTGATTACCGGGTTGGCACGCTTATCAGTGACCGCCGTGGCTTTAATCTCTGAAGGCAACTCCAAAACAATATCATGCGAGAAACCCAGACTCATCTCGAGCAACTGACCTTTCATCTCAGCACGGTAACCGACACCAACAAGTTCCTGTTTCACAGTAAAACCTTGAGCAACACCGGTCACCATATTGTTGATCAGGGCGCGGTACAAACCATGCATGGCACGGTGACGCTTCTGATCCGTAGGACGCGAAACGGTGAGGACACCAGCTTCCACCTTGACGGTGATGTCCGGATCCACCTTCTGGGTAAGCGTACCCAGGGGGCCCTTGACTACCACAGTATTGTCTGCTTCAACCTGGACATTCACCCCGGCAGGCAGTGTAATCGGCAACTTTCCTATTCTTGACATATCAACTCCTCCGATTAATAAATGTAACAAATCACTTCGCCGCCAATGCCTTTCACTCTGGCCTCCTTGTCGGTCATCACCCCCTGTGAAGTGGATAGAATCGCGATGCCCAAACCGTTCAATACACGGGGAAGTTGTTCATGGTCGGCATATTTGCGCAATCCGGGCTTACTGATACGGATCAGGCTCTTGATGGCCGACTGACGGGTTTCAGGATGATACTTGAGGGCAATCCTGATGATGCCCTGAGGACCGTCTTCCTCAAATCTGTAATTCAAAATATAACCCTTTTCAAAAAGAATCTTTACGATGTTCATTTTGATCTTGGATGCAGGAACCACTACCACCTTGTGGCGGGCCTGAATGCCGTTCCTTATCCGGGTTAACAAGTCTGCGATTGGATCAGTCATTTTTAAATACTTAATTTTGTTCGTCTCTGAGTTTAGCTACCACTAAAAACCGATATCCGAATGCTTGTTTATAATTATTACCAACTGGCTTTTTTTACTCCGGGAATCAAACCCTTGGAAGCCATCTCGCGAAACACAATACGACTGATGCCGAACTGACGGATATACCCCTTGGGGCGACCAGTCAACATGCAACAATTGTGCAGACGAACCTTACTGGAGTTCCGGGGCAACAAGGCTAGTGCTTGAAAATCACCGGCTTCCTTAAGGGCTGCTCTTTTCGCGGCGAACTTAGCCACCATCCGGGCACGTTTCACTTCGCGGGCTTTCATTGATTCTTTAGACATACTGTTCTATTTAGCGTTTTTTAAAAGGTAAGCCAAATTCACGCAACAAGGCATAGGCCTCTTCATCTGTACCGGCACTGGTAACAAAGGTTATCTCCAAACCCAACATCTTTGTGATCTTGTCAATGTCGATCTCAGGGAAGATAATCTGTTCATGAATGCCGAGGGTATAATTTCCACGGCCATCCATCTTGCCCCCAATACCCTTGAAATCGCGGATACGAGGCAGGGAAACAGCGATGAGCCTTTCCAAAAACTCATACATACGGTCACCACGGAGCGTCACCCGGACACCCACAGGCATACCCTTGCGGAGCTTAAAGTTAGAAATGTCCTTACGTGAAGTGGCAGCCACGGCCTTCTGGCCCGAAATGGCGGTAAGCTCGGCGATGGACACATCCACAATCTTCTTGTCTGCCACGGCATGACGACCCACGCCCTGGTTCAACACAATCTTTTGGAGACGGGGAGCCTGCATCACGCTGGTATATCCAAACTCCTTCATCAAAGCAGGACGAACCTCCTCGGCATACTTTTTCTTATAGGTAGGTGTATAGTTCATTACTTGAGTTCCTCCCCAGATTTTTTAGAATAACGCACCAGTTTATTTTCCTTGTTGAGTTTGCGACCCACGCGGGTAGCCTTTCCCGAAGCAGGATCCACCACATTCAGATTTGAAATATGAATAGCAGCTTCCTTTTGGATAATCCCCCCCTGGGTAGCCTTGGCATTGGGCTTGGTATGTTTGGAAACCATATTGACCCCCTCGACAATGGCCCGGTTCTTATCAATAAGAACCTCCAGAACACGGCCCTGCTTGCCTTTGTCATCGCCGGCATTTACGATAACCGTATCCCCTTTCTTAATATGCAACTTCTTGCTCATTCGCTTGTAAATTAATAAATTACAACACTTCAGGGGCCAGTGAAACAATCTTCATGTATTGATCACGCAACTCCCTGGCCACAGGGCCAAAAATACGGGTTCCCCTGATTTCTCCAGCGGCATTGAGTAACACCACGGCATTGTCATCGAAACGAATATAGGATCCGTCTGCACGACGGGTTTCCTTGCTGGTACGCACTACCACCGCCTTGCTGACGGTCCCTTTCTTGATATCACCCGAAGGAATAGCGTCCTTGACGCTCACCACGATCATATCCCCCAAACGGGCATATTTTCGGCGGGTACCACCGAGTACACGGATGCACAGAACTTCCTTGGCACCACTGTTATCGGCAACTGTTAACCTGCTTTCCTGCTGTATCATGACTATTTCGCTCTTTCAATGATTTCCACTAATCTCCAGTTCTTTTCCTTGCTCAAGGGACGGGTCTCCATGATGCGCACGGTATCACCGACGGTACAGGTGTTCTGTTCGTCATGAGCGAAGAACTTGGAGGTTTTGTTCACAAACTTCCCATAGATGGGATGTTTGAACTTCTCCTTGACGGCGATTACGATGGTTTTATCCATCTTATTGCTCACCACCACACCAATGCGTTCCTTTCTTAAATTTCTCTTTTCCATCGGAATCTATGCTATTTCTGATTTTTTTCTGACAATGCTCGCTGATTCAGTTCTGTCATCATTCTGGCAATGTCCTTGCGGGCATATTTAATCTTCTGGGGATTGTCCAGAGGGGAGACCGCGTGATTCATACGGGTGCGGACCAACTGATCCTTCTCGTTCTCTACTCGTTCCAGGAGTTCCTTGGTAGTCAACTCCTTAATTTCTGACATTTTCATAATGATCCCTTTACTCAATTACGTAATCACGACGAACCACAAATTTGGTCTTAATCGGGAGCTTCTGAGCGCCCAGACGGAGTGCTTCTTTAGCCACTTCGTAGGGTACACCTTCGGCTTCAAACAAGATTCTTCCAGGAGTGACCGGAGCCACAAATCCCTCAGGAGCACCTTTTCCCTTACCCATACGCACCTCAGCAGGCTTCTTGGTAATAGGCTTGTCCGGGAAGATCTTAATCCACAATTGGCCTTCACGTTTCATAAAACGGGTGATGGCCTGACGGGCAGCTTCAATCTGACGTCCTGTGATCCATGCAGATTCCATGGTCTTGATGCCAAAAGAGCCAAAGGCAAGTTCGTTCCCCCTCTGGGCAACACCCTTCATCTTCCCTTTCTGCTGCCTTCTAAACTTCGTTTTTTTAGGTTGTAACATCTCGCTAAAATTTTATCTTTCTGAACAAACTCTCCTCTTATTTACCGGCACGTTTGCCACCACCGCGACGCATTCCGGGACCACCCTGAGGGCGTCCGCCGGGGGCCGGCTTGGCGGACTGCATACCCACATTGGGTGACAGGTCACGCTTGCCATATACCAGTCCGTTGCAGATCCACACCTTAATCCCGATCAGCCCGACCTTGGTAAGGGCCTCACCGAGAGCGTAGTCAATGTCGGCACGGAAAGTATGCAGGGGAATACGACCTTCCTTCAACATTTCGGAACGAGCCATTTCGGCACCTCCCAAACGACCGGAGATAATAATCTTGATTCCTTCAGCACCCATTCTCATGGTGGACATGATGGCCATTTTCATCGCACGGCGGTAGGAAATCTTTCCTTCTACCTGCCGAGCAATATTGTTGGCGACAATATTAGCGTCCAACTCCGGACGCCGTACCTCGAATATATTGATCTGAACGTCCTTCTGGGTAATCTTCTTGAGTTCCTCCTTAAGCTTGTCCACTTCCTGACCTCCCTTGCCGATAATAATCCCGGGGCGGGCGGTATTGACAGTGACGGTAATCAGCTTCAGGGTCCGCTCAATGATGATTTTAGAGATGCTGGCCTTGGCCAAACGGGCACTGAGATACTCGCGGATCTTATTGTCTTCGACCAGTTTCGACGAAAAATCTTTGCCACCATACCAATTGGAATCCCAACCTTTAATGATGCCCAGTCTGTTTGAAATCGGATTTACTTTTTGTCCCATTTGATCCTCTTATTTTGATTCATTATCAACTACCACGGCTTTATCCACTACCAGCGTGACATGGTTGGAACGCTTCATGATCCGGTTGGCACGTCCCTGGGGTGCAGTACGCAAACGCTTCAGCATGCGACCGCCGTCCACCTTGATTTCGGTAACCACCAACAGGTTGTCTTCGAGCCTCTGTCCTTCGTTCTTCACCTGCCAGTTTGCAATGGCCGACTTAAGCAGTTTCTCTACCTTGGCGGCAGCTTCTTTGTTGCTGAAGTGCAGAACGTCCAATGCCTTATTGACTTCCATCCCGCGAATCATATCAGCAACATACCGCATCTTCCTGGGGGAAGAGGGGCAGTTCCGCAGAATGGCGAAACTCTTGTTCTTCACTTCTTCTTTCCGTTTCTCAGCGGAAACTCTTTTCCTTGCACCCATGATCTTTATATTCTGTTTAGGTGTTTATACTAACTATTTCCTGTTACCGGAATGGCCTCTGAAAATCCGTGTAGGGGAGAACTCTCCCAAACGGTGTCCGATCATATTCTCAGTGATATACACCGGTGTGAAGTTCTTACCATTGTGAACAGAGATGGTATGACCCACGAAGTCGGGAGAGATCATGGAACGCCGTGACCAGGTTTTGATAACCGACTTTCTGGAAGCGTCATTCATGGCCAGAACCCGCTTCTCCAGTTTCATATCAATAAAAGGACCTTTTTTTAACGAACGGCTCATAGTGTCTTAATTATTATTTTTTCCTTCTTTCAATGATATACTTGTTCGAAGCATTCTTAGGGGCACGCGTCTTGTATCCCTTGGCAGGAATACCCTTGCGCGACCTGGGGTGTCCCCCTGATGCACGACCTTCACCACCACCCATGGGGTGATCTACGGGATTCATCACCACACCGCGGTTGCGGGGACGGCGTCCCAGCCATCTGTTGCGACCAGCCTTACCAGACTGTTCGTTGGAATGGTCAGGATTAGAAACCGTACCAATGGTGGCACGACAAGCAACCAGCACCATCCGGGTTTCACCGGAAGGCAGCTTGATGATGGCATACTTACCCTCGCGGGAAAGCAACTGAGCATAGGTACCGGCACTGCGCGCCATCGAAGCACCTCTGCCAGGCTGCAGTTCAATGTTGTGCACAATGGTACCCAGAGGTATATCAGAAAGATACAGCGTATTGCCAATCTCAGGAGCAACTCCGCGCCCGGACTCAACAACCTGGCCGACCTTGAGGCCGTTGGGCGCAATAATGTACCGTTTTTCACCATCGGAATAAACCACCAGAGCAATGCGGGCATTGCGGTTGGGGTCGTACTCAACGGTCTTAACGGTAGCCTGCATATTCTCCTTTTCGCGGAGGAAGTCAATGATGCGGTACATACGTTTGTGCCCACCGCCAATATAGCGCATGGTCATCTTACCGGAGTGGTTACGTCCTCCGGAGCTCTTAATGGGAGCGAGCAAGGACTTTTCCGGAACGGAGCAGGTGATGTCATCAAAAGTGGTAACAATTTTATGACGCTGACCCGCTGTTGTGGGTTTAAATTTCTTTAATGCCATGACCTCTTATATATTGCTGTAAAAATCAATTTTATCACCATCCTTCAGCGTCACAAGAGCTTTTTTGAATCCACTCCTGGTACCTTCAATGATGCCCGACTTGCTCATCCGGGTTTTCTTACGCGAGGGATACACCATGGTGTTCACATCCTCAACAGTAACTCCGTACATCTGTTCAATGGCACTGCGAATCTGCAGTTTGTTGGCCCGTTTGTCCACCACAAAACCATAACGGTTCAGACGCTCACCCTGGGCTGAGATCTTTTCGGTAACTACCGGTTTCTGTAAAATATTCATCTCCGTGTATGATCAAAAATTACTCATTCGATTGCAAAGCCTGAACCGCACCCTCGGAGAGCACCAGAACAGAAGCATCCATAATTCCGTAAGTATTTAAATCCGAGAGCATTGAAACCTTTGAACCCGGCAAATTACGGGAGGACAAATATATGTTTTCATTCGTTTCGGAAAAAACAAAAAGCACTTTTTTCCCGCTAATATTCAAATCCTTCTGAATCTGCGCGAGTTGTTTTGTCTTAGGT
>DFUR01000094.1 GCA_002380425.1 Bacteroidales bacterium UBA4181
TATCCCGATTTGGAGGTTGTCGTGGTAGATAATTGTTCGGAAGATGATACCAGCGATGTTCTGGCGATGCTCTCCCGAACATATCCCCAGCTCAGGACCACCTGTATTAAGAATGAGGCATGGTACCTGGACCCCAAACTTTTTGCTCGTTTTGTGGGGGTGAAGGCTTCAAGGGGTGCCTGGGTTTTGTTCCTCGATCCCAGAGTCAGGCCTGTTTCTTCTCATTGGCTGCAGTGTATGAGCTCCGGTTTTGATGAACAGGGATGGTTTGTGTTGGGCTATTTCAGCTACGACTCCGCACCCGGTTTTGTGAATCAGTTCATCAGATGTGACTCCTTTCTGAGCGCTCTGAACTATTGTGCCGGTGCCCTGGCTATTTCATCCTACACGGGTGATTTGCGGAATATGGCTGTTCGCTCCTCACTCTTTCATCATGAAACCAGTTTTCGCCGGTTTGCCAATGTGCCTTCGGGTGAGGTTCCGCTGTTCATGCATCAGACGGCGGTCAGGTCGAACACTTCGGTCTGCCTTCATCCTGATGCCAGAACGATGGCATCTCCTCCCGAGTCCATGAGTGCATGGTTTGCTTTACGCAGACAGGTTGCCTTTCTGTCAGCCCGGACTTGTCGGGGAGACAAGTTGCTCAATTGGGTGGAGCCCTTTTCGCGGGTACTGTTCTTTGCCTCTTTTGTGATGGCTCTCTGGACTCCTTGCTGGATGTATGTGCTGGGATTCTTTGGAGCCAGGATGGTCACGACCTGGTTTGTGTTGGGATGGGCACAGAAGAGGCTGGGTGAGAAGGGGATATTTGGATGCCTGATGCTCATGGACCTGCTTCGCCCCTTCTTCTTCCTGATATTGCACTTGATGAACCTCTTTGCCGTGAAAAAGGTACGGCAGTATCTGTAGCAATGGGGCCTTTGAGCGACATGGACTCCTTGTGGAAGTTTTTTCCTGAGCTTTCTGTAAAACAACGGGATGCATTCTGTGCGATTGGCCCGGCTTATCTGGAATGGAACGAGCGCATCAATGTCATTTCGCGCAAGGATACCGCCCATCTGTATTTGCATCATGTTGTACATTCTCTGGCTATTGCCAGGTTCCTGCAGTTTCTGCCCGGAGCCGCTGTAATGGATGTGGGCACCGGAGGAGGCTTTCCGGGCATTCCACTGGCCATTCTTTTTCCCCAAACCCGGTTTCTGTTGGTGGATTCTATTGCCAAGAAACTGAAAGTTGCCAGTGCTGCCGCAGAGGTCGCAGGATTGGATAATGTGGAGGTGCTTCATGCAAGAGCCGAAGAGGTCCCCGGACGTTTTGACTTTGTGGTCAGCAGGGCGGTCGCTCCCCTGCCGGTGCTGGCAGGATGGACCCGGAATGTATATAAAGCCACATCTTTGCATGGCCTTCCCAATGGACTGATTTGTCTCAAGGGGGGCGACCTTGCTCAGGAAACAGCTGCCTTCAGCGATCGGGTGCGCGTTGTGAACCTTACAGATTACTTTGACGACCCCTGGTTTGCAGAAAAAAAGATAGTATATCTGCCGAACGGTAAGGCAGGCATCTAACCCTTAAGGTCAGGCATCAGGATTCTCGGGCCGATTGGTGAGGGCTTCTCGGATCTCAGTCTCATTCATCTTCTTGATATTGGTCACCAGAAAATCCTTCTCAAGAAAACCACCGTACTGGTTGCATTCGTCAATCATAGAAACCAGAACCTGACCCATGTCCATGGTGAGGGGCATCAGGATGGTGGCGGAACTGAAGGCTGCGAAGTGTTCCATGGACTCCATCTCGCCCTGCGCGTTTTTCAGGGCATAGTCCAATTCATCATGAAGAATCTTTTGCTGGAGGTTATCCAAAGCCTTTAAGGGGTGTATGAAAACGACGAAGAAGCGGAGCATGGAGCCCTTACCTCCCAGTCCTGTGGAGATAAACACCTGTTGTTCTTCCAGAAGAGAGCTTTCCAGGAGCAGCCTGCTTTCCTGAAGGGCCAGCACAGACCAGTCTTTGAGTTCAGGATCAGGTTGTGCAGCATATTTCTGAATGGCCCGGAATGCTTCCGGGTCGGCAACAGAAGCAAGCCGGGACAGCAGGTTTTTTCTTTCCGTCATGGGCAGATCGTGGCGGAAAAGATTGTCTTTTTCATCCAAGGCGGTCTGGTTGTTGCCTGCTTTACGGATTCTGGTAGCCGCGCGGAAGTACTCCATCTGGATTTCAATAGCTACAGGCTCCTGCAGCACGCTGAACTTCTCCGGCAACTGCTGGATAAAATCTTCAAAACGGATATTTGGCTTTTGTTCGTCCATGGTGCATACCTCCTGAATTTAGAGGTCAAAAGATGTGCCACGAGGCATTGTGACATACTACAGGAACTGAATTTCCTTATGCGCAAAACTTCGGATCCGGCCATCCGGAGTGTCCACCATCAACCAGCCGAAGTTGTTGACATCAACAATCTTACCCTCGAATACCACTCCCTCGTGTTCGTATGTTGTCCAGACGCCCAGTCGATAGAGATGACGCTGGTATTCTTTTTTTTGCAGCCCAGGCCGGAGCTGCATCTGCTGGTATCTTGTATGAAGAGAGGATGACAATCTGTCAATAATGGCTTCAGAGGTGAAATATTGTCCGGTTACCTGCCGTAGGGAAACCGGATTGGGAATGTGGGCAGAGAATTGTTCCTGATTGAGGTTCAACCCAATCCCAATGATGGAATGTTGCAGCTTCGAACCGGAGCAGGTGTGCTCAATGAGTATGCCGGCAACTTTCCGGTCCCCGATGTATATGTCGTTGGGCCATTTGATGGTAGCTCCGGAAACCTCAGTAGCTACCACATCAAGAACGGCCAGAGATACCGCCATGGAGATTCTGAACTGGTCCCGGGGAGGCACGAATTCAGGTCGCCACAGGGTGGAAATCAGGAGATTTTTCCCCGGTTCGCTTTCCCATGTGTGGTCGCCCTGGCCCCGCCCCTGGGTTTGATAGGGAGCTGTGAGCATGGTGAATTCCGGGACATACTCCTCCCGGGCCATCCGGGCAAGGGCTCCGTTGGTGGATGTTGTGTCAGAAAGTGTGATGAGCAGGGTGTTTGCAGACATAGCAGGTGTTTTGCCTATGATAAAGGTATCATTTTTTTGTGCCCACGGTGTTTTTACACAAAAATGCCTTAGGTTTGCGTGAAAAAAACGGCATGAGGCAAAAGAAATCCTGGCAGGACAATGTGATGCTGAGGACCATCATCGAGGGAATCATTGAAAAGAAGGGGAAGGAAATTGTGTGCATCGACTTGTCGCGACTGGATTATGCCATCTGCAGTTATTTTGTCATCTGTCACGGTGACTCCGTGCCCCATGTTCAGGCTTTGGCAGACTTTTTGGAGCAATATGCCGGGCAGACGCTGGGCGTTCGTCCCTATTCTGTTCAAGGTATGGAAAATTCACTGTGGGTAGTAATGGATTTTGGGGATATCTTTGTACACATATTCAAGGGCGAGGTTCGTTCCTTCTACTCCCTCGAAGGGCTCTGGGCAGACGGACATCTTACCCAGATTGATGAACCGGTTTTTAATCAAAAACACAAATGAGCAATAATCCTGAGCCCGGCCGTACTCCTGGCGGACGTCCTCCTCTCCCGGAGAAACGGCCCAAGTTCAATATATACTGGGTCTATCTTTTGCTGGCAGCGGCTTTTATCGCTATTTGTATTTTCGGGAATGGTTCCGGCGCGAAAGAATGGCAAATGAAGGATTTCCGCACGGCTATTGAAGCTGGTGAGGTGGAGAAGATTTTGGTGGTGAATGATAACCTTGTGGAGGTGACCATCCGTAAGGAGGCCTTGGAACAGGATAAGTACAAAAAGGAGTTCTCCGGGTCTTTCCAGTCCACTCCTCCTGAAGGTCCTCATTTTCAGTTCCAGATTGGATCGTCTGTCAATCTTGAATCCACTGTTGCAGAGTTGCAGGAGGGTCTGCCGGATGACAAAAAAATCTTTGTCGAATTTGACAGTCGGCCCGAATACCTGAACGGTCTGATTCAGCTTTTGCTCCCGATACTCTTGTTTATAGGGATTTGGATTTTTATCATGCGCCGTATGTCCGGCGGAGGTGGGGGCGCCGGTGGGGGCATTTTCAGTGTGGGCAAATCCCGCGCCCAGGTTTTTGATAAGGAAACCGCCATCAAGATAGACTTCAAGGATGTGGCCGGGCTTGAAGAAGCCAAGGTAGAGATCAAGGAGATTGTGGATTTTCTTAAGAATCCCAAACGATACACCGATCTGGGCGGAAAGATTCCCAAGGGCGCCCTGCTGGTTGGCCCTCCAGGTACGGGCAAGACTTTGCTGGCCAAGGCTGTGGCCGGTGAGGCCAATGTGCCTTTCTTCTCCATATCGGGTTCGGATTTTGTGGAGATGTTCGTAGGGGTCGGGGCTTCCAGGGTGAGGGATTTGTTCAAACAGGCCAAGGAGAAGGCCCCCTGTATTATTTTCATTGATGAGATTGATGCCATCGGAAGGGCACGTGGAAAGAATCCCAATTTCGGGTCCAATGATGAGCGGGAGAATACCCTAAACCAGTTGCTGACAGAGATGGATGGATTTGCCACCAACGCGGGCGTGATTGTGCTGGCGGCCACCAACCGGGCGGATATTCTGGACAAGGCCTTGCTTCGTGCCGGACGTTTTGACCGTCAGATCAATGTGGATTTGCCCGATTTGAATGAGCGAAAAGCCATCTTCGATGTGCATCTGAGACCGCTGAAGCTGGACCCGAATCTGGACATTACCTTTCTTTCAAAGCAGACACCCGGTTTCTCGGGTGCCGACATAGCCAATGTGTGCAATGAAGCAGCTCTGATTGCTGCCCGTAAGGGCAAGAGCCAGGTGGAGCGGCAGGATTTTCTGGATGCTGTGGATCGGATTGTGGGCGGACTGGAGCGCAAGAACAAGATTATTTCGGCCGAGGAAAAGCGTACCATCGCTTTTCATGAAGCTGGACATGCAACAGTGAGCTGGATGCTGGAGCATGCCCATCCCCTGGTCAAGGTGACCATTATCCCGCGTGGCAGAGCGCTGGGGGCAGCCTGGTATCTGCCTGAAGAACGTCAGATCACCACAGCGGAGCAGTTGCTCGATGAGATGGCCGCCACTTTGGGCGGAAGGGCGTCGGAAGAGCTCACGTTTGGCAAGATATCCACCGGAGCCTTGAACGACCTGGAACGGGTCACCAAGCAGGCTTATGCTATGGTTTCGTATTTCGGAATGGGGAAGCAGCTGGGAAATCTGAGTTTCTTCGACTCTGCCGGACACAACGATTATCCTTTTTCCAAGCCCTACAGTGAGAAAACTGCCGAGGGGATTGACAAGGAGGCAAAGGAGATTGTGGACGAGGCTTATGTGAAGGCGAAAGAGATTCTGACCTTGCATCGCGAAGGGCTCAATATCCTGGCGAATATGCTTCTGGAAAAAGAGGTCATTTTCAGCGAGGACCTGGAGCATGTTTTTGGAAAGAGGCCTTTTTCCAAAGAAGAGGCAGAACCTCAAGTGGTACATGAATAATTTTGTAACACGCACCATTACCGGAACCCTGCTGGTTGGACTCATCATTGCTTCCATCCTGGTACATCCCTTTTTCTTTGCGGGTTTGTTCTCACTGTTTGTGGTTCTGGCCCAATATGAGTTTAGTGAGATGGTCCGACCGGGAGGGCGGGGCATTCGGTTGTGGGCTGCGCTTGGTTCCGGTGCATTGTTGTTTTTGGTAGTATTTCTGAATGCCTGGGCGGATGTTTCCCTTTCGGCCCTTCTTTTGCTGGTGCCCCTGTTGCTTCTTTTGCTGGTGAACGAGTTGTATGCCCGGAGTGAACATCCTGCGCAGGATGTTGCCCTCAGCCTGATGGGGCTGGTGTATGTGGCCGTTCCCTTTTCGTTTCTGAATTATCTGTTGATGCCCGAGAGCGGAGTATTCCTGCCCGGGCAATTGCTGGGTTTTTTTGTGCTTCTCTGGACTTCGGATACCGCGGCCTATGTCTTTGGCGTGTCCTTTGGCAAGCACCGCTTGTTTGAGCGGATTTCACCCCGCAAATCCTGGGAAGGTTTGGCCGGATCTTTTGTTTGTTCCTTATTGATGGCCATGTTGATTTCCTGGTATCTGGACTTTCCGGGTTTGCTTCACTGGATGGTGGTGGCTGTTTTGATTGTCAGTGCTGGGGTGCTGGGAGATTTGTTCGAGTCGTTGCTGAAAAGGACGGCGGGCGTGAAGGATTCCGGAACGTTGCTCCCTGGTCACGGTGGTTTTCTGGATAGATTTGATTCCGTGCTTTTTGCAGCCCCGCTGGTTTATGTTTATGTGCATTTTTTTGTGTTTTGATATGAGATTACATCGCGAGGGACATTCTTTTTTAATTCGTTGTTTCATCCTTTTCTGTGTGGTTGGTTTCCTGAGTGTGCTTTGGTTTCCCTGGTGGGTGTGGCATCCAATCGTGTTTCATCTGTTGGTCTTCTATTTTCTTTTTGTGCGTTTCTTTAGAAATCCCGACAGGAGTGTTGTCCGGGTGGATGATCACAGTGTGCTGGCACCGGCAGATGGCACTGTGGTGGTGATTGAAAGGACTGTTGAGGATGAATTCATCAAGCAGGAGTGTATCCAGATATCTGTCTTTATGTCGGTGTTCAACGTTCATGTCAACCGTTACCCGGTGAGCGGAACGGTGGAGTATGTGCGGTACCATCCGGGTAAGTTTCTGGTTGCCCGTAATCCCAAGTCATCTACGGATAACGAACGGAACACCGTGGTTGTTCGCTGTGCAGACAACCGTTTGGTCCTGGTCCGGCAGATTGCCGGAGCTCTGGCCCGACGTATCATTGGCTATGCCCGTCCGGGAGTTGCTGTCACTCAGGGAGAGGATATGGGCTTTATCAAGTTCGGATCCCGTGTGGATGTCTTCCTGCCGCCTACAGCACAGGTCCATGTCAGGCTGGGAGAGAAAGTTATCGGGAACAGAACGGTTTTGGCAACCTGGTAGATGATGAATATTCGGGGAGAACAACTGCTCAGAGAACTCTTCCATTCCTGGAAAGGAGAGGATGTGAGCCTTTTGGATTCCCTCCCACCTTCAGGGTCCTACCGGGAATATTGTCGGATTACCGCCAGCGATGGAAGCAAGATCATTGGTGCCTGGAATACGGATGTCCGCGAGAACAAGGCTTTTCTGTGCTTCAGCGATCATTTTGCTTCCCTGGGACTTCCGGTACCTGCTGTCCTGGCCCGGCATTCTTCAGGGATGGCCTATTTGCTTGAGGACCTTGGCGATGAGACCTTGCTTGAATACTGCACCCGACGTGACTTTCACAGGGAGTTAACCGTGGAGGTTAAGGATATGTACCGCAAGGTTTTGTCTGTTCTTCCCGCCTTTCAGGTGCGCGGCGGTAGTGGGCTGGATTACCATAACGCGTACCCCCGGGCTGCTTTTGACCGGCAGTCTATGATGTGGGATTTGAATTATTTCAAGTATTACTTTCTCAAACTTGCTCGCGTTCCCTTTGATGAACAGGGTCTGGAGACAGATTTTAAAACCCTCTGTGATTTTCTGCTGGAAGCTGATTCCGGATACTTTCTGTACCGGGATTTTCAGTCCCGGAATGTGATGATTCATGGTGGTGAGCCGTATTTTATTGATTATCAGGGAGGCCGCATGGGGGCGTTGCAGTATGATGTGGCTTCCATCTTGTTTGAGGCCAAAACTAATCTTGCCCCTGAATTTCGTCAGGAATTGTTGGAAACCTATCTGGAAGCTCTCCAGAGTTATGCTCCGGTTTCGCGGGAGGTATTCATGCAACATTATTACGGGTTTGTGTACATCCGTACCATGCAAGCCATGGGAGCCTATGGTTTCAGGGGTTTGTATGAAAAGAAGCCTTTGTTCCTTCAGAGCATCCCCATGGCGGTACAGACACTGGGGTGGCTCGATGAGCATGTCACGCTTCCGGTTTCATTGCCGGCTCTGTCTGCCGCCTGGCGCTATCTTGCCCGCTCTCCCCGAATCGCACGTCTGGCGAGTGAGGCTGCGGCTTCTGCAGTTGTCACCGTGCCTGGTTCAGAGGCTTCGGCAGATTTCAGAACTTCCGGGTCTGTGTCGGCTGGGACCAATCAAGAGCCGCTCACAGTCTCCGTTTGGAGTTTCAGCTACCGCAAAGGCATTCCGGAAGATACCTCAGGGAATGGCGGAGGCTTTGTGTTTGACTGTCGTTCGGTGAACAACCCGGGGCGGGTGGAAGCATTCCGCAACCTTACGGGTAAGGATGCCGCTGTAAAGCATATGCTCTTTGGAGATGATGGTATGAAGCTATTTCTGGAGCATGTTACTTCCCTGGTTGAGGCATCGGTAGCAAACTATCTGGAACGGGGATTCACCCATCTGCACATTGCTTTTGGTTGTACCGGGGGACAACACCGCTCTGTTTATGCAGCCGAAAGATTGTATCAGCATTTGCACCGGCGCGAAGGACTCCGGGTGGAGCTGCACCACCGGGATATGCCCCGTCAGGATGTTTCTTAGAAGTTGGGGCTCAGCATGTATTTGGCGTAGAACTTATTGATTATCTCCACGGCTTCGTCCGCGGTGTCCACTACCTGAAACAAATCCATATCTTCCGGGCTGATGTATTGGCAACGTGAAAGAAGGATATCCCGTATCCACTCCTCCAGAGTATTCCAGAAATCCTTACCAACCAGCACAATCGGAAACCTCCCGATCTTCTCCGTCTGGATCAGGGTCATGGATTCAAACAATTCATCGAGTGTGCCAAAGCCCCCGGGAAGGGCAATGAATCCCTGGGCATACTTCACAAACATGGTTTTGCGCACAAAGAAATGGGCAAAGGAAATGAGCTTGTCCGGATCAATATATTCGTTGTGGTGTTGCTCAAAGGGGAGTTCGATATTGAGTCCTACGGATTTGCCCCTTCCTCTCTGGGCCCCCTTGTTGGCGGCCTCCATAATGCCAGGGCCACCCCCTGTAATCACCCCGTACCCAAACTGGGTGAGTTTGAAGGCAATCTCCTCGGCCAGGATATAGTGCGGATGTCCGGGTTTGGTGCGGGCTGATCCAAAGATAGACACACAAGGTCCGATGCGGCCCAGTTTGTCAAAGCCTTCCACAAATTCAGCAAGAATCCGGAACAACCTCCAGGAGTCATCGGTTTTGATCTCATTCCATGTGCGCGGTTCAAAGGCATCTTTGGTCAGCAATTCCTGATTCTTGTCCATATCCGGTGTTTTAGATGTAAAGCAAAGATAATCATTTAGGGTTCCTCTTTGGGTCAAAAAGCTTAAATTTGCCCGCAAAAGACTGCAATGACCGATTTGATTTTTAACCACCGAAGTGTCCGAAAATTTCTGGACTGTCCTGTTGAGCCTGAGTTACTTTCCCGAATTCTCGAAGCGGGCTGCCGGGCTTCCAACACGGGCAATATGCAGGTGTACAGTATTGTGGTTTCGCAGGAACAGACCATGCGAGAGCAGTTGTGGGCACTGCATCTCAAACAGCCTTGTGTGCTTCAGGCTCCCGTCCACCTCACCTTTTGTGCGGACCTGAACCGGTTTTCTCTGTGGTGCCGGCAGCGACAGGCCAGTCCTTCCTATGAGAATTTTCTCTGGTTTTATACGGCAACCATCGATGCATCCCTGATGTCTCAAAATGTGGCTCTCGCTGCTGAGGATGCCGGACTGGGGATTTGCTATCTGGGAACGGTCAATTACGAGCCGATGAGGTTTGTGGAACTGCTTGAACTCCCCCGGGGCGTGTTCCCTGTTGCGGCTATGGTGCTGGGATATCCCGATGGCTCCTTTCCGCTCACCGACCGACTGCCCCTGGAGGGCATGGTGCACTACGAGCGATACCGGGACTACGATGTGGGGGATATTGACCGAATCTACTGCGAAAGAGAGCAGTCGGAACAGACCCGTACCCTTTTGGAGGTGAACCAAAAGCAAACCCTTGCCCAGGTGTTCACCGAGAACCGTTATCCGGGGGAGACCAATCTGCGTTGTTCCAAAGCCTTGTGGGAAGCTGCCTGCAAACAGATGGGATGGAAGCCGGCAGAGCCCTTCTGATTCTTTCGGTCATAGGTTCTTTTCCGTGATTTTCTCAACACATCTTTTATATAGGTATGCTTGCCCGGGACTCGTGTTGCGGTTCAATAAGTTTCCGTGCTGCTGAGCCTATCGTTCTGCGGCTGCCAGGGCTGCGAGGCTGACACTGGTTCCAGGAATGCGTAACAGTTCCGTGGCGCATGCCTCAAGGGTTGCCCCGGTGGTGATGACATCGTCCACCAGCAGGAGGTGCTTGCCCTTAAGGTTTTCGGGATCGCATACGCGGAATGCTCCGGAGATATTCTCCCAGCGGTCCTCCCTGAGACGCCTGGTTTGGGAGGATTGAAATTCCTGCCGGACCAGTGCGTTGCCAATGACCGGCCTGTCCATTGCGCGGCCAATTCCCCGGGCAATCCACATGCTTTGATTGTATCCTCTTTCCCTGAGTTTCCTGTGGTGCAGGGGAACCGGGATGATGGCATCTGGCATCGGGAAAGAGCCGGTGCGGAGTGAGGCCCCAAAAAGGCGGCCCATACGGAGCCCGATGGTGTATTGCCCGCGGTATTTAAAGCGGTGCATCATCTGCTGATACCGGCTTTCCTTGTGAAAGAAAAAAAAGGCCGTTGCCCGTACCAGGGGCACCCGGCCCCACATCATCTGTGCCATCGGATTGTCAGGAAAACTTTCCCACCCGGTCAAGGGCAGTTCATACAGACAGCGCGTACACAACACCCGCTCTGTGCCTACCAGCAGAGTGCCGCATGCAGCGCAGTGTTCTGGAAAAAATAGGGAAAAAAAGTCCTGACAGAGTTGGTTAATGATCACGGTGCATCATGTGTTCTGCTGCCTGGAGCAAAACGTGTTTGCGGTCTTCAGGGACATTCAGTTCGTTGAGAGCTGCCATCGCCATGCCATAGTATTTTCGGATTTCGGCTTCAGTGTCTGTGCGCACATCCAACTCATCGTAAATTCTGGTGATGGTGTCAATCTTATCCTGGGGGTGGAGGTAGTACTTGGCCATGGCATCGGTGATGTACAGCCCGTCGGCACCAGCCTTGTCAAAGGCCGTCAGCATCAGGAAGGTTTTCTTGTTGCACAGAATGTCCCCTCCGATGGCTTTCCCAAACGTTTCCGGGTCACCGTAAACATCCAGGAGATCGTCCTGAATCTGGAAGGCAATCCCCAGATTGATGCCCAAACGGTACAGAACCTGGGCCTGACCTTCGTCCGCTCCGCCACAGATAGCACCTATCTCCAGGCCTGCGGCAAGGAGTACGGCGGTTTTCTGCCTGATCATGTCCATGTACTCGGGAATGGAAACCCAGGGTCTGGCTTCGAAATTCATGTCCAGTTGCTGGCCTTCGCACACCTCCAGGGTGGTTCTGAAGAAGATCTCCATTACCTGCCGGGCGACTTCGGGCGGTGATTGCATGATGAGTTTACAGGCCAGGATGAACATGGCATCCCCCGATAGAATGGCTGCGTTTTCGGACCATTTGACATGGACGGTGGGCTTATTTCTCCGCAGGAGGGCTTTGTCCATGATGTCATCGTGTACCAGGGAATAGTTGTGGAATACTTCTATGGCCGTGGCGGGCATGATGGCCCGGGCCGGATCATTGCAAAAAAGGTTGCATGCCAGCAGAGAGTATGCCGAGCGAATCCTTTTTCCACCAGTACCCAGAGTGTACAGTATCGGTGCGTACAGTTCTGAGGGCTGTTTGCTACGAATGTCCAGAGACTGCAGCTGTTGCTCAATCATCCGGGTACATTCCTGGAGTGTGTATTGTTCGGGCATTGCTTTTTGTTGTGGCATTATGATGCGAAGATAATGCTTTTTGAGGCGCCCACTGCTGCCCATCTGGATATCCTGCGATGGTTTTCCTGATTTTTTTTTGCTCTTTCATTGGGTTCATTCTCACGATTTTGCCCGGTTTTTGGGGGTTTTCTTTCAAAAAAAGTTTTGGCAAAGTTTTGCGGAGTTAAAAAAGGTAGTACATTTGCAACCGCTTTGGACGAGACGCATTATGGTTTCGGGCATGGCGAAAAAAAAAGGGCAAAGATTTTGGAGAATATATAAAAGGCCTTATCTTTGTGCTCCCCGAAAAAATGGGGGAAGTTCTTTGAGAATA
>DFUR01000044.1 GCA_002380425.1 Bacteroidales bacterium UBA4181
CAGCGTCAAACAGGATACGGTCAAAGCCCTGTGGGAAGAACTTATCGAAGCACATCTGCAACCCAATGATTGTCTAAGCAGGCAGATGAACATCGAGATCCGCAACGACAACGACAGCCGTTTTATTGCCCGCTCTGTGCAAACATTCTTCAAGGAGAACAGCCTCAATCAGGTCTTTACTCATCCATATACACCTCAGGAAAACGGCCACATTGAGAGCTTCCATGCCATACTGTCCCGCAAGCTATCCCGATATCAGTTCTGGTCGTTAAAGGATCTGGAACAATGCCTGATCGTTTTCTACGAAAAGTACAACAACCACCGGCTGCATAGCGGGACCCTGTTTCTGCCACCCATGGTCTTCTGGGATTGTTGGGAACGAGGGGTGGTGGAAACCAGCATTGATGAGAAGAAGCGCACCATAAAGCACAAACTCCTGATTCCTTACCATCAATTGGCAGAAACAATGAATATGGAAAGAACCCACTGCTCCCGAGATATCTTTATCGAAGATGCGGCAATTGTCGAATAGTTGCCCAGAACATGCTTATCCGGAGGGGAGCCATCAAGAGCTCAGAGGGCGGATAAGCGTAGAGCAGAGGAAATTAAACACAGAATATGCTGAGAAATTTTTCAGATTATTGCAATTATGTCAAAAGAAAATTAAGTTTGTAAACCCATCTGGACATTTGTCCGATTAATAGGGGGCTAAACCAGTCCCAATCAGCGTTGAATCTCCAAAAACGAAGGCATTATGCATTTCCTTATTGTGTAGAAAAGTGAAATACACAAAATCGGGGCATACATAGAAATGGTCGATAGCCGTTGCTAATTCATATTTGTCACTTAGTTTATAAACTCGATCCTCTAATGGGATACTCATGATGCTTGGCGGAAGTTTATTCTTTCCAAAGTCGATATAGTATTTTGCATAAAAGTTATTCTTTGAATCTATCTCAAAGATGGTGTCGTTCAATATCTCGCAGAAATAATACTTGTTGCCATTTTTTGAGAAAGTTTGTTCAAAGTGCATATTCCCATCATATTCATAACATGGCCGATAAGAGACGAAGTCGTCTTTAAAATTTCCCACGTATATTTTATACCCAAGAAAGTTTGTTCCATCTTTAGCAATATTCGACAGTACGTGCCGAAAGATGTAATCGCCTTTATCACTTTTTTCAAATCGATCGACACTCCCAAAAGGAAACTCCTGCGAGCCTTGATAGGTCCCATCTCTCGAGTATATACACAACTGGCGTCGCATAAAATCATTAATTTCGACATTACCTGAGGTGGCATCAACAATAAAATCCATTGCAGAGGCGAGCTCACCCGGACCCTTGCCCTTCTTACCGATAAGATGTGAAAAGTTCCCATGGAGATCAAAGACATAAACCTGATCATCAAGGATATAAACATTCTGATCGGTAATAACCATCTTTTTTACAGTTTTTAGCAAACAACTATCACTGGTTTCCAGAGCGATATACCTTACAGAGTCAAAGGCTGAGGTAATATCAACGGAGTCAATAGATGTACTGACATTTATGCTTAGCACCTCCAAGCCATTGTCACTGTTGCCGGGAGAACTGCAGGAATAACAAACAACCAGCACCGACATAAGAACAAAAAAAGGTTTCATAATTATTATCTGTTAGTGAATTAATGATTGACACTGCCCAGGCTTCTCCAAAACAGTTTCAGGTTATTCATAGCGCAAACTTTCTACAGGGTTTCTCGTGGCAGCCTTCCAGCTTTGCCAGCTAACAGCCAGCAGAGAGATGAGCAAGGCTAAAAACCCGCTGAGCAGAAAATATCCGGCATGCAAAGGTATCTTCTCGGGAAAATGGCTCAGCCACAGGTTCATCGTGTAATATCCAGGAATAAATGCGATCAGGCAGGAGCAGACCACTAAGAGAACGGACTGTTTCAACAGCCGCCCCATTACCTCCGGCACGGTACTTCCGGACACTTTGCGGATACCGATTTCCTTTGTCCTTCGATTCACCTGCATCAGGGAAAGAGCCATTAACCCGACAAAGCTGATCAAGATCGCCAACCATGTACCCAAAGTCACAATACTCATCACTCTATCCTCTTCTTTGAAAGCAGCAGAATACATGTCTGATAAATGGAAATAGTCGAACATCCCATTTGGATCAAATCGCTTTAGGATTGCTGATACCTGCCCCTGCCGTTCTGAGGTAAAACCCCCAGTCACTCGCATATAACTGAATTTAGCCCCGTCTCTGTAACAGTCCATCACCAAAGGTTCAATAGCGTCTCCCGGACGGACCGCATAGTAAAAATCCTTCACCACACCAATCACGGTCATCGTGTCTCTATCCATCTGTACCTGCACTCCTACCGGATGATCTAGTCCCAGCATTTTCACAGCAGCTTCATTCAGGAGAATCGATCTCCTATCCGATTTCTTCTCCAAGAAGAACCGACCATCCAGAAGCTCAAACTTCATGGTCTCGGCAAACCCCGGTTGTACCCGATACTCATTAATGAAATGGGCCCCATCCGATCTTCCAAAAACCCTGATATTCTGTCCACTACCGCCCTTGCCCATTGGGTGATCAGAGAAACCATTTGTTTCAATGAAAGGAAGCCGGCTTAATTCTTCTTCAATACTCGTGTATTTCGTCCCGATCTCCGAAGTATAGCCACTGATTCCGATAACCTGTTCCGGCTGGAATCCCAGAGGAATATCTTTTAAATGTTTCACTTGGGCACGAATGATCACCAGCGAAGTGATCAGGAATACGGTAACGGAGAACAGTACCAGTACCGATGCCACCGACATCTTACTTTTTCGCCCTGTCGGACCTGTATTTCCTTTCAGGCCAAAGACCAGATTGATCCGGGAAAGATGAAAGGCAGGGTAAGCGCCGGAGACCACGATCAATAACAACAATATCCCCAAAATCAGCAATAAACCGATTGGAGAAAGGATGTCCGATACGGACAGAGATCTCTGCATCAACCGGGCAAAATGTGGTTGTACGGCCAGCGCAATCCCAACAGCCATAAGAAAAGCAAAGGAAGCCATTAGACCGGTTTCGGTGTAGATTATTCTCGAACAATCTCTCTGGGTGGCTCCGGATGCTTTTCGCGAAGCGAATTCAGCCATTCGTTTTTCTCCATGTAGGAGATACAGGGTCACGTAATTGACAATTGCGATTAGTAGAATGAAAATGGCAATTCCGACAACAATGATGATATTTGTCAGACTCGCCTTTGATGGAAAGTCATCCTTGACGGGCGTATCGAAATGGATATTATTCAGCAATTCGGTTCCAGACTTGACAGTCCAACCAAGCTTCTTCCCCCATGGTTTCATCAGTTCATTATTCTGAACGACGATCTGTTCTCCTGTCCGTTTCACATTTTCTCGGTCTCGAATCAGAAAATAAGTGAGAAACTCACACCCGCCGAGCTGCTCTGGATGAATTGTTTCGATCGAAGCAAGCAGGTCAAAGTTGAAATGGGTAGTTTCCGGAAGATCATTCATTACTCCGGTTACCGTGAATTGTTCATCGGAGATCGTCACATTCTGTCCCACACAATCGAGATTATTGAATATCTGTAGAGCCGAAGATTTCGAAAGTATCACGTTTCGCTCACCAGACAGAGCATCTTTTTTACGCCCTGTCAACAGATTCAGGCCAAAAACATCAAAAAACCCGGGATCTGCGTAGATCAGATTCATAGGCGGGAATTGTTTCCCGGCATTTTTGACATGGACTTCCCACCCACGGTATAACTGGGTGGCTGATTCTATCTCCGGTATTTTCGCAGGGATTTCAGTATAGGCTTTGCGAAGGCAATTACCGTAAACCTCCCGCCGGGAGCTCGCTTCATCTACCACGTTATATAGACGCAACACCCGGTCTTTGGTTGCGAAATGCCTGTCAAAGCTGAGTTCATGTTTCAGGTAAACCGTCAACAGCAATACAGCCGCCAGGCCCAAAGCCAACCCCGGAATGGCAACAAAAACCAACAGAGGGTTCCGTTTTAACATCCGAAAAGTAAACTTCAGATTCTTCATCCGTAATAATTTTGATCCCCCAAACCGTTTTCTTCCCCTAACATCCTTCTCTCTTCCCCTAACACCTCACTCTCTTCCTTTAAATCATTCATACCTCAAACTTTCCACCGGATTTCTTGTAGCTGCTTTCCAGCTTTGCCAGCTCACAGTAAGCAGGGCAATGCCCAGCGCCAGCATTCCGGCCAACGCAAAGATCCACCAACTGAGCGGGGTTTTGTAGGCAAAGGATTCCAGCCATTTGGACATAGCGTACCAAGCAATGGGGCAGGCAATGCCAAACGAAATGGCTACCCAGATCAGGAATTCCTTGTTGAGCAGTAGCAGCACTTCCGAGGTTCGGGCGCCGTTGACTTTGCGGATGCCGATTTCCTTGGTGCGCTGCCGGGCATCCCGCAAAGACATCGCAAACAAACCCGTGCAGGTAATGAGCAGTATAACAAATGAAAATACTCCACAAATTACTCCAAACTGTTTCTCCTTTTGATAAAGAGCAGCCACCTCGTCCGACATAAAACGATATTCAAAAGCTCCCTGATTGTTCACCTTATCATGGAGCTTTCTAACAAACTCCAAACCAGGGCGCGTGGCACCCTCAGCAAACCGAATATAATAATCATTAACGAGAGCATCTTCCTCATCATAACCAGACAACCGAATAATCAGCGGGCGCGGTGTTTTTGTTAAACGTTCGAAATGATAATCTTTCACAACTCCGAGTATCTGTGGATAATCTGAAATATTGTCAATCTCCCAGAAGCGTTTAGCTGCTTCGTTGATGACGACCCTCCTCTCACGGGTCATTTCCTGTTGAGGATCAAAGAACCGACCCTCAACCAGTGTCAACCCCCACATTGTATCAAATCCACTTTTTACATAAATTCCACTGAGGTCAGGATATTCTTTGGTGCTCCCTTCGGGTTTCCAATCTGCCTTGGTTACCTGAAGCGGATTGTTCCCATAATTAAACGACTCAATGTACGGACAGGCGTTTAGTTCATTCAGCACGTACTGCATGTTGCTTATTAGCGTCTCAACGTATTCAGGAGTTACATCGTCGTAGAATATATTGGGAAAAATTTTTGTCCGGATTACATTCTCACTTTTCCAGCCGAGGTCCTTGTGTAACATAAGGTTCCATTGCTTGAAAACCACCAGAGAGATGATGAGAAAAAATATGGTGAACGAGAATTGTGTAACGATGCCCCACCGGGCACTCATGAGGCCGCCACCCATCCTGACTTTATCCTTGATTCCGGACATTGTAGGAGTCCGAAGGCTCAGAACCAGCGAGGGGAAAAATGGAATCAGGGCGATGCAACACATTATTAGGAAATGCGTTAAGAAGGCTCTTCCGACACCCGAAGTCAACTCCATCTGTACCAACCGGTCGAAGTAGGGTAACAACAGATAATACAATCCGGTCACAAATATGAGCGTAATGATCAGGAGCATCCCCAACTCTGTAACTTTCAGCATCACGATTTCAGAATGATTTGCTCCGTTGATTCTCGAAATACCCACATTTCGCAATGAGGAAATTGCTCCGATTCTCAAGAGATTCGAAAAGTTCAGAATCGACACAACCAGAATCAACCCCATGATAATTATCAACAAACGAACATCCTCTTTGTCTCCGGATCTTGAAAATATATCCATGAACTTGCCTGAATAATATTTCTCAAAATAAATATCCTCCAGCGGAATCAATTTCATTTCAGTTTGGCCCGATCTGTAACGGGGAGCAAGTCCCTGAATCTTTGCGTTAAGGTCGGTCATCACGACTTCTCCCGAAAGGCTCATAAACGAAACCCCCATCTTGCTGAACATGGCATCCCCGGCGAGCATGGCCATCCTCGGCTTGTGGATTAAGACTACATCAAATTCAATAGAGCTGTTCGAAGGAGGATCTTTTATGATGCCCTTTACAACAAAGTCATTCCTTTTAATATCGGCAATTTCGAATGTTTGCCCGATTACATCGGTTTTACCAAAGTATTTCCGCGCATAACTTTCGGTAAGCAGCATCGAATAGGGTTCAAATACCAGCGACCCCGTGTTCCCGCGTATCAATTCATAATCAAAAACTTTTAGAAAAGAACTGTCGGCAACCAACACTTCCGGGGTGTATTTTACCCCCTGATGCATCACAGAAATTGTCCCTTCTGGAAACTTGCGAAGGTAAGTGATCGCCTCGATTTCAGGATATTGATCCAGGTCAGGTGATTCCATTAATTCTTCGCCATTCCAGGTCGCCTCCGATGAGGTTCTCATCGTCAATGCACAGATATTATTGCCATAGAACCTATCCGTGGTAAGTTCGTTTTGAGCGTAAGTCAAAAGAAATGAAATACTTAGCGTTCCCAGGGCAATCGCGATGAAACTTCCCAGAAACACCAGGGGTTTTGTCCAAAACCCTCTGATAGCCAGTTTGATGTAATGCAGAATCATCAGTTTTTCTTGTTATTTTTGGTTCTTACCCTCGATGTAATAGGGAATCCTAATTTCATTCCCTTTGGAATCTATCAGATTGAGATACTCCTCTTTGTCCAGCGAATTCATCCACTGCTCAAATTCACAGTGGTCCGAGAAAGATTGGCTTTTCACCCCGTTAATCTCGGTGAACGTGTCGCCAAACCTCAATCCAAGCGAATCTGGCAGGGGGGTAAGTGCAAGGAAATACAATCGGTCACGGAGGACGAAGCTATATTTTCTTCCTATAGGGCTCCTTGCTGGTCTGATGGGGTATTGCAACAGTATTTCGTGATTTTCAGGATTGATGATGTTTTCAGTAAACCGCCGGAGCAGGCCAGTACCAATATTCCTGTCCGCAACAGGATTGTGGTGAAACCACACATATACACTATCCACTCTGTGTCCCTCTAACACCATGTTGCAGTTGAGGATAGTGATTGTATCCGGAACGATCTTTCCTCTGATGTCCACCAGTGATGTTATGCGTTGAATTTGATCATTGACTTCAACATTTTGAACAAATTTGTTGTATTGCTTGTAGGACAACATGATGTCCCCGCCTATCCCGTAATCGATCACGCAGTTATTGAGTTTCATGTTTCCGATTGTCAGACTTTTGGTGTACATGGCCCCGCTAAGAATATAGAAGGGGATTCGTAAAGATTTCTCCGAAGAGGCAAAGGGCTTTTTGGAAACATATATTTGCTGATCAGTGATGCGCCAGTTATGGGTAAGAATCAGGTTGCCCCCAAAGATGCCGTTGAAGGTACAATAATACTCCGGCCAGGGGAGTGCGGTCCCGAAAACCGGTGTATATCGGGTAGGGCCGAGGGAAAGGGAATTCGTTTTGAAGAGCGTTACAAAGGTTTTCCTTCCATTAATTTGGATTATCTGCAGGCCCAGATTCTTTATTCCGGAGATATGTTCATTATCCATGCTTAATCTTGAGGACCCGGTGTCAAATGCCAGTTTCACCGGCCTTTTATTGATCGTAGCATTCAGAATAATATGCCCGTCAATGTAGTCATAGGACAGGGAGTCTGTATCCCTGGACCAGCGGACGTGAGGTTTGCTCTTCACCACCCGATACATTTGGATCAGGGAACAGGAACTCATGAATATCACAAGCAATGAGCAACTTAACAGGATTGATAATCTGTAGATATTTTTATTCATACCGCAAACTTTCCACAGGGTTTCTTGTCGCCGCCTTCCAGCTTTGCCAGCTCACCGTCAGCAGGGCGATGCCCAGGGCAAGCACTCCGGCCAGGGCGAAGACCCACCAGCTCAGCGGGGTTTTGTAGGCAAAAGATTCCAACCAGCGGGTCATGGCATACCAGGCGATGGGGGTGGCAATGACAAAGGCGATGCCCACCCATGTCAGGAAGTCTTTGTTGAGCAGCCACAGCACCTGGGAGATGCTGGCGCCGTTGACTTTGCGGATGCCGATTTCCTTGATCTTCCTCCGGGCCTGAAACTCGGCCAGCCCAAACAACCCCATACAGGAAATCACAATGGCCAAAACAGCAAAGATGCGGATGGCCGCCATCTGTTTCTCTTCCTGAGCGTACATTGAGCTGAACCACTCATCGTAGAACCGGTAGGAGAAGGATTCATCAGGTTGAAAGGAAAGGAAGGTTTTACGGATAAAATCCACCGTTTGGGATGTGTTCTCAGGCCGGATTCTCAGGTTCAGGGCATTTGCCAAGACGGGGTCATAAAGGCAATTCATCATCAGCCCCCCTACGGATTGATGGAGGTCTGCAAAGTGGAAATCCCCGGTTACGCCCACCACTTCTTTAAATAAGTCCACCTTTAGGTCTTTCAATGGACCTCCGCCCAGCTTTTTGTACAGCGTTTCGTTGATCATTCCGTACAGCCCGTTGGGGTATTCTTCCGATGATACTGCGTCTTGTGGAGTGAGGTTGCGGCCTTTGAGCAGTCTGATTCCGAACGTTTCCAGGAATCCGGTATCTATGTATGCGGCGAAATTGACGTCGGCAATCATCACCTCACCGGGGCCTCCACCTGATAGAGAGGCCCGGACGATCATCGGATTTTCCAGAAGTTGATCAGCCAAGGCCCTTTTTTTGACTCCGCTCATTCCTTGAACATCCACCCTGAGCAGTTGCTCCTCGTCAAATCCCAGGTCGGTATTGTTTACATAGTCCACCTGTCGCATGATGTGCATGAGGGCCATGATGAGGGTGATGGCGATGGCAAACTGAGCAATGTTCATAATCCTCCGGATGCCGTACAGCTTTGATGTAATGAGTTCCTTCTTTAAAAGTTGAACGGGGCTATATTTGGATGCTGAAAGAGCCGGGATAACGCCGGAAATGAATCCGCATACAATAAGTATTCCAGCCAGTTGAACCAGAACGGAAAGCTCGGAAATGAGTGGTGTCAGGCTAACCTGTTTCCCGAGGAACTGTTCGAATAAAGGAATCCCCGGAACAGTAGCCGCGACAGCCAATATGGTTGATAGAACGAAGATAAGGTATGTCTCAGTTATGATTTGACTCAGAATGGTTCTGCGGTTTGCCCCGATGGTTTTACGGATACCCACCTCTCTGAATCGCTTCAGACCCCGGACTGTGGTCAGGTTTATGTAGTTGAGGACAGCAAGGAACAGAATCACGATTGTAACATAGATCAAAAGGCGAATCAAAGCAATGTTGGCGTGGAGCAGGCCGTCGCCCTTGATGGATGCATCGAAATATGAGTCCTTGAATGGCAGTATCTCCAACTTCTTACGTTGATTTGAGCCATCGCCCGTGAGGCCATCGCCCAAGCTGGTGAATTTCCCAATGTGGGTTTTGAGCATTTCCGGGGCGGCATGCTCTGCCATGCGAATGGCGCATTGAACAAGATGTCCATCCCTTGAGTAGGTGCCGTACTCGTATCCTTGACGGGGTAATAAAGCATCGTATTGAATCCCGGAGTACTCAGAGGGCGATTCGATGATCCCAGTGATAGTCCACTCTCTGTTGAACAGAGTGACCGAACATCCCACAGGGTCCTTCGCTCCAAATAGTTTTGTGGCATAATCATGGGTCAGCAAGATATTTTCCTTGATGCTTATCTCGCTCCGTCCCCGGAGCACTTTCACGGAAAATACATCCAGAAAACCTTCATCGGTAGCTATGATGTTTCCTTTCACCGTTGAGCCTTGTGCCTTGATTCTTGCCTCTCTACGGTCCCACATGGTGACTTGTTCCACTTCGGGAAGGTTGTTGCTCAGGCTATCGTATAACTTTTCGGGGATAAATGCCGAATTGTCTTCCCGTACCACCAGATACATCCGGTCGATGTTGGGATAGTGACGGTTGTACCTCTTCTCCGACTGGATATAGGCGGTCAGGATGAGAACCACAGCCATGCTCAGGGCAAAACCCCCGATGGTTATGATGGAATGTACCCGGTTCCGTCCCAGGCTGCGCCAGAAGATTTTCAGGTGATGGATCATGCTTGAAGACTATACTGCGTGATAAGGAGTCCAAAAATCAGACCAATCTACTAAGTTGTTGTTATTGTGGGTTTTGCATTTCCGGTGCTTGTTCATGTCGTCAAAAAAATTGACGAGGGGTGTACATTAATTGGACAGAGCTCGTGCCCCATCAGTGCTTGGGCCTGGGCCATCTTGGGCAGGTTGTATCTTGCAGTCGGCTGCCGCTGGTAACGGGAATTTGACTATCTTTCGTGAGGTATGTTTTCCCCCATGCGTGCCCGTCTTCTTCTTGTCCTGCTGTTTGTTGCGGTGCTGGTGCCCTTTGGTTTCCCGCTTCGTGATGTGGCTGTTTCCCTTCCGGAGCAGGATGGGCCCGATTACTCCCTTTATGAGATTTCTCCGGAATTGCCCAGGGTCGCTGATGGTTCAATGGTTTTATCTCATGCCGGATTTGCGCTCTTATACGATGATGCGTACCGGCAGGCGAGGTGGGTGGCTTATGAGCTTACCCGGGATGAGACCAGCGGACGGTTTAAACGTACGGACCGGTTTATGCCCGATCCTCTTGCTTCTCAGGGGACGGCAAGTGATGCGGACTATCTCCGGTCGGGGTATGACCGCGGGCATCTGGCTCCGGCAGCGGATATGGGTTGGTCCGAGGTGGCTATTGCCGAATCCTTCTATTACAGCAACATTTCCCCCCAAACTCCGGGCTTCAACCGGGGGATTTGGAAAAGGCTGGAAGAGAGGGTCAGGGACTGGGCCATTGAATACGATGCTGTTTATGTGGTGACCGGGCCAGTGTTGACTCCCGGTGCGCCGGTGATTGGACCGGACCGGGTGGCGGTGCCAGCTTATTTTTTTAAGGTGTTGCTGGATTTCAGGGGCCAATCGGTCAAGGGTATCGGGTTTATTCTGCCCAATGCATCTTCTTCCCTGCCCCTGACGCATTTTGCGGTGCCTATTGACAGTGTGGAACGGGTTACGGGGATTGATTTCTTCCCATGGTTTTCTCCGGAGCAGGAGCAGTTGGCTGAGGGGGCGGTGTGTCTTCCGTGTTGGAGTTGGTAAGCCCGTTTTTGTTTTATCCTTAGCCCCTCGGGAAAGCAGGCTTTCCCAGGGGCTGCGTATAAAACAAACCCCGCTTTCGCGGGGATTGTTTTGTTGGCGGAAAGCGGGGGATTCGAACCCCCGGTACCCCGAAGGGTACAACAGTTTTCGAGACTGCCCCGATCGACCACTCCGGCAGCTTTCCTTTTATTGCTTTGCTACGCGCATCTTCTCTTTGCTGTGCCTCCTCTCTTTGCTATGCTTCCCCTCTCATTGCTGCGCTTTCTTTTTTGTTGCGCATCTCTGTACTGGGCGGTCTTCCTTTATTGCCGTATCCTGGCCCCGGTTTCTTTTTCAAAGGCCTGGATGAGGCGTTGCATCGCTTGGTCAATCTGCGGGTCGGTGAGGGTCTTTTCCGGATCCTGCAGGATGAAACTCACAGCGTAAGATTTCTTCCCCTCGGGAAGTTTGTCCCCCTCGTACACATCGAACAGGGAAACTTTCTTGAGGAGTTTGCGTTCGGCTTTCCGGGCGGTGCTGAGAACTTGCGCAAAGGTAATGTTTTTGTCCAGAAGCAGGGCCAGATCGCGTTTGACTTCGGGGAAGCGCGGAAGCTCCCGGAACGTGATGCGGTTCTTCCGGATGGCCTTCATCAGCTCGGTCCAGTTAAGCTCGGCGTAGAAAACCGGGGCTTTGATGTCGGCGCGTTGCAGGCTCTTGCGGCTCACAACCCCGATGGTGGCCAGCACGGTGTTGCCCTTGCTGTATCTGAGTCCTTCCGAAAGGGCATCGCAGGTATGATCGGTTATCTCCAGATTTTCGGGATCCAGGCCCATCCGGCGCAGGATGCTTTCGGTGTATCCCTTGATGGTGAAAAAGCCCGTGGGTGCTGCCGGCGTATTCCAGGTTACTTCGTTCCGGGAGCCGGAGAGAAACAAACCCAGGTATTGCTGCTCCGTGTAGCCTGGCAGCGCCTGTGATGGGGCTGCATCGGCTTTTTGATAGCAGTTCCCGAATTCAAACAGCCTCAGGTCGGGGTTCTTTCGGTTGATGTTGTAGGCGATGGCTTCCAGCCCCCCGTAAAGCAGGGTTTGGCGCAGACATCCCAGGTCCTGGCTGAGGGGGTTCATTATCCTGATGAGGTTCGATGCCGGGAAGGTGTCGTTGTCCTCGTAATAGCTCGTCTTGGTGAGCGAGTTGGACATGATCTCGTTGAACCCGTTGCTGCTGAGATAGTCCGCTACAGTGTTCACCACCCGGGCTTTATCGGGTTTAGGGCTGTGGGAGAGGGTGGAATGGACTTCCTCGCTGATCTCAACCTGATTGTATCCGTAGATACGCAGAATCTCCTCCACAATGTCGGCTTCCCGGGACACATCCACCCGGTAGGGAGGAACCAGCACGCTCAGGTTGTCCTGATCCTCACGTTCGATATTGATTTCCAGGGAGCGCAGGATGGATTTAATGGTGTCGGCAGGGATCTCCTTGCCGATCAACTGCTGAATACGTTTCACGTTCAGAGCTACCCGGAAGGGAGGGAAGTCCGAAGCGGCCACATCATAAACCTCCGATGACACGGTGCCTCCGGCAAGCTCGCCAATGAGCAAGGCTGCGCGTTTGAGTGCGGTCAGGGTGCCATTGGGGTCAATGCCTCTTTCGAAACGGAAGGAAGCATCGGTATTGAGGCCATGCCGCCGGGCAGTCCGGCGAATCCACGAGGGACTGAAATAGGCACTTTCCAGAAACACGTCGGTGGTGGCGTCGGTGATGCCGCTGCCAAGTCCTCCGAAGACACCTCCGATACACATCCCCTCGCGGGCATTGCAGATCATCAGGTCCTGTGCCGACAAGGTCCGCTCCACCCCATCCAGGGTGGTGAAGCGAGTCCCTTCGGGGAGGGTGCGGACTACAACGCAGTCTCCGGTAATCTTGGCCGCATCAAAGGCGTGCAGCGGCTGTCCCAGCTCAAGCAGTACAAAGTTGGTGATGTCCACCACATTGTTGATGGGGTTCAGTCCCACAGCCCTGAGCCTGTTTTGCAACCAGGCGGGGGAGGGGGCTACCCTGACTCCGGATATCGAAACGCCCGCATACCGGGGGCATGCCTCGGGGTTCTCGACCACCACCCTGAAGGGGCGGAGGTTGTTCTCCTGCCGGAACTCTTCCACAGAGGGCAGACGTAGGGCGGTTTTGTAACCATTGGCGATGTGCCAGGCGTACAAATCCCGGGCAACTCCGTAATGGGAGGCGGCGTCAATCCGGTTGGGGGTAAGCCCGATGGAGAAAACATAGTCGGTTTCAATGCCGAAGTATTCTTTTGCAGGAGTTCCGGGCACAGTCGAAGCGTCGAGCACCATGATACCCTCGTGGCCGGTGCCCAGCCCCAGTTCGTCCTCAGCGCAGAGCATCCCTTCGGATTCCTCGCCCCGGATCTTGGATTTCTTTATCTGGAAGGATTCCTCCCCAGCGTAGATGGTGGTTCCCAGAGTGGCGACAACCACCTTCTGCCCGGCGGCAACATTGGGAGCACCGCACACGATGTGCAGCGTCTCGGGCCCTCCTGTGGAGACGGTGGTGACATGCAGTTTGTCGGCATTGGGGTGTTTTTCGCAGGTAAGCACTTCGCCGACGACGAAGCCTTCCAATCCCCCGCGAACCGGGCAGTATGGCTCAAGACTCTCCACTTCAAGCCCGATGGAGGTGAGTGCCCCCGAGAGTTCCTGTGCGGACAGGGGGGTGTCAATATATTGCTTGAGCCAGTTATACGAGATATTCATAAGGATACTCCTTAGTTTTTGAACAAAGGGCAAAGATACATTTTTCTTTTCATTGGTGTAACCACCAACGGTTCAACGGTGCCTTAGGGGGTGGGCAGATGCTCAGTTCTTGCCGAGCGACTCCTCGAAGGGCGTCCGGTTCAGGATAGAGCGGCCCAGGGTAACCTGGTCGGTGTATTCCAGTTCATCTCCAACGGCCAATCCCCGGGCGAGGGCGGTGATGGAAATCGGGAAGTCTTTGATTTTACGGTATATGTAGAAGTTGGTGGTGTCCCCTTCCATGGTGGTGCTCAGGGCCAGGATGATTTCCCGGACGTCCCCGCTTGCGGCCTTTGTCTCCAAATCCTGAATGGTCAGGTCTGCGGGCCCGATGCCATCCATGGGGGAGATCACGCCGCCCAGAACATGATACACACCCCGGAATTGCATGGTGTTCTCAATGGACATGACATCCCGGATATTCTCCACCACGCAGACAGTACCGTGATCCCGGGCAGGGTCAGCGCAAATGGCGCATATCTCGGTGTCCGATAGATTGTGGCAATGCCGGCATTGTTTGATTTCTCCGCGGAGCCGGGTGAGGGTCTGGGTGAACCGGGACACATCACCTTCAGGTTGTCTGAGCAGGTGCAATACCAGCCGGAGGGCCGTTTTTTGCCCGATGCCGGGCAGGGTGGAAAATTCGGATACCGCATTCTCCAGCAAGCGTGAGGGGTAGGACTGGGTATTCATGAAATGATTTTGCAGTCACAAACTTAGTGAAACCATCGGCAAATCCCAAACAGCACAGAACAACCGCAAACCCATAGTGAAGTTTTCCCTCCGGCCATGCAATTATGGCATAAAAGGTTTTTCTTTGTGAAGTTTTCAACTGCTGTCAAATACCTTCCTATGTCGTCTGTCTGGATTCTGGCTCTGATCTGCTGTTATTTTCTGCTGCTCTTTGTGATTTCCTACCTCACCACCCGAAAAGTGGATCAGCAGTCGTTCTACACCGGGAACCGCCGGGCTCCCTGGTATATTATCTCGGTGGCCATGATCGGGACCTCCGTTTCCGGGGTTACTTTTGTCTCGGTTCCGGGATGGGTACTCACCGACCAGTTTGCCTATTTGCAGATGGTGCTGGGTTTTGTCGCGGGATACATCACCATTGCCCAGATCCTCCTGCCTCTTTTTTACCGGTTGCGTCTGCCATCAATATACTCCTATCTTGGAGACCGCTTTGGGCATTCCTCGTACAAAACCGGCGCCTCTTTCTTCCTGCTTTCACGCACCCTTGGCTCGGCCTTCCGTTTGTTCGTGGTGGCCATCGTACTCCAGAAGGCCCTTTTTGACGCGCTTCATGTTCCTTTTTGGGTAACGGTGGCAGTGACGATAGCGCTGATTTTTCTCTACACTCGAAAAGGTGGGGTCAAGACGGTAATCTGGACCGACACGGTACAGACCTTGGTGCTGATTTCCACCGTGCTGTTTTGTATTATCTGGATTGCCCGTGATATGGGGCTGTCCTTCTCCGGGGTGGTCCAGACAATATCGGACAGCGGAATGGCCCGTATCTGGCATTTCGATGACCCTGCCGGGAAACTGTTCTTTTGGAAGCAGTTCCTTGCCGGGATGTTCACTGTCATCGTCATGACCGGGCTGGACCAGGATCAGATGCAGAAGAACCTTAGTTGCCGGAACCTTCGCGATGCCCAGAAGAATATGTACTGGTACGGCTGCGCCTTCCTGCCGGTGAACCTGATCTTTTTGTCTCTGGGCGTGTTGCTGGCCCTGTATGCCCGTAATCACGGTGTTGAGTTGCCCCGCAATGGGGATGAATTGTTCCCGATGCTGGCCACCGGCGTGAACCCCCAGACCGGGGTGTTATTTTTCGGGCCCGTCATCGGCATGATGTTTATTCTGGGCATTATCTCGGCGGCCTATTCCAGCGCCGATTCAGCCCTCACGGCCCTTACCACTTCTTTCACTGTGGACATTCTCGGGGTGCGCGATGATGATCCGCACCTGCTGCGCAAACGCACCCTGGTGCATGTGGGGCTTTCCATCGTTTTGGGTGTCGTTATCATCTTGTTCCGGATGATCAACGATGACAGCGTCATCAAATCCATCTACACGGTGGCCGGCTACACCTACGGCCCCCTGCTGGGGCTCTACGCTTTTGGATTGTTCACCCGTTTCCAGATCCGCGACCGCTGGGTTCCGTTAGTGGCCGTACTGTCACCGGGGTGTTGTTATCTGCTGAGTCGTTTTTCCGAGGAACTGTTGTTTGGGTACAAAATGGGCTTCGAAGTCCTTATCTGGAATGGTGCCCTCACTTTCCTGGGACTTTTTCTGCTGCGCAGGAGGTAGTCTTGCTGGTTCGGGTTGAAAAAAATATTACATTAGCGCATAGATACACGGCAGAGTTATTTTCCGGTTAAGGAATCACGAATACTCCGTGCTATGAATGTCGCTTCAGAGTTCAGGTTTCTGCTGCTTTTTTTGTTGCTGTGCGCCCTGCCATTTTCCACCTCAATGGCTCAGGCCGGGGCTCAGTCCAGAGATACCTTATCTCCCGAGGCCATCCTGAGGATGTCCTTCCTTGAACTTATGAATGTCAAAGTGACCACCGCCACCAAAACCCCGGAACGGGTGGGCGAAGTGGCGGCTTCCGTACAGGTCATCACTGCCGAACAAATCCGGCAGCGGGGCTACTTCACGCTTGAGGAAGCTCTGGGGGATTTGCCTGGGTTTCAGTTCCGGAACATCATGGGATTCAACAGCTATGTCTTCCTGAGGGGAGTTCCCAGTCAGAACAATCTTATTCTGTTGCTGGTGGACGGTGTGCAAATCAATGAGCTGAACTCCGGTGGTTTCTATGCCGGTGGCCAGTTCAATATGGCCGATGTTGAGCGTATTGAAGTGGTTTACGGCCCTGCTTCGGCACTATACGGAACCAATGCTGTGTCGGGAATTGTGCATGTGATTACCCGTGACCACGGAACAGGCACCGGAGGCCATGTGAGTCTGCTGGGGGGGAGCTTTGCCACCGGCTTGCTGGATTTTGGGGTACACAACTATCTGCAAAAGGCCGATGTGGGATTCTCTCTTTCCGGGATGCTGAAGACTTCAGAAAAGGGAGATTTGTCCGGAAGTTCGGGAGAGGGCTATTGGACCGATGATATGGAGAATTTCGAAGACGACCTGTCGCTTCTGGCCAGGGTTCGGGTGAAAAATCTTACTGCCGGGGTGCTCTATCAGGAGAAAAAATCTTCCATGACTACCCAGTTTCTGTCGCAGGGAGATGTGTTTCTTGACCGGAATACCCTGTGGGACATCTCGTTTATGAATGCCTATCTGCGGCATCGTTACGAACCATCCGAGCGCTGGGCTCTGCTGACATCCCTGTATTACCGCAACTCCACAGTCAATGATAACAGCGTGGAACGTGTTATCCGGGCATCCGGATCCTCGCTGGGATATCAGTTGGGGTATTATCGACCCAATGATCTTGGGGGTGCCGAGCTGCAATGGAACTACCAGCTTTCCAGCCAGCTCCGTTTCACGGCAGGAGTGGTCGGGGAACTGGAACATCTGGCCGAGGGCCCTTCCCTGACAATGAGC
>DFUR01000016.1 GCA_002380425.1 Bacteroidales bacterium UBA4181
ATCTTTCAATGGTTTAGGGAGGCTTTTGAATTCATCAAGCAAGAAGCCAATTTGCCGCTTGGAATATTGGACAACAATGAGCACGAAGATGGTGGTATTAATTTTTATATCAGCTATATAGGGCCGCTTGGCGGGCAAGGAAATAACAAGCGAGTTAAGATTGATGTTTCCAGAAGCGAACAATTGGTTTTTGAGCCGATTATGAAAGACGTTCGTATTGATTACGCAGACTTAATGGAACATCAACTTTGGTGCTATCCATTGGAAGAGGTATTGGTCGAAAAAATGCGTTCGGTCATGCAGCGCATGCAGGCAAGAGACTTATACGACATCTGGTATTTATTGGAAGTAGTTGGAATGCAGGTTGGCTTTTTTGTAACTGAGTTTATAACCAAATGCGAGAGTAAAGGACTTCATGCGGCTGATTTTCCCAGAAAGCTAAAGGAACGCTTGCCACAATATAAAGGACGCTGGCAAAACTCCATGAGAGAACAAATTCAAGACTTACCCGATTTTGAACAAGTTGAACGCGAGGTGCAAAGACATTTGAGAAAAATGCCGCTGTGTCGGTACGACTTTTAAATTTGTGGATGCAACTTCCGGGGTGGGTTGCGTATCTTGTTGAATACAATGACAGAGGGATTGAGTAGAGTGTCCGAAGATATCCTTATTGCCGGTTGTCGAAAGGGAGACAGGAAGGCGATGCAGGCTCTGTATGAGCTGTATGCGGCAAAGATGCTTGCTGTGTGTGTTCGCTATGTGCAGGAGGGTTCGGTTGCGCGTGATTTGTTGCACGATGGTTTTCTGGTGGTGTTTGACAAAATTGGGGATTTCAGGGCAGAGGGCTCTTTTGAGGGTTGGATGCGCAGGGTTTTTGTGACGACTTGTCTGGGGTATCTGCGGAAACGGGCCAATGTACGGGTGTATGAGCCTTTGGCGCAGGCGGTGCAGATCACGGATACGGAGATTTCTGCTTTGGAACGGATGTCGGCCCAGGAGCTGATTGCCTGTATGGGAAAGCTGCCTGAGGGATATCGGACGGTGCTGAATCTTTTTGCGGTGGAGGGCTATTCCCACAGGGAGATTGCCGGGATGCTCGGAATCAGCGAGGGAACTTCGCGCTCGCAGTATTCCAGGGCCCGTGCTTGTTTTTTGAAGGTTTTGAAGGAATCGGATATGATTTAAGTGTCACAGCATGGATAGATTGGAGAACATATTGAAAGACAAGCTTCAGCACCATCAGGTGAAGGACGAGGTGCCTTCCTGGGAGGCGCTGGAGCGTGCGCTGGACAAGCCCGTGCTGCCGCCTTCTGTGCGGACCCGGAGGTCCCGTGTGCTCTTGTGGGCTTCCTGGACAGCGGCTGCGCTCTTCCTGTTGTCTCTGGGGCTCTGGGTGAGCCGTTACGTTGTCCGGGAGGAACCCGCGCCCGCAGTGATGCATCAGGCTGGGGTGATTCCGGCACAGGGCACCGCTGTGCCTGTGGCTGCCGCTTTGGATTCTAAGCAGCCAGAGGATGCGAGCGGGGAGCCTGTTGTTGGTGTTGATGGGATTCGAGGTTCGGGTGCCGGGGAAGATGGTTCTCGAGGTTTGGTTGCAGGTGCTGTGGGTGATGTGGTCGTTGATGGGGGTAAGGATAAAGGAATTGGTGTGTACGGCCGCTCTGACGGGACTGTGGATATTGGTGGACAGCCTGCGGGTTTGCTGGATTCTGTGAAGAACCCTTTGGTGGCAACGGGTGTTCCGGTGGTTTCTGGTGCTGTTGTTGCGCCGGGGAATGCTGGTCCTGTTAGTGTTCCGGGTGTGCCTGGTGGTACTGGTGTGCCGGATGCTCCGGGTATGCCTGATGGTACTGGTGTGGCTCCTGTGGCTTCGGGTTTGATTGCGCTGGATGTTCCGGAGGAGGCGGTGGCGATGGACGGTGAGAGGGGCCGGGGGAGGAGTGCGGTTTCGTTGGCTTTTGGGCCGAATCTGGGGCAGAACGGGCAGGGGATGATGGCCGGAGCGGGGGCTGCAATGAGGGATCCGGTGTTTTCGGAGTTCAACCAGTTGCTGGAGACTCCGGTGCTCAACGAGAGTGCGCTGGAGCACAAGATGCCGGTTTCGTTCGGGGTGATGTTCCGGAGGTATCTTACCGGCGGTTTGTCGCTCGATGCGGGGCTGATGTACACTTATATGCGTTCGGAGTCTTCGCTCTCGGGTACGCTGAACGATTACACATACCGGCAGACGCTCCAGTATCTGGGGCTCCCGGTTTCGCTGTCGCTCGATGTGGCGCGAGGCAAACACCTTCGGTGGTATGTTTCCGGAGGGGGGATGGCAGAGGTGGCTCTTTCCGCCAGGGCTAAGGTGCAGATGCTTTCTTCGGGTTCTGTGATCTCCGACGAAACGGTGCATTTGAAGGCTAAGGGGGTGGCGTGGTCGTTGAACGGTTCTGTTGGGTTGGAGTATGGTATTGCCCGGGATATGGGGGTGTTTCTGGAGCCCGGTTTGTCTTATTATCCGGACAATCACAAACAACCTTCTTCTTACCGTACGGAGCATCCGCTGAATTTTAACTTCAGATTGGGGTTGAGAAAGGAATTTTAGGGGGGTGGTGCAACGAAATGCCTTCGTGTTGCCTCTTAAGGAAAACATCATTTCTTAATTCACTTCAAGGTTTATGAACGCGATTTTCTTTCAGGAGCACAAGCACTTTCCAGGAACTAAGTGGATGCGAAGTGCGTGGGTGTTGGTGCTGGGCATGCTGCTGCTTTCTTCGTGCCTGCAGGATGACGAGGATTCCTGGAGTAATTTCTACATCAGCTACGGGGTGGTGCACACCTCCCAGTCGGGTTTTGTCATACGCACCGATGGGGGCAATACCCTGAGAATTCTGGAGAACCGGCATCAGACGTATCCTTTGCAGGATGGCAAGCGGCTGATTGTCAATTACACTATTCTGGGTACCAACCCTACTGGATACGATGTGCGTATCAATGAACTGGCCGATCTGCTGACCAAGAACCCCGTGTCTTCCTCCGCGTTGTCCCCTCATCAGCAGGACAGTATCGGGAATGATCCCATAGAGATCACCGATATCTGGCTGGGCGGGGAGAAGTACCTGAACATCAATTTCTCCATCTACCGCAATGACCCGGGCCTGCTGCATTTCGTCAATCTGGTGGTCAATGACGAGGTGTCCACGGCAGAGCGCAAGGTGCTTCAGTTTCGGCACAATGAGTATGATGACGACCGGGTCCGGCTGGTTCCGGGGCGGGTGTCTTTTGATGTCTCTTCCTTGCTGGCCCAGGACCTGGATTCTGTGAAGCTGGTGGTTACGTGGAAGACCTACAATCAGTCCGTCAGGAAGGATTCGGGGTACTACAAACGTCCGGAGCAGACGGCGGCCTTTGTGGCTCCCGAGTCTTCCCCAAAGGGGAGCGTCCTGACCGACAGAGCCCTCAGATAGCATTTTGTTTCAACCTTTGTTCCAACCACGAAATATCATCATTATGAGAAAGACTGCTTTTATATGTGGTTTGTTGGTGCTGCTCATGCAGGCAGCTTGTTCCAAGGATGATGGCCCGGGAGGCGATCATGTGACTTCCGGGATTGTTCTGACCAAGGACGCGGCTGCTTACGGGGATGCGGTTTCGAACCGCACCCCGCTGGGCAGCGATCCTTTTGAGTTGACGGATGTGTCGGTGGCGGACGGGACAGTCTCGTTCACGGTTTCCTATTCGGGCGGCTGCAAGCAACACACCTTCGAGGTGATCTGGGGCGAGGCCCTCAAGGGGGGTGAATCTCCCGGGATAGACCTGATCATCAAACACAATGCCCACGGGGATCCGTGTGAGGCCTATATCACCGAAACCCTGAGTTTTCCGCTGAACGATCTTTTGGATACGCTGTCTCTGGAGGGCATGACGGTTCTTGTGCTCAACGGGGGGAATGATTCGGATTCTGTCACCTATGAAACGCCCGGCTATGACTTTGGATTCACGGACAGCGATGACTGTACCTATTCGGTGACGGCTCAGTATGTTCTCTGTGGCACCGGATTGTACGGGAATCTTTGGTTTGCACTGGACGACAGCATCAGCGCCGGAGCCGGGTATTATTACCGCAAATACCTGAGGCCGGTGGCCACTATTCAGAGCCTGGCAGCCATTGAAGTGGTGGCCGGAAAGAAATACAAAATCGGAGCCCGGAAATTCACCGGAGATGATCCCTTTGACGGGCCGGTATGCCTGGCCTATCCGGGGCCCTCAGTCCCCATCCGGATTATGTGCCTCCAGGAGGAGGAGTAGGATGGGCGGAATCCGTTCCGGTTAACTGTGTGGTTTATTGGTGGGGTTAGCCGGACGGTTTCTTGGGTTTTCTCTTGGGTTTCCGGACAAAATCATATAGGTTTGCAGCCTATTTATAGTGCATGCAAGTATTTCCTACCATCGCTGCTTTGCAGGGGTCTCTTGCGGATGCCCGGCGGGCTGGTTTCCGGATCGGGCTGGTCCCTACCATGGGGGCGTTGCATTCAGGGCATATCTCCCTGGTGGAGCGTTGCGGAGCCGAGAATGAGGTGACCGTGGTCAGTATTTTTGTCAATCCTACTCAGTTTAACGACCCGCGCGACCTGGCGGTGTACCCCCGGACGCTCCCGCAGGATCTGGAGTTGCTCCGGGACTCGTGTTGTACCCGTGTGTTTGCGCCTTCGGTGGAGGAGATGTATCCCGAACCGGACCATAGGGCGTTTCATTTTGGGGCGCTCGAGCAGGTGATGGAAGGGGTGCGTCGTCCGGGACACTTCAACGGGGTCGCCCAGATTGTGAGCAAGCTTTTTGAGGCTACCGTCCCTCATAGCGCCTATTTTGGGGAGAAGGATTTTCAGCAACTGGCCATTATCCGGGCTATGGTGCGGCAGTTGCAGTTGCCGGTGCGCATTGTGGGCTGCCCCATCGTGCGTGAGCCCGACGGGCTGGCCATGAGTTCCCGCAACCGGCTGCTCACGCCGGAACATCGTAAAAGTGCGGTCCTGATATCCGATACATTGCTGAAAAGTGTAACTTTGTCGCGGGTACTCACCATCGAAGCCCTCTGTGAATGGGTGGAGATGCGGATTAACGCCGATCCTTTGCTGCAGACGGAATATTTTGCCATCGTGGACAGGGAGGAACTTCAACCGGCCCGATTCTGGGGGGATCCCAGGGGACTGCAGGGTTGTATTGCCGTTCAGGCAGGGCAAGTCCGGCTTATTGACAATATAGCATACGAATAAACACAAGGGGATGCAGATAGAGATTTTGAAATCCAAGATTCACCGGGTAACGGTGACGGAGGCCAACATTGATTATGTGGGCAGTGTCACCATTGACGAGGATCTGATGGATGCTGCCCGGTTGGTCGAGTTTGAGAAGGTGACCGTGGTGGACATCAACAATGGAGAGCGGCTGGAGACGTACGTAATCAAAGGGGAGCGTGGCTCCGGGGTGATCTGCCTCAATGGCCCGGCTGCCCGAAAAGTGTGTGTGGGCGATGTGGTGATCATTATGTCGTATGGCAGTATGGATGCCCGGGAGGCCGCGGATTTCAGGCCGGCTCTGGTATTCCCCGAAACAGCCACCAACCAATTGTTGCCTTAGTGAAATCGGTAGTTCTGAAGGTTATACAGTTTCTTTTCTTTCTTTCGGTTGGGGCTTTCCTGCTCTATTGGGCATTCAAGGGGATAGACCTCAGGGATATGTCTCAGCGTTTCCGCTCCGTGGATTATTTTTGGGTATGGCTGTCGCTGGTGTGTGGCTTCCTGAGCCATCTGTGCCGCGGCATTCGCTGGAAAATGCTCATCCGGACCCTGGGCTATGCGCCTTCGGTGAAGAATACCTTCGGAGCGGTGCTCATAGGATACCTTGCCAATTATGCTTTTCCCCGTATCGGCGAGGTGGCCCGTTGTATGTCTCTGAACCGCACCGACCGGATTCCGGTGGACCGGCTGCTGGGAACAGTGATTCTGGAGCGGGTGGTGGATATGCTGGTTTTTGCCCTCTTGCTGGTGTCGCTGTTGTTGTTTCGGTTTGAATTCTTTGGAAATTTTCTCACCCGGGAGATCTTTGTGCCCCTCTATGACAAGCTCACTTCGGTCATCAGCCTGCCCTTGCTGCTGGCCATGTTCGTTTTGCTGTTGGGCTCCCTGTGGCTTGCCTGGTATCTGTTGCGTTCCTGGCTTAGGGAGCTCAAGGTGATGAACCAGCTCAAAGGGCTGGTGCGGAATGTCTGGTCGGGGCTGACCTCCATCCTGCGGATGAAGGATATCTTTATGTTCATTCTGGTCACCCTGCTTGTGTGGGGCATGTACCTGTTGCAAACCTACCTGGTGTTTCTGGCCTTGTCCTTCACGTCCCACCTGGGCCTGCTCGATGCGGTCTTTATCCTGGTGATGGCTACCTTTGGTTTCATCATTCCGGTGCAGGGCGGGATTGGTACCTTTCACTGGGCGGTGGCCCTGGGGCTCACCCTGTATGCCATTCCCTGGGAAGACGGACTGGTGTTTGCCACCCTATCGCACACCTCCGGCTCCCTGCTGACCATTGCCCTCGGGTTTGTAGCCTTTGTGGTGCTGTGGGTGGGGAAACGAAAGGACAGTGCCGTCCCGCGGCCGAAGTAATGGCTGCTGCACATTCGGCGTTATTCAGAGAATCTCTTTTTGCCGGATAGAAATTCTGTTGTTTCAAAATTCCTTTATCCCTGACTCCAGATTTCCCAGGACCTTTCGGCCTGCAGGCGAAGCATTTCCAGACCATTCCGGGTCCGGGCTCCGAAGGTTTTGCCCCATTTGAGAAATACCGTTTCTTCGGGGTTGTACACCAAATCGAACAGGATGTGTCCGGGGGTGATGGATTCGTAGGGAATCAGGGGGAAGGTTTCGGTGCGCGGAAACATGCCCAGAGGGGTAGTGTTGATCAGCAGCAGATGCTCCTGAAGGTCGCGCGGGGTGAGTTGCCGGTAGGTGCGGTACACCCCTTCGCCTTCCTTGCGCGAAACGATGTGCGCCTCGATGTTCAGGGAGCGAAGCCCGTACACAACGGCTTTCGAAGCGCCTCCGGAGCCCAGCACAAGGGCTTTGAGGGGGGCTGTCGCGGCAGCAGCGGAGCCTGCCGGTTCTGGTCGGGCTGTCGTGGCAGCGGGTGCGGCCTGCACGTTTCCAGGCTCCTGCAGCAGGGACTGGAGGGAAGCTCTGAAGCCATACACATCGCTGTTGTAACCCTTCAGCCAGAGGCCATCACTGAGGCGTTGAATGCGGATCACATTGACGGCACCGACTGCCGCGGCCTCCGGGTCGAGTTCATCCAGAAACGGTATAACGGCTGATTTGTGCGGAATGGTGACGTTGAGCCCGCAGAGTTCCGGCTGGGAGGCCAGCAAATCGCGGAATGTGGCCATCTCCCTGATGGGGAAGTTGCAATACTGGGCATCGGTGATGCCCTCACGGCTGAACTTGTCCGTAAAGTATTGCCGCGAGAAGGAGTGGGATAGCGGGTATCCGATCAGGCCATAGATGCGTTGTGCCATGAATGTCAGGATTTTTTGGGGTTCTTCCGGATGCCGTTGTACACCAGATAGGCCACAAACAGCACGCCCAGCCCGACCAGCACCCAGCTGAGCTCTGCGTAATACAGTTCAAACAAGTCTTTGCGAGCGTAGAGAAAATAGCCCAGAGCTGCCAGGATGATGTTCCAGAGGGTGGCTCCCAGAGTGGTGTAGATCAAAAACTTGCCCAGGGACATCCGGGCCAGGCCGGCCGGGATGGAGATGAGCTGCCTGATGCCTGGAATAAGCCGTCCGATTAGGGTGGAGGTGTTCCCGTTTTTGAGGAAGTACGACTCCGCCTTCTGCACTTTGTCCGGGGCAATGAGCAGGAACCGGGCCATGCGGGTGTCGGCAAAGCGGTAGATGAGGGTGCGTCCCAGGGTGCGTGCCAGCACATAGTTCACTACGGCCCCGATCAGTGCTCCGAAGGTGCTGAACAATACCACCAGGTAAATGTTCAGGTCCCCCTGAGCCGCTTTCCAGGCCGCGGGAGGAACCACAACCTCGGAGGGGAAGGGAATAAAGGAACTTTCAATGGCCATCAGCCCAGTGATGGTCCAGTAGTTCATGTGCTGCATGTACCAGTCAACGAGGCTTTGATAAAACTCGGTCATGGGCTTGGGTTAGAGTTGTTTTTTTGCGTGTAGTTCCTTAGGCAGGAAGTTGAAGAAGGTGTCTCCCCGCAGCCCCAGACGCAGCGATTCGAGGGCGATCACCTCAGTGGGGGCCACATTGCCCAGGTTCACTTCGGCGCCCAGCTGCTGAATAAACATGGCCTGCTGGCTTTTGACGGGGGCTTCCCAGATAATCTTCTCACTGCCCACCCCCTGCATCAGGGCGCTGATGAGTTCCTTGTCGGCCGAGCCGTCGGAGTGATAGATCCCGATGGTGCCGCTTTCCCTGGCCTCGGCAATGACCTTCCAGGAGCCGGCCTGTAACTCCGTCTGCATGCTCTGTACCCACTCCTGGTTGGAGAGCACCACCCCGGATACTTTGGAGCCGACCTCGGAGACCACGGTCACCTGACGGGCCAGCTGCCGGATGTACTCCAGCTTCTCGGCATGCTCTATCTTCATGGAGCCATCGGATACCTCGACTACTTCGACGCCCATCTGGTCCACGAAGCGGCGGAACTCGTCAAACATCCCCCTGATGATGAAGGCTTCAAACAGGGTGCCTCCAAAATAGGCCTTGATGTTGGCCTGTTTGTACAGGGCAATCTTCTCGGGTACATTGCCGGCAAACACGGCTGTGCCGAAGGCCAGCTTGGCCAGGTCGGTGAAAGCACCGGAGGATTCGATAAAGTTTTCGGTTTCCCGGAGGCTTAGCCCTTTGTCCATCATCATGGTCAGGCCCTGGCTCCTTGGTTTTTGGGAGCGTTCCGGAAGATAGGGAAGCAGAATGTTCATTACAGGTGATATTATCGTGAATAACGTTCTATCCAGTGCATCAACTCAGGAATGTAGGTGGCTTCGGGATAGAACTGAAACATGTCTTTCAGCAGGGTGGGATCCAGTTCCACCGCCCGTTCCAGGGATGGAAGCCCGGATTCCTGGTCTCCGCAGATGAGGTGAATGGCCGCCACCCGGTAGAGCAGCAGCGCATTGGCGGGGTTGTTCATGCAGGCCTCTCTCAGCGCCGACAGGGCCCCGGAAGGTTCCCCCATCTTGAAATACACTTCGGAGCGCCGCAACCAGGCTTCGATGTCGTGCACATTGGCAGAAGTCAGTTGTTCCAGGGTGCTCAGGGAGCGGACAAAATCCCCGGAATTGGCATAAGCCGTAGCCAGCCCGTAGCCATAATCGGAGTTCTCGGGGTCCGTCTCCAGAGCCTTCTTCAGGCAGGCGATGCCTTGGGTAAAATCCAGCCGCTCGCAGAGCACTACTCCCTTTCCCTGCCACGCTTCCCCGCACTGCGGGTCAACCCGGAGGGCTTTGTCGTAGTACTCCAGGGCCAGCTCCGACTGTCCGGACTTTTCGTAACATTCTCCGGTGTAGCATAGGGCCAGGGTGTTCTCTGGCTCCGTACGGAGGACCTCACCGTAGGCCGCAATGGCCTCGGGGAGACGCTCCAGCAGGGCCAGGGTATTGGCCAGGTTGAAATGGGCGGAAGCGTACTCAGGGTTGATGGCCAAAGCATACTCATATGCTTCCAGAGCCTTTTCCTGCACCTCTTTACGGTTATAGACAATGCCCAGATTGTACCACACGTATTCTGAGAAGGGATCGAAGTCCAGATACTTTTCGTAATGCCGGATGCTGTTGTCCAAATCATTGACCCGCTCGTAGCAATACCCCAGATCGTAGAACAGATGAAAGTTGTCGGGCTCCAGCAGCAGGGCCTTTTGAAAATAGGACAAGGCACGCTTGTATTGGTTCACCCGCTCGAAGGCAACCCCGATGTTGTACAGCACATCCCCCTGGTCCTCGTTGGCCATAGAGACGGCTTTTTCGAATTGCCGGATGGCTTCGCGGCTTTTCCCCAGCATCACCAGCGCAGAGCCTTTCAGCAGAGGAATCTGGTACTCTTCGCTTTCGAGTTTTTCCAGAGTGTTGAGCATGCGGAGCGATTCCAGTGGTTTGCCCTTGTCAATGAGGATCTCGGCGATGCGGACCTGAATGGAGGTGGCGTGCGGGTACATCCCCGAAGCATACTCGGCTGCCTGAGAGGCTTGGGCATAATTCTCCGAGTCCAGGTAGAAGTCAATGATGTCCTCAAACTCGTGTACTTCAAAAAAATAACTTTTTTTGTTCCTGAGCATTTCCTCAAAGCGCTGAACGCTTTCAGAAAAATCGTTGTTGTCCCAAAACCAAGGTTGTTCCTTCCCCATACAGGTGCCCAATTTGGGGGTAAAGATAGGAAAATATATCTATCCCGCTGATTCCGGTGCAACCACATTTTGCTATCTTTGTCAACAATGAATGCGATTTATCAACACTAACCCTTAATATCTTACAGTATGGAACTTAAAGGATCCAGAACCGAGCAGAACCTTCTGAAATCGTTTGCAGGAGAATCTCAGGCCAAGAACCGTTATGAATTTGCCGCCAAACAGGCGCGCAAGGATGGCTTTGAACAGATTGCTGCTTTTTTTGAAGAGACGGCGCTGCAGGAGCAACAGCATGCCAAGGTGTTCTTCAACTTCCTGCAGGGCGGGATGGTAGAGATTACGGCTTCCTATCCGGCAGGTGTTACTGAAGATACTGCCTCCAACCTCAAACAGGCTGCCGCCGGTGAACACGAGGAATGGGCTGAGCTGTATCCCGAATTTGCCCGCATTGCCGAGGAAGAAGGCTTCTCCAAAATCGCCATGAAGTACAAATTGATTGCCTCGGTGGAAAAAAGCCATGAGGAACGTTATCTGAAACTATTGGCAAACCTCGAAAAGGACGAAGTGTTCCGCAAGTCCGGAAAGGTACTCTGGGTGTGCCGCAAATGCGGATACCTCTACTATGGGGAAAAAGCGTTGCTGAACTGCCCCTGCTGCGACCACCCCCAGGCGTTTTTTGAGCTCAAGGCCGAGAATTACTAAGCTTCGGTGAATTTGTAGCCCACGCCCTTGATGGTT
>DFUR01000019.1 GCA_002380425.1 Bacteroidales bacterium UBA4181
CCATGGGCCTCCACGTTCAGAATGACGGAGCCGGAAGCATGAGCTTCTCCATTCGGAATGCCCGGGCCGAAGATATGGACTTCTTTATCCGCATGGCTTCAACAGAGGGATGGAATCCTGGGCTGGCAGACGGCCATATTTTTTTCGAAACCGACCCTGAAGGCTTCTTCATCGCCGAATCGCAAGGGAAGCCGGTAGGATGCATCTCCGCTGTATCTTATGGAACATGCGGCTTCATCGGCTTGTTTATCGTTGACAAATCCCTTCGGGGCAGGCTTATCGGGCCGGCCCTCGGACGCAAAGCTCTGGCCTATCTGCAGGGGAAAAACATGGGCGTGGACGGGGTTCTCGAAAAAGTTCCTGCCTACCTTAGGTTCGGGTTTGAGCCTGCCCACCGGAACATCCGCTACATGCTTCAAAGCCCCCCCAAGCCTGAAGCCGGGAAAACCCCTTCGGGCCATATCTGCCCCGCCTCTGATGTGCCATTTGAAGCATTGGCCGCATACGACCGCAGCCATTTCCCCGGAGCACGGGAGCGGTTTCTGAAGCTGTGGCTTCAGGCCCCCACCCACCGCACGGCCGTCTGGTACCACAACGGTACGATTGGCGCAATGGGCGTATTGCGCGCGTGTGGCAATGGGAGCAAGATTGGCCCGCTGTTCGCACAGGACGTTGAAACCGCCGACGAAATCTTCAGGACATTGGTGTCTCAAACCCAGGGGCCGGTATTCCTGGACGTCCAGGCCGGTCATCCCATTGCGGATCAACTGGTTGAACGATACGGCATGGAAAAAGTATTCGAAACCATGCGCATGTATTCCCAGGGGCAACCCCAGGTGCTTTGGGATGAAGTAGTCGGGATTACCACCTTTGAGCTGGGGTAGGATCCGAGGTAGTAGCTGAGGTAGGACCTTGGGGCGATGCCAAAAGAATGATTTTTTTGGTAACTTGCTTCGTTTTACGGATTATGCCGTAATTTTGCACTCTTTGAACTTTATAGAAATTCTGATGCTCGATAAAATCAACCAAATCCGGCAGGAAACCGCCGGTTTTACCCCGGGTTCTCCGGCCCTGCTCGAAGATTTCCGGCTGAAATATCTCAGCAAGAAAGGCCTGCTCAACGAACTGTTCGATGAATTCAAAACCATCGGAAATGAACAGAAACGGGAAGTAGGCAAAAGCCTCAACGAACTCAAGAACGAACTCAACGAACTGTTTGAGGCCGGCAAAAGGTCCCTGGAAGGCGCGGAGCAAGCCTCCGGGATGGACCTTTCCCTGCCCGGAGACCCGGTAGCCATGGGGTCAAGACACCCTATTTCACTGGTCTTAAACGAAATATGTGATATATTCACCCGCCTGGGATTCACCATCGCCGATGGCCCCGAAGTAGAAGATGACTGGCATGTGTTCAGCGCCTTGAATTTTCCCCCCGATCATCCCGCACGGGACATGCAGGACACCTTCTTCATTGAAAAGAATCCGGATATTGTACTGCGCACCCACACATCCTCGGTACAGGTGCGGGTGATGGAGAAAACACCTCCTCCCATCAGAATGATCATGCCCGGCAGGGTATTCCGAAACGAAGCCATCTCCGCCCGGTCTCATTGCATATTCCACCAGGTAGAAGGCCTGTACATTGCCCCGAAAGTGTCCTTTGCAGACCTCAAGCAGACTTTACTTGCCTTTGCCAGGGAAATGTTCGGTGAGCACACCGAAATCCGTCTGAGGCCCTCCTATTTCCCTTTCACGGAACCCTCCGCCGAAATGGATGTGTCCTGCAGTTGCGGCGGCAAGGGCTGCAATCTGTGTAAGTACACCGGCTGGCTTGAAGTGCTGGGATGCGGCATGGTGGACCCTAATGTATTGAAGAACTGCAATATTGACCCTGAAGAGTACTCAGGATTTGCTTTCGGAATGGGGGTGGAACGAATCGCACTGCTCAAATACCAAATCAAGGACATCCGGATGTATTTCGAAAACGATGTCCGCTTCCTGAGACAGTTTACCCAGGCTTTGTAGGATTTACAACCCCTCAAAAAGGGCCGGCTGGCCGGGATCCCTGGGAATACCCAGATTTTTGTATGATAAGGGAGTCGCCTCGCGTCCGCGGGGCGTTCTTTTTATATAGCCCTCCTTGATGAGGAAGGGCTCATACACCTCCTCAATGGTCCCGGGATCCTCACCCACAGCAGTGGCAATGGTGTTTAGCCCCACGGGCCCTCCACTGAATTTCTCAATGATGGTACGCAAAATCCTGTTGTCCATGGCATCCAGCCCGTGCTTGTCAATATTCAGGGCATCCAGGGCATACCGGGTAATTTCAAGGTTGATGGTACCATCTCCCTTCACCTGAGCAAAATCCCTGACCCTGCGCAGCAATGCATTGGCGATACGGGGGGTTCCCCGGCTGCGTCCCGATATTTCTTCGGCCGCATCGGCATAGAGTTTTACCTTAAGAATGGCTGCAGCCCTGCGGACAATGGAGGTGAGGACCTCCTTGGGATAGTATTCCAAAAGACAGGTAATGCCAAACCGCGCCCGAAGAGGACTGGTGAGTAAGCCCGACCGGGTAGTGGCTCCAATCAGAGTGAATGGATTGAGGGTAATCTGGATGGAGCGGGCGCTGGGCCCTTTGTCAATCATGATGTCTATGACATAATCCTCCATGGCTGAATAAAGATATTCCTCCACCACAGGGCTGAGCCGGTGAATCTCATCAATAAACAACACATCGTGAGGCTCCAGATTGGTCAGCACCCCTGCCAGATCCCCCGGCTTGTCCAAAACGGGCCCAGAGGTCACCTTAAGGTGCACTCCAAGTTCATTGGCCACAATATTGGCCAAGGTGGTTTTGCCCAATCCGGGAGGCCCGTGCAGCAGTACATGGTCAAGCGATTCCCCGCGCTGACGGGCCGCCTGAACAAACACCCTGAGGTTTTCCACCACCCGGTCCTGACCGCTGAACTCGCTGAAATCAGCAGGACGCAGCGATTTTTCAAATTCAGCATCTTCAGCGGGAACAGGTCCCGAACGAAAGGGCACCGGATTGGTCATGGATTCTTTATTAGTCACAGCTTGAATTTTTCGGAAAGCTCCATCATCCTCATAATGGGCCGGGAAGCCTTTTCCATCAGTTCCCTATCCAGGAGAATCTCTCCTTTTTCATCCTTCAGACAATCATATATTTTGCGCAAGGTTATCATTTTCATGAACTGACAATCATTGCATCCGCAGGAAGCATCCTCGGGAGGAGCCGGAAAGAAAATCTTATCCGGGCTTCCCTTCTTCATCTGATGAATAATCCCGGGCTCAGTAGCCACAATAAACTCCGAAGCCTCAGAGGTCTTGGAGAATCGGAGCAATTCTGAAGTAGAACCGATATGATCAGACACGATCAGAATGGGGCGGGGACATTCCGGATGAGCCAGAATCTTTGCCCCGGGATGTTGCTTCCTGAGCTCCAGAATAGCCGGGAGAGAAAACCGCTCATGCACATGACAGGCGCCATCCCAAACAACCATATTTCTGCCGGTGAGATTGTTGATATAATTCCCAAGGTTCCTGTCCGGCCCGAAGATTATTTTCTCATCTTTCGGCAGGGATTCAACAATCTGAACCACATTGGACGAAGTACACACAATATCTGTAAGGGCTTTGACTGCTGCGGTGGTATTTACATACGAAATCACCGTATGACCGGGATGCAGGGCAATGAATTTTTCGAATTCCGAAGCAGGACAAGAGTCCGCAAGAGAGCATCCGGCAAGCATATCCGGAAGCAATACTTTTTTGGATGGATTGAGAATTTTGGCTGTTTCGGCCATAAAATGCACCCCCGCAAACACAATGATATCAGCCTGTGTTTTGACTGCAGCCTGAGCAAGAGCCAGACTGTCGCCAATAAAATCAGCAATATCCTGAATGTCGTCATTCTGATAATAGTGCGCCAGAATAACCGCATTCTTTTGTTTTTTCAGGGCTTCTATGGCCGGAATCCAATCAGTCATCAAAGTGAATTTGGAC
>DFUR01000105.1 GCA_002380425.1 Bacteroidales bacterium UBA4181
CGGCCGGAGGGCGGCAATCCCTTTCACATTAAAACAACTCTTTCGGATTAATCTTCAGAAATTCCTCACAGGGAATTCCCCCCGTTCCCACGAGCAATACTTTCTTCGGATGAAATCTTTCTGCAAATACTCCCATCCCTGCATTCTCTGCTTTCATTCCGCTTTTCACTTCAAGCCCGATAACATTATCTCCTTTTTCCAGGATATAATCAACCTCATTACCTCCATCTCGCCAATAGTAGAGTTGATATCTTTCCGAAATGGCATGATTGATCAAATGAGTCCCAACGGAAGATTCGACCACTCGTCCCCATCGTCTGGGGTTGATGATGGCTTTCTCAAAAGTATCATTGTTTTGTGCTGTAACCAATGCATTGTTATACACTTGAAACTTTGGACTGGAACCCCGTTTACGAATGATATCCCCGGCATATTTATCCAGACCGCCTAACAAGCCGCAGTCCGATAAAAGCCTCAGATAGTTGGCAAGAGTTGTTGCATTTCCGGCATCCTGAAGCTGGCCCAATATCTTCGTATAAGAAAGTATTTGTCCAGAATACATACAACCCAATTCGAAAAGTCGTTTCAACAGAGCGGGTTTATCAACGCGTGTCAGCATCAGAATATCCTTTGATATACTCGTTTCGATAAGTGAGTCCTTTATGTAGTTCTTCCAGCGCTCTTCGTCTCCAATCAGGATTGCAGATCCAGGATATCCTCCAAAGTAAACATATTGCTCTATACTCCATCCGAATGCTTCCAGCATCTCTTTATAAGACCAATGTCCCAGATATATGGTTTCAAAGCGCCCGGCTAAGGATTCCGTAAATCCCTTTTGGAGAAGCAAACGAGAGGAGCCGAGGATAATTACTTTTATGTTAATGTTCTCACGGGTATCCTTATCCCACTGTTGCTTGACAACTTCGCTCCAGTTGTCAATCTTCTGTATCTCATCAATCACCAGTAAGAATTCGGTAGCCTCTGATGCTTTCAATCGCAAACGGGCAGACTCCCAAACTTGGGCTAACCAAGCGGAGTTTGTTGCAGAAACAGCATCAGCTGACTCCATTATGTTTGGGATAGACAGATGAGGCAGAAGTTGGGTTACCATTGTGGTCTTGCCCACCTGGCGTGGTCCAAGGATCACTTGGATGAATTTTCTGGGTTCTTCAATCCTTTGTTTAACCGATTTCAAATAAGACCGCACAAACATAATTTTAATTTTTACTCAATGCTACTCGCAAATTTACTCAATATTTTGATTATTCGAGAGATCTTCGTAAAGAAAGAGCTTGTAGGCTGTTCTCCAAAGAGTTAGTTCGTTTCTTGGATGCAATCCGTTTTGCCCAGACAATCCCCTCTTCCCTGCGAAAAGTTATGAATCCCGGGCATGCAGCATTGCCGGTAGAAAAATCTTCTCAGGAACCAGTTCATTATCCTTGGCGTCAATGTGCTTGACCAGCATCTCAACAGCAGTACGCGCAATGATGTCCACTGGTTGTGCCATTGCGGTGATGGCGGGTTCGTGTAGTTCCATCAGGTCGATATCATCAAAGCTGACCACTGAAACCTGACTTGGAATCTTGATGTTCAAATCCTTGAGCCGCTTCAGCCCGGGGATCGCGATGCTGCTGGCCGTAAAGAAGATAGAGTCAACACCCATTGAGATCAGCAAGTCCACACCCTGACGAATACGCTCAGGATCAAAGTAGCCCACATCCACAATGAGTTTATCCTCGGGCTCAATTCCAGCATTTCGCAGCGTGGTTCTGTATCCTTTCAGACGCTGCTGCACTGAGGAAATATCGGGAACTGAGCAAATAACGCCAATTTTGCGGCACCCTCGGGCAAGCATGTGTTCAACAAGTTTCTGAGCACCGTTCAGATTGTCCGTTCCGACAAATGGAGCCGCGATCCGTTCCATGTCACGATCCACCATAACGAAGGGAAAACAGTTTTGGCAAAGAGAATCAAGAGCCTCCTGAGCGTAATGGGTTGGAGCGATAATCAACCCGTCCACTTTTTTAGAGTATAGCATGCGGATGAGTCGGTCTTCTTTAACAGAGTCCTCCTCTGAACTGCAATACATCACATTGTATTGGTATTTCTCCGCTTCCGACTCGACGACGCGTGCCATTCGTGCAAAGAAGGGATTCTCGACATCCGGGACCAACAATCCGATGGTGTGTGACTTTCCGGAATACAGTGCCTTGGCAAAGAAATTGGGCTCAAAATGGAGCTCTTTGGCAACTTCGAGAACTCTGTCACGTGTTGCGTCACTGATTTTCCGGGCTTTGCTTTGTCCGCTCAACACCCACGAAACAGTCGTTTTGGATACCCCCAGCAGTTGTGCAATGTCTTTGATGGATGCTTTGCTCATGTTCTCAAACCGAAGAATGGCAGATTATTTGAGCCGCAAATTACTAAAAAGTGATCTTGTAAACAAGGGCAATATTGTTTGGGGCGTTCTTTGGAGGATTTATGGTCAGCGCACCATCATTCCAGAACCATTGGACGGGTTCTTTGCTTCCCAATAGTTCGATCCTGATGACAGGATTTGGAATGTTCCCCGATTTTTTGCTGCAGGCTTTCAACTGGACCTGTTCGGTGGGGATACCCATTGTGGTGGCGTATAGAGTATTGCCCTTGGCATTGTAGCGAATGTCGTTGGCTGAGAATTGGTTTTTCCCTTCGTTAAAGCCCTGGGCAGTAAGGGGTGCCACGTTGACCAATGCAGGTCCCTCACCAAACAGGATCCACGGACGGGTTCCGATAATGCTTTCCTTATTGCTGTCCATCCATTGGGCAATCTCATTCAGAATAGCCATCTCCTTATCGTCAATGGAGCCATCTCCCCGTACAGGAACGTTCAGAAGCAGATTTCCATTCTTGCTTACAATGTCAATGAGCATATGAATGACCGTTTTTGCGGTTTTGTATCGGTTTCGGTTATATACGGATTCATCGTAGTGCCAGTTTCCGAGACAGGAACAAGTTTGCCATGCGTATTTTTGAGCATTCTCCGGGGCACCCCGCTCAATATCCCATACAAGACACTGCTTTTGTTCCTCTGAAAGCATTTTCCCGAAGAGTACAGCGCTCAGTTTTCCCTTGTTCCGGGATAGATTGGCGTTGTAGAAATGGGCGGCTATCTTCAATCCGGCATCGCTAAATGGGTACAGAGGCAGAGCCGTGTCATCAAAGTATAGAAGATCGGGCTGAAACTTGTTGATTAAATCAATGGTCCGGTTGTAAAATTTGTCGGTGTATTCCTGTGAGGGGAGAACAGCTCCGTTTTCCCATCCCCATTGCTGGTGAATGGTGTTCACCGATTCAGCCCCTGAACTGCGGGGATGATTCTGCGCATAGAGTTCCTGTGGGTCCAGGCCTTCCCACCAGGTACCCTTTCCGTCGGCCTTCGTAAGTAGTCCGTCATAGGGTACCCCAGCCTTTGGCCCTGTCTTGTCAGAGCCCTGAGCTGTTTCGTACCATATCCAGGCATGAGATGCGTGGACACTGAGTCCGAAAGGAAGACCGTATTTTTTGGCTGCACGGGCCCATCCTGCAACAATGTCTTCTCCCGGACCAGTTTTTACGGAATTCCAAGGCTGATATTTGCTATCCCACATGTCCAGATTGTCGTGATGGTTCGCCATGGCGAAAAAATACTGGGCTCCGGTTCTTTTATACAGTTTTACCAGCGCTTCCGGGTCCCACTTCTCTGCTTTCCATGAATGAATAATGTCTTTGAACCCGAATTCTGAAGGATGTCCGTATCTGGTATTGTGAAAACGATAGTTCGCATGCCCTTCTGAGTACATAAACCGGGCGTACCAGTCACCCTGTCCCGGTTGACACTGGGGGCCCCAGTGTGCCCATATGCCAAACTTGGCATCCCGAAACCATTCCGGAATCTGGTATTGTTGTAACGATTCCCAGGTTGGCAGGAACTTGCCGGGAGCGATAGGCTCTTTCTCAGTGTTCACAATGATTTGAAATGGTTGTGCCATTCCAGCGAAGAGTGGCATGATGTACATCAGAGCCAGAATAATGAAGCGTCTCATTTTGAATGCGTTGAATGGGTTTTGTCCAAAGGAGAGAATACGGCATCTACGAAATAGACACGATAATCATTAAGCCGCCAAGCTTTGTGCCGTTCCAAAGATATTGTCAGCAATAGAATTCTGTGCAAATATATCAATATTTTTCGCTTAACCGATTAAGCCGGTGGGTTTTCTTTGAATAATTCTGGAGACTACTGCGCTTTTTCCCTGCTCCATTTCATGGGATGCTCAATGTTTGTATCTTTATATCAAAACAATGGATGCCGAAGTGCTTCGGCTGTTCGTGAACCCTTATTTGAATTCTATGGAAACCTTATCTGATGCCCTTAAGTGGCGCTACGCCACCAAGAAAATGACCGGTCAGGCAGTCCCTGCCGATCAACTCAGTTCTGTTCTCGAAGCCGTCCGGATGGCAGCATCCTCCCTTGGGCTACAACCCTACCGTGTGGTAGTGGTGGACAGCCCTACCCTGAAACAGGAGATCTACAACCGGGCGTGTCCCCAGGACCAGGTGCTGGAATGTTCCCACTTGCTGGTTTTTGCCTCATGGGTGCAATTATCCGCTGCCCAGGTCGGTGAATACATTGGTCGGATGGCCGCCCTGCGGGATGTGCCTGTTTCGGCACTTCAGGGTTTTGCAGATATGATCAACGGGGGCATTGCGTCCAGAACTCCTGCTCAGAATGCTGACTGGGCTGCACGGCAGGCCTATATCGGCCTGGGTTTCGGCTTGTGCGCTGCGGCCCTGCAGCGGGTTGATGCCTGTCCCATGGAAGGATTTGACCCGGTCCAAATGGATGCCGTACTGGGTTTGTCCGGGAAAAACTTGCACAGCGTAGCCCTGATGGCATTGGGTTATCGCGATGCCGTCCGGGACAAGCTGGCCGATGCGGTCAAGGTGCGTGTTCCCCGGGAGGATTTCTTTCTCTACAACAAAGGATAATGGTTATCTTTGGGCCATGATTCGTTCCGCCCAATTTTTCAAGAGCAGTCCCGACCTCCGTCTCTGTCCGGCGAGTCAGTTGCCTGAGTTTGCTTTCATCGGAAGGTCCAACGTGGGTAAGTCCTCCCTGATCAACATGCTCACCGGAGTCAAGGACCTTGCCAGAGTGTCTTCCTCTCCCGGTAAGACCCGCCTCATCAATTTCTTTCTTATCAACGAAGCCTGGCACTTGGTTGACCTGCCCGGTTACGGGTATGCCCGGGTATCCAAAACCGAGCGATCCAAATTCCGGCAGTCGGTTATGGAGTATCTTTTCAAACGCGAACAACTGCATCTGGTCTTTGTACTTGTTGATGCACGGCTCACGCCGCAGTCCATCGACCTGGAGTTCATCAATGCTCTTGGGGCGCGCGGAATACCTTTTGTGGTGGTCTTTACCAAGACCGATAAATCTTCACAGGCAGAGTGGCACCGCAACGTGGAGGCATTCAGGCGTGCCATGCTCGAAACCTGGGAAGAACTACCCATGTTTTTCTACACATCAGCTTTAAAGAAAACCGGAAGGGAGGAAATTATGGAGTATATTGAAAAAACAATTCCCTAACTTTTTGTACATTTGCGCACCCCCTTAACTTAAAAGCTTCGATTATGTCCTCACCTACCAGTCCGATTAAGATCTTTTCTGGTACAGCTTCTCATTATCTGGCCCGTAAGATCGCGGATAGTTTTGGTACAGAGCTTGGTAAGTGCTCACTGCTGCGATTCAGTGACGGAGAATTTCAACCTGCCTTTGATGAATCAGTACGTGGTGCCGAGGTCTTTATTGTTCAGTCCACGTTTCCGCCCAGTGAGAATCTTTTTGAACTGCTGCTGATGATCGACGCCGCCAAGCGGGCTTCGGCCGATTCCGTGGTGGCAGTTATCCCTTATTTCGGGTTTGCACGTCAGGACCGTAAGGATCGTCCCCGGTGTTCCATCGGGGCAAAGCTGATGGCCAATCTGCTGTGTGCTGCCGGGGTGGACCGGGTGATGACCATGGACCTGCATGCCGATCCCATTCAGGGGTTTTTCGATGTTCCGGTGGACCACATGCACGCCTCGGCTATATTTGTGCCCTACCTGAAATCCCTGAACCTTGACAATATGGTCATTGCTGCTCCGGATATGGGGGGCACCAAGCGGGCCAATGCCTATGCCCGTTTTTTGGAGACCGATATGGTGATTGGATACAAGCTGCGCAAGAAAGCCAATGTGGTCAGCGAGATGAAACTCATTGGAGATGTGCAGGATAAAGATGTGGTCATCGTTGACGACATGGTGGACACCGCAGGCACCATCTGCATTGCCTCTGACCTGATCTGTGGCATGGGAGCGCGCTCTGTCCGGGTGATTTGTACCCATCCCGTTCTTTCCGGTCCCGCCTACGAACGGATAGAGAATTCTGCCATCACGGAGATGATCGTAACGGACACCATTCCACTGAGAGCGCCCCATCCCAAAATTAAGGTGCTGTCTGTTGCAGATGTCTTTGCTGAGGTTATCCGCAATGTCCATAACCATGAATCCATTAGCGGAAACTTTTTGGTATAATTCGGGAATCGTTCAAAAAAAAACTATATTTGCACCCTCAAAAATAAAGATAAACAGAAATAATGGAATCAATCGCATTAAAGGCTTCTTTGAGAAAAGAAACCGGCAAAAAATCCTCTAAGGAGGCTCGTCAGAATGAGTTGGTCCCCTGCGTACTTTACGGAGGTGCAGAGCATGTTACCTTTCAGGTCTGCGAGGCCGACTTTCGGAATGTTGTTTACACCCCCATCGTTTATCTGGTTCAGTTGAATATTGATGGCAAAGAATATCAGGCTATTCTGAAGGACCTGCAGTTTGATCCCGTTTCGGACAAGCTCATTCATGTGGATTTTCTGGAAGTATTGCCTGGCAAACCCGTTACCATTGAGTTGCCCGTCAAGATTGTGGGTTCTTCCATCGGGGTTCGCGAAGGCGGCAAGATGGTGGTTGAAAAGCGCAAACTTAAAGTCAAAGGATTGGCGAGCAAGCTCCCGGGTGAGATTGCCATTGATGTGACCTCCCTGGCAGTAGGTAAGGCAGTCAAGGTGGGCAACCTGAAGAGTGAGGACTATGAAATCGTAGCTTCACCCGATACCCCTGTGGTTTCTGTACGGCCCACCCGGGCAACAGCCGGAGCCCCTGAAGCGAAGAAGTAGTTTTTTCAGGATATGTTTAGAAACCTTGCAGGGCTTTTCCTGTGAGGTTTTTTTGTTTCAGCTATGAAGTATCTGATTGTAGGTTTGGGAAATATCGGTGTGGAGTATCAGGATACCCGTCACAACATTGGGTTCATGATGGCCGATGCCCTTGTGGAAGCCTGTAAGGGGCCTGCATTCGTTTCAGACCGTTATGGGACGGTTTCCGAATGCAAATTCAAGGGCCGCGTTCTGCTGGTCTTAAAGCCCTCCACCTATATGAACCTGAGTGGGAAAGCTGTGCGATACTGGATGGCCCGGGAGCATATCCCCACAGAGCAAGTTCTGGTCCTTGTGGACGACCTTGCTCTCCCCTTCGGAGCCATAAGGATGCGTTCCAAGGGTAGTCCAGGAGGCCACAACGGGTTGGCCAGTATTGTGGAGCAAATCGGTTCTCAAGACTTTCCGAGGCTCAGATTTGGGATTGGTGATACTTTTCACAAGGGAGCCCAGATTGACTATGTGCTGAGTCCTTTTGCCAGGGAGGAATGGGACCAGATGCCCGAACGACTGCGCATGGTTTCGGAGGCAGTGCAGAGTTTTGTCACCATCGGGGTAGAACGCACCATGAATTTCTACAACAATAAGTGATGATTTCCCTGACCGTCAGATTGGATAAGTTCCTCTGGGCTGTCCGGTTATTCAAGACAAGGGCGCTGGCGGCGGAGGCCTGTGAAGGAGGAAAGGTCCGCTACGGAGAACTCAGGGTCAAGCCCTCCCGGTCAGTCCGTGCCGGGGATGTCATCTGTATCCGGACGCCCGATCTGGTGTCTCAGTATCGTGTGGAAGCGTTGTGTGATAAGCGGCTCTCCGCCTCGCTCGTCCAGAATTTTCTTACCAACATTACGCCCCCCGAAGAACTGGAATTGTGCCGTCTGCGGAGGCTGCAAAAACCTCCCGTCAGGGATCCCGGAACGGGCAGACCTACCAAGAAAGACCGGCGGTCGCTGGACCGCCTCACCGACTAACCTCAGGGTGTTTCTGGAATATCTCAGAAAGTATAAGTCAGATTGATGGTGAAGGATTCCTTGATTTGCAGGGTAGGCCCCCTGTCTTTGGCTGCTCTCTGGTCATCATCATACTGCATGTCCACGTTGAAGTTGGCCGTGATGTATTTGTGCAGATTGAACCTGGATGAGAGTTTCCAGAATACGTCCACACACGCCGGGTCAGAGGCGTAATTGGAGAACAGTTCCAGCTGGGAATCAACAGACCATTTCTTCTCGAAAAACTGAACCCCGTACTTCACCAGCAAGCCCCCTCCGATTTCGTATTTGGAGCGTTCACCCACTTCCTTGTCCTTCCAGTTTCCGAGTTCATCCTGCACTTTGATCTTCTTAGTCAAACCTGCATTCCGCTGGATGTTCAGGTCGTCGGAGTTCACATAGATGGCCCGTCCCATGGCAGGGGAGAGCATCACCGAAAGGTTCTTGACGGATTTAATATCCACCCCGACAGAGAGAAATAGCTGAACCGGTGCGATAAAATTGGAAACCTTGGTAGTGTCCTTGCCGTATTTATAGCCGGGAGCAAACTGGGTCTTAGCCAGGAGAGCGCTGGAACAGAAAAGCTTCTCAGTCGTCTGGTATCCCAGTTTTGAGAGCAGTTCAATCTTGTCCTCCATTTTTTGGGGTTTGCTTTCCCCCTTGGCCATCTGGGCATAGACAAGGGTCGCGTAATTCTCCCATACAATCTTGTTCTTCCGGTAGTTGGCAAAGAGGTTGGCCGCCCCCCGGATGTGGAAATTGTTTTCTCCTCCCTTCGCCCAGTGGGTAAAGGAGTTCTGGCTGAAACCTGCAGACAGGTCCCCCCCCAGTTTCCATCGGATGGAATCCTTGGGCCCGGGCAGTTTTTTTGCGTCTGTACGGACATTGGCCACGGTCGATTGCGCATTCTTGATGGCCTGGTCCGTACTGGACTGTGCCGAAAGCCAGGAGAGGCCGCAGCACAGAAAGACACAGAGAATAATCAGTCGGTTCATCAGTACTATATTTGTTCTACATTTCCAGGGCAATGGCACCGCTTAACTGGAGCAGGGTAATCTCTGCTACCTTGGCATTGAAGGCGGCTTCCACCACCCTGTTGCTGGCCGAAAGGTAGCTGCGTTGGGCATCCCGGAGCTGAACTGCCGAGATGGCTCCCACCCGGTATCGTTCCATAGCTGCGTCCAGATTCTCGCCCGCCACGGAGAGATTCTCGGATTCCACCTCATAGAGCATACGATTTCGTTCATAAGCATTGAATGCCAGTGCCACCTGTGTCTCAACCGACAAAACTGTTTCCCGGTGTTCCAGTTCCACACTCTCCCGGCTAATCTGGGCATTGCGGATACGCCGCCGGAGATTGCTCCCGTCAAAGAGGGGGATGCTGGCCGAAAGTCCGTAGTTGAAACTCCGGGTATTGTTGGACGACCACGCCCCCTGATCCTGAAGAGAACGGCCCAGGGCAAAGTCTGTGGACGCCCGCACCACCGGCCACTGTTCGGCCCGGATTTCCTTGAGCGTAGCAGTAGCCACCTGAATGGAAATCTCAGCCAGGGCAATGTCTGGGTTGGCTTCCAGAGCTCTTTGGAGGGTGGCTCCATACTCCAGGGATGTCTGCAGGGTAATGGAGTCCCCGGCCACGAAGTCCGTATTCACGTCTCTGGCCAGAAGCCTGTTGAGATGAATGCGGGTATTGCGCAGTTCCTCTTCCTGTTTGAGCAGGGCCGTGGTGTCGGTATTGTAATCCACCCGGGAGGAGAGTACTTCCAGACGGGCTGCTACCCCTGCTTCGTAACGGTCCCTGGCATTGGTGAGCCTCAGACGGGATACCCTCAGAATGCTCTGCATGATCTCCAGTTCATCCTGCTGCCGAACGATATCGAAATAGGTGGTTATGATACTGGCAATGGTATTCTGGATGGTTCGCCTGCTTGCGGCTTCGCCCATCAGTGCGAGTTCCTGCAGTTTTTCGTATGTGGCAAACATCCCCAGTCCGTCAAAAACCGTCCAGTCCAGCGCAAGACCCGCAGAGTAACGGGCAGAGGCATCATTAGCCGATCGGCTCACGGAACCGTCGGCCATTTCCATGCGGTTGGAACTGATGTCCCGGGAGGCTGACCCCGAGGCGGCAACCGTGGGAAGCATGCCGGCGTTGCCCGGGGTGACATTGTTCCGGGCAATTTGTTCGTCCTGACGGGAAAGCAGAATCGAATAATTGTTGGCCAATCCGATTTCAACGGCATCCTTGAGAGAGAGCACCGTTTGGGCTCCGGCCGGAATGGCCAGGCACAACAGGGCAGCAAACAATATGTGGGAAAGAGAGGTTCTCATGCTTCTATTCGGGCTGTATGTCATAATCCTTTTCGTGCACCATTTTGCGGCTTTTCGACGTCAGGAAGGTATAGATCACAGGGATAACAAACAAGGTCATAGCAGTGGAGAAGACCATCCCGCCCACCACGGCAATTCCCATGGAAACCCGGCTCTCAGCACCTGCACCGAGCGCCAGAGCGATGGGAAGAATTCCCAGAATGGTTGCCAGACTTGTCATCAGGATAGGGCGGATACGTGAGGCAGAGGCATCCTTGACGGCCTCAATAATCCCCATCCCCGCATCCCTCCTTTGGTTGGCAAATTCCACAATCAGAATGCCATTCTTGGTGACCAGCCCAACCAGCATAATGATGCCAATCTCGCTGAAAATATTGATGGTTTGGTCAAAAAGCCAAAGCGAAGCGAGAGCTCCGGCAAGGGCCAGAGGAACCGTCATCAGGATGGTCAGCGGGTCCCGGAAACTCTCGAACTGGGCGGCCAGCACCAGATAGACCAGCACCAGTGCCAGAGCAAAAGCAAAATATATGCTGGAGGTGCTCTCGGTGAGTTCTCTGGCTTGTCCCGAGAGGTCTCTCCGGAAGCTGTCGTCCAGCACTTTTTTCGCCACTGAGTCCATGGCCACAATGCCCTCGCCCAGAGATACCTTGGGGGCCATCATGGCAGTGATGGTGGCGGCTGCATACCGATTGAACCGGAACAGTTGAGGGGTGGTACTTTTCTCTGTCTTGGTCACCAGATTATCCAACTGCACCAGTTCCCCGTTATTGTTACGCACATACAAGGCGGTAAGGTCCTTGGGGTCGTTGCGGCTGGTTTTTTTCATTTCTCCGAACACTTCGTATTGCTTGCCATTCATGGTGAAGTAATCGTACCTCTGGCCGCTCATCCCATATTGCAAAGTCTGGGCCACGTTTTGCACGGTCACATTGAGCGACCGGGCTTTGTCCCGGTTCACCTCGATCACCAATTCGGGCTTGGAAAACTTCAGGTTCGTTTCCACAAAGGTAAACATGGGGTTCTTGGATGCTTCCTCAATGAATCTGGGCAACACCTCGCGTAGTTTCTCCTTGTCTGTGGCCTGAATGACATACGAGAGGCCTTGGCCGGAGCGCCGGTCCCCGATGGTAGGGTCCTGCGACACCATTACCCTGCCGTTGCTCAGTATTCGGGCGTCAACCGTCATCTTGTCCGCAATCTCCTGCTGAGAGCGACTCCGCTCAGAGCGTTCCTTGAGAAAAACAGACACCGAGCCCCCACCTGAGCCAAAACCCACATTGGAGATGAAAGCATGTTCCGGGATAGAATCGTAAGCCAGGTCAGCCAGTTGGTCGATGTACGACCAGGTATTGATGCGTGAAATGCCCTCGGGGAGGGTGATGCGCATATTGATGCGGTTGCGGTCCTCCAGCGGGGCCAGCTCCTGTTTGAGACTTTTGAAGAAGACCGCCACCAGAACAAAAGACGCACCCAGGATGGCCAGGGCAATCCAGCGCCGTACCATCAAGCGGTTCAGTAACTTACGGTAGCCACTGATCATTCCCTGAAAAAATCCTTCGGTAGCCCTGTACAACCTGCCCTCTGAGGACCTGTGGGAGATGATTCTCGAAGAAAGCATCGGGGAGAGCGACAGGGCTACAAACGATGAAATCAGCACTGAGCCGGCAATCACGATGCCGAACTCGCGGAACAGCCTTCCGGTGAGTCCCTGGAGAAAGATTACCGGAAGGAAAACGAACACCAGTACCACCGTGGTAGAGATAATGGCGAAGTAGATCTCTCTGGAGCCTTTGAATGCGGCCTCGATGGGGTGCATTCCCGATTCGACCTTAACATAGATGTTTTCCATCATCACAATGGCATCGTCCACCACCAACCCGATGGAAAGCACGATGGCCAGCAGGGTCAGGACGTTGATGGAGAAGCCCATTACATACATGATGAAGAATGACCCGATGAGGGATATGGGAATGGCGATGATGGGGATAAAGGTGGTCCGCCAACTGCGCAGGAAGGCAAAGATGATGAGTACCACCAGAACAAACGCAATCATGATGGTTTCTTCCACTTCTTTCAGTGACCTCCGGATATAATCGGCAGATTCATAGACTGTCTGGACCAGAATGTCGTCCGGGAGGGACTTCTTGATTTCTTCCAGGCGCACATGAAAAGCATCCGAAATATCTACGTGGTTGGCCCCTGCCTGAGGAATGAGCTGAATGGACACCACGGGTACCCCGTTGAGCTTGGCCAACGATTTCTCATTGGCCGGAGCGTACATCACATCGGCGATGTCCTTGATCTTCACGGGCATTCCATTCTCTTCCTTGATGATCAATTCCTTGAACTGGTCCACATCGGTCAGTTTGCCCAATGTCCGGATGCTGAGCTCAATATTGCCCCCTTCAATACTCCCCGTTGGCAGCTCCACATTCTCGCTGCGTACGGTGTTGCGCACATCCAGCGGAGTAAGGTTGTAGGCGGCGAGTTTCACCGGATCGAGAAGAATCCGGATGGCATAGCGTTTTTCGCCAAAGATTCCCACCTCACTGACTCCGGGAATGGTCTGCAACCGCTCCTTGAAGACCCGGTCCGCAATATCCGAAAGTTCCAGCAGGGAGCGTTTCTCGCTGCGCACACTCAGAAATATAATGGGGCTGGCATCGGAGTCCTGTTTGCTCACTGTAGGAGGATCGCAGTCGGCAGGAAGTTGTCGTTGTACCCGCGACACCCGGTCGCGTACATCGTTTGCGGCTGTTTCCAGGTCTGTGCCCAGCACAAACTCCACGGTGAGGCCGCAACGTCCGTCGCTACTGCGTGAAGAGAGCGTGCGGATACCGGCGATGCCGTTGATGGATTCCTCCAAGCGTTCTGTGATTTGGGTCTCAATAATTTCGGCATTGGCCCCCGGATAGGAAACCGAAACATTGATGATGGGAGGGTCCACATTGGGATATTCCCGGACAGGCAGAGACAAAATTCCGATGCCCCCGAAGATGACAATGACCAGCGACATTACAATCGACAGGACGGGACGCTTGATGCTGGTGGAGGCGAGACTCATGGGTTATTTCAAAATTTTAGAGATGGTTACCTTTGAACGTGGGGTGATCTGAAGAATCCCGCTGGTGATGATTGTGTCGCCTGGCGCCACTCCTTTAAGGACATGGATGTGGGTATTGGTCCGTGTGCCTGTTTCGATGAACTCTGGAATAGGCAGGCCGCTGCGGTATTTGTAAATTCTGGCCCCCTCGGCTTCCAGTGAAATGGCATCTGTGGGAATCAGGATGGCATCCTGAATGGCATCCAGCACCAGATCTACCTCCACATAGGAGCCGGGAATAAAAAGCCCTTTGGGATTGGGCAATTGAGCCTTAAGTTGCAGGGACCGGGTGGACTCATCAATGCGGGGTTCCCGGGCAAAAATCCGGGCCTGGTGGACATCCACAGAGCCGCTCATCTTGAACGAAACCATAGAGTGCAGAGGCAGCGAAGCTGCGTATTTCTCCGGGATGGAGAAAACTACCTTAGCCGGGTCACTGTTCACCAGTGAGGCAATCTCTGTCCCGGTGTTGATTACGTCCCCGGGGGATATCTTACGAAGCCCCAGAGTCCCGTCAAAGGGTGCTTTCACTTCCGTTTTGGAAATCTGAGCTTTGAGCTGTTCTATCTCCGCTCTTGCTGTGCCCAAGTCAGCGCTGACATCATCGTATTCCTGCTGGCTGATGGATTCCTTGGCCAAAAGGGTCCTCTGCCGGAGCTCCTTGTCGCTGAGGTTTTTCTCTTTGATGACAGCCTTGGCCAGTCCTGCCTGTAAGTCTTCATCGTACATTTTTACCAACAGGGTGCCTTTGCGCACCCGCTGACCTTCGTTGAAGAAGATCTGAACCACTTTCCCCGGAACTTCACTCTTGAGCATCACTTCCTCATTGGCAACAATCGATCCCTTGATGGTGATTCTTTCAGGAAACGGGGCCGGTGTGGCCACAATCACATCCACCGGAATCGGGGCCCGGGGAGGGGAGGCCGTTGGTCCGGCCACAGATTTCTTCCCGTTCAGAGAGGTATAGGCCAGATACCCGATGATGATGACAATGACCGCGTAGAGTATGTATTTGGTCTTCATTTTGCGAAATTTTCCTAAAAGTGCTATTTTTTTACGGGATTCGGAGCAAACGAGGTTTCAAAATTTCTTAATAATTGTTAATTTGGCTCCGAATAAAACTATCATCGTAAGCCGGCATTGAAAAATGAGTCTCTTTTTAGGTTTTTCCAGAGCGCGCTTGTTCCGCTCCTGATTTGTTGCGTCTGTCTCCCGGCGTGCAGTTCCCCGGGGAGCAGGCAGACGCACCGGTTGGTTTTTTACAATGTGGAGAACCTTACCGATCCCAGCGACGACCCTGTGAAGGACGATGATGCCTTCACGCCCGGGGGCGAGATGCATTGGACACCTCAGCGTCTGGAGCGAAAGGCATTCGGCATCTTCAGGGTTCTGTCCCATATCGGGGCAGGTGAACTTCCTGCCATCGTGTGTTTGGCTGAGGTGGAGAATCGTTGGGTGCTGCAATATCTGGTCAGCCATACTCCCCTGTCTGCGGGGAATTATCGCATTGTTCATCAGGATGCTCCCGACAGGCGGGGCATGGATGTGGCCCTCCTGCTTCGTTCCGCCGGACCTCAGTACCTGGGCGCCCGGTTTATCCGGGTATCACTCTCCGGAGCCCAGAACCCTGCCACCCGGGATATCCTCTATGCCCGGTTCAGGGCTCCCTCGGGGGATACCCTCCACCTGTTTGTGAACCACTGGCCCTCCCGCTCCGGTGGTACGGCTCTGACTGAACCTCTGAGACTTCAGGCAGCCAGTGTGCTGCACCACCACACCGACTCTATCTTTGACCGCAATCCTGCGGCATCCGTTGTGGTGACCGGGGATTTCAACGATGGTCCGGAGCAGAAGAGCCTCCGGGAAGTTCTTGGGGCGGTAGCCCTACCTTACCTGGGCAGACAGGGATCTCCAGGCGGGCGGGACACTTCTTCAGAGCCAACCGCGTTGGCTTTGCCGCAGCTGTACAATCTGATGCTTCCCTGCCCGGAACCGGGCACATACAAGTATCAGGGGATATGGGAATGTATTGACCAGATTATCCTGTCCGGATCCATGCTTGTCAAGGACAATGGCTGGACGGCTGACCCGGAAGGGGCAAGGGTATTTCACCCTGAGTACTTGTTGGAAGAAGACAAACAGTTCATGGGAAAGAAACCCTTCCGTAGCTACACGGGGCCCCGGTACCATGGTGGGTACAGCGACCATCTTCCTGTTTATATGGATATTACAGCCCGGTGATGTCCATGGCGCCGTCCCCGACGCAGGCTACATAGAAGTCGGGGACCAGCCCGGTTCTGGCAGTATAAGCTACAGCAACCTGCTGCTGGAATGCCTGAATGGCATCCTTGTGAACGAGGCTTACGGTGCAGCCCCCAAAACCGGCGCCGGTCATGCGTGAGCCAATCACTCCGTCAATCTTGCGGGCTTCTTCCACCAGCGTATCCAGCTCCGTTCCGGTGACTTCGTAGTCATCGCGCAGAGAGTCGTGCGAGGCGTTCATGAGTTGTCCGAATTCTTCCAGCTTTCCGGCCTTGAGGCAGGCAACGGCCGTTTTGACGCGAGCGTTTTCCGAGACGGCATGGAGGGCACGTTTCCGGATGACTGCATCCGGAATCAGGTGTTGCCGGGCTTGAAACTCATCCAAGCTCAACTCGCACAGGAAGGAAATCTTTCCGGCTTCGCTGAGGTATGTCACGGCAGCATCGCATTCTGAGCGGCGCTCGTTGTATTTTGAGTCGGCCAGCCCGCGTCGTTTGTTGGTGTTGGATATCATAATCCGGAAGTCTCCCAGCACTACGGGAACCAGTTCATAGTCCAGCGTGTCGCACTTGAGGGCAATAGCATGGTCCTTCTTGCCCATAGCCACCGCGAACTGGTCCATAATGCCGCAGTTCACCCCCACAAACTGGTTTTCGGCGCGTTGAGACATCAGGGCCATCTCTGTCCGGTTGTGTCCCAGTTGGAACATATCGTTCAGCGCAAAGGCGGTGAGGACTTCGATGGAAGCGGAGGAGGAAAGCCCGGCTCCGTTGGGGATGGTGCCCGTGTAGAGCAACTCCAGACCGGAAGGCTGAAAACCTTTTGTCCTGAGTTGTTGGATCACTCCCAGGGGATAATTCACCCAGGCGCCGCCGTCCCGTTTGCGGTCCAGATCATCCAGATGTGCATGTTCCTTGTAGTCAAAATTCATGGAGGCAAACTTCAGAACATTGTCCTGGGATTTGCGCACGGCCAGATAGGTCCCGTAGCTCAGAGCGCAGGGAAACACCAGGCCTCCGTTGTAGTCGGTGTGTTCCCCGATGAGGTTCACCCTGCCTGGGCAGAAAAACACCTTTACCTCCTGCTGGCTTGTGCCGTACATTTGTTCAAACGCTGCGAGCAATCCCATCCCTTCCATATTTCCGTAAATTTTGACCCGCGAACTTACGGAAAGTTTTTCAAACTCCCCAAGGCCTTGGGGGAAATCTCACACTCCGTTCCCTTTTCTGTTCTGTCACCGACCCTGACATAATTGCATTTTGGGCCGCTCGGATATTTTCGGTATCTTTTTTGTTGGAGTTGCAGACTTGAAAACATAAACTATTAACCATATGAGCGATCCGGTCAATATTAAGGAACTCAACGAGCGTATCCAGCAGGAAAGCGCCTTTGTGGACATGATCATGGTGGAAATGAACAAGGTCATTGTCGGACAGAAGCACTTGCTGGAAAGTCTGCTCATCGCATTGCTGTCTGACGGACATATTCTCCTTGAGGGAGTCCCCGGACTGGCAAAAACGCTGGCCATCAAAACCCTTTCGGATACCATTGAGGCCCGCTTCAGCAGGATACAGTTCACCCCCGACCTTTTGCCCGCTGACCTGGTAGGAACCATGGTGTACAGCCACAAAAGCGAAGAATTTCTGGTGAAGAAGGGTCCTGTTTTTGCACATTTCGTGTTGGCTGACGAGATCAACCGTTCTCCCGCAAAGGTTCAGAGTGCGCTGCTCGAAGCCATGCAGGAGAAGCAGGTGACCATCGGCCCGAACACCTATCCTTTGGAGCAGCCCTTCCTGGTGCTGGCCACCCAGAACCCTATTGAGCAGGAGGGAACCTATCCCCTCCCCGAAGCCCAGGTGGACCGTTTTATGCTCAAGGTCATCGTGGATTATCCCCGCAAGGAAGAGGAGCGGATGATTATCCGTCAGAACCTTTCGGCCGGGACGCCCCGTGCTTCGGTCGTCATGAATCCCGCCCAGATTCTTGCGGCCCGGGAGCTGGTCCGCCAGGTGTATATGGACGAAAAGATTGAACGATATATCCTTGATTTGGTTTTTGCCACCCGTTTCCCTGCTGAATACAAACTTAACAAGATGCAGTCCCTGATTGCTTTCGGTGGTTCACCCCGTGCCAGCATCTGCCTGGCCCGGGCAGCAAAGGCCTATGCATTCATCAAACGCAGGGGTTATGTGATTCCTGAGGATGTCCGCGCAGTGTGCTACGATGTGCTCCGCCATCGTATCGGGATGACTTATGAGGCAGAAGCTGAGAATGTTACTTCGGTTGACATCATCACCGGAATTTTGGATGCGGTGGAAGTTCCTTAGTTGGCTATGGAAGCAGCAGAGCTCATAAAAAAGGTACGGAAGATTGAAATCAAGACACGCGGACTTTCCCGCCAGATCTTTGCCGGAGAGTATCAGAGCGTGTTTAAAGGCCGGGGTATGGCTTTCAGTGAGGTCCGCGAATATCAGTATGGTGATGATATCCGGAATATTGACTGGAATGTGACCGCCCGTTTTGACCGTCCTTATGTCAAAGTGTTTGAAGAAGAGCGGGAACTGACTGTGATGTTGCTCGTGGATATCAGCGGTTCGGGAGATTTTGGTACTCAGGAAAAATTCAAGCGCACCCTTATGGCGGAACTGGCTGCAGTCCTTTCCTTTTCGGCCATTCAGAACAACGATAAGGTGGGGGTGATTCTCTTTTCGGATCGGGTGGAAAAGTTCATTCCACCCAAGAAAGGCCGGCAACACATCCTCCGGGTGATCCGGGAGTTGATCGACTATGAGGCGTCCAGCCGGGCTACGGATGTCTCGGCTGCCCTGAAATATTTCACCAATGCCATCAACAAACGGTGTACGGCTTTCCTGATTTCTGATCTGATTTCACCTCCTTTTGAGGAGTCCCTGCGGATTGCCTCCCGAAAGCACGATGTGATGGCCCTGAGGATTCTGGACTCCAGAGAGGCTTCGTTGCCGCCCCTGGGCCTGATGAAGATGCGGGATGCCGAGTCCGGACGCGAGATGTGGGTGGACACTTCCAGCCGCGCGGTGCAAAGGGCCTATGCCGAATGGTGGGTAGGGCTTCAGAGCCGGATAGATGCCACCCTGATGCGTTGCGGAGTGGACGCAGCCATGATTCGCACGGGCGAGGACTATGTGAAACCCTTGATGAAGTTGTTTAAACTACGATAGATGAGATTCTGGCTATTCGTTTGGTCTTTGTTTTTTGCCGCCGTGGTGCATGGACAGTCTCCCGGGGTGTCTGCCTCTCTGGACTCCACCCGTATGCTGGTAGGGGATCAGGTCTGGCTTAGGCTTCAGGTGGAGCTGCCCCGTGAGGGGAGCCTTGTGTGGCCACAGTGGCGCGACACCCTCACCTCCGGGATTGAGGTGCTGCGTACCGACTCGCTTGTCCGAAGAAAGCAGGGGAAAGAAGGCGTGGTGTATTCCCAGAACTTGTTGCTCACCTGCTTTGATAGTGGTACCCACCGGATTCCCCCTCAGAAATTTGTTGTGGATACCGATACCCTGTGGTCCCTGCCATTGTTGCTTGAGGTGATGCCAGTGACCGTGGATATGCAACAGGGCATCAAGGACATCAAACCCTTGCGGAAGGTCCCTCTAACGTTTTCCGAAGTGCTTCCCTGGGCGGGTGGTGTATTGCTCCTGCTGTTGCTGATTATGGGATGGCGTTGGTACGCCCGCCGGCGCCGGCGGGTACAAGCCAATTCCTCCGGTCCCTCTCTCCCTCCGGATGTTTTGGCCCTGAACCAGCTTGAAGCGTTGCGTGTCGCCCGTCTGTGGCAAAAAGGACGGGTCAAGGAACACTACACCCGCCTGACGGACATTCTCAGACAGTATCTGGATGCCCGCTTCGACATCAGTGCCCCGGAAATGACCAGTGAGGAGTTATTGAGACAACTCAAGAAATCTCCGGATGTCTCCGCCGATTGGCAACATAGGATGCGGGATTTGCTTACCTGTGCGGATCTTGCCAAGTTCGCACGTCATCAGCCTGAACCGCTCGAGAACGAGCGTTATGTGGAAACTGTTGCCAGCTTTGTGCAAGAAACCCGGCGGGTATCGGAACCGGCTGTACCCGCTGACAATTCTCATGTGGAGGGTGTGCCCTCTTCGGAGTTTGTTCCTTCAGGGGGGATTGCTCCCTCTGAAGCGACATCAATGGAGGGAACACCTAATGAAGTTACCGGCGGGAGGGCAAAGCTATGAGTGCGATTACTTTTGCTCAACCCTATTTTCTCTGGCTCCTGATCCCCTGGGCCATTTTGCCCGTGTGGTATATTCTGAGACGCCACCGGATGCAACCCTCTTTGCAGGTTCCGTCCCTGCAGGGTTTCTCGGGCGCTCGTTCTCTACGTCCTGTACTGCAACATGCCCTGTTTGTTTTGCGGGTTCTGGTACTGGCACTGCTGATTATTCTGCTCTCACGCCCTCAGTCATCCAATCAGTGGACCGAACAAACTACAGAGGGGATTGACATCGTGCTGGCTCTGGACATCTCGGGAAGCATGCTGGCCATGGACTTTCAGCCCGATCGGCTGGAGGCTGCCAAGGACGTGGCTATTTCCTTTATCTCCGGACGGCCCAACGACCGTATCGGGCTGGTAGTATTCAGCGGAGAGAGCTTTACCCAGTGTCCTCTTACTACCGATCATGCGGTGCTGATGAATTTGTTTCGCAATATCCGCAGCGGAATGATCGAAGACGGAACCGCTATTGGCCTGGGGCTTGCCAATGCTGTGAGCCGCATCAAGGACAGTCCTTCACAGAGTAAGGTAATCATTCTGCTTACCGATGGAGTGAACAATATGGGCTCGGTCGCTCCCCTGACCGCTGCCGAGATCGCCAAATCGTTCGGAATCCGGGTGTACACCGTGGGTATAGGGTCCATGGGCATGGCATCTTACCCGGTGCAGACTCCTTATGGCGTTCAGTTGCAGACTATGGAAACCGAGATTGACGAGGAAGTATTGCAGGGGATTGCCTCGCTGACCGGGGGCAAGTACTTTCGGGCCACAGATAATGAAAAGCTTCAGTCCATCTATGCCGAGATTGACCAGATGGAACGTTCGCTGATCCGTGTGGAAGAGTTCAAAAAGAAAAAGGAAGAATATCTGCCATTTGCCTTGGCAGCTCTGGGCCTTTTGCTGGCAGAGCTTGTGTTGAGATACACCTATTTAAGATCTTTACCCTCATGATGTTTCAGTTTGCACATCCAGCTTTGTTGTATGCGCTGGCGGCCATTCCGCTGCTGACGATTCTGTTCGTGCTGTCCGTTCTGAGCCGCAACCGCCGTATCAGAATGTACGGTGACCCTGCGCTGGTACGTTTGTTGATGCCGGAGTTCTCACACCGGAAACCCTGGGTGAAATTCGTGTTGCTGATGTGCTCTCTCTCCTTCCTGATTTTAGCCATGGCCGGTCCCAGGTACGGTACCCGGGTGCAAAATCTGCGGAAGAAAGGCTCTGAGATCATCATCGCTCTGGATGTTTCCAACAGCATGCTGGCCGGGGATATCCAGCCCAACCGTCTGGAACGCTCCAAACAGGCCATTTCGCGGCTGGTGGACAGGCTTGGAGACGATAAGATCGGCTTGATTGTTTTTGCCGGAGAAGCCTATACCCAGTTGCCCGTAACTACTGATTATGTGTCGGCCAAGATGTTTCTGTCCACCATTCAGCCCGATTTGGTTCCTGTTCAGGGAACGGCCATCGGGAGGGCACTTGATCTGGCCCTGAAATCCTTTTCCCCTAATGCCGCTTCGGGTAAGGCCATTATTGTGATTACCGATGGGGAAAACCATGAGGATGATCCTGTCGCCTCTGCTGCACGTGCAGCAGAGCAGGGAGTACAGGTACACGCTGTGGGTGTCGGATCTCCGCAAGGAACTCCGATCCCGGTGCCAGGGACTGCCGGTCGGGAATTCTGGAAGGATGCCTCCGGGAACGTGGTGCTCAGCCGGCTGGATGAGCAGGTGCTTCGTCAGATGACTGAAGCCGGTAAGGGTGTCTATGTGCGTGCAAGCGCTGCCAATATGGGGCTCAATACTCTGTTTGAGGAAATCAATCGTCTCAAACGTTCAGAGTATGATGTGAAAGTGTACACTGATTATGCAGAGGTTTATCCGTGGGCCATTGGGGTGTCGCTGATGTTTCTGCTTTTGGAACTGATTATTTCGAACCGTCGTAATAAATTTCGTCTTGCGCAATGGAATATCGTAAGTTGATATGTTTGTGCTGCGCCCTTTGGCTTTGGCTCCCTGGAATATCGGGCGTGTTGGCACAGAGTGCCCGCAAGGACATTCGTGAAGGGAATCGTTTGTTTGAGAAGGATCAGTATCCTCAGGCCGAGATTTCCTACCGTAAGGCATTGGAGCGCGATCCGCAATCGGTTACGGGGGCATTCAATCTGTCTAACTCGCTGTACCGGCAAAAAAAGTTTGATGAGGCTGGTGCTGGTTTTCGTAAGGCAGCCGATGCCCTTCCGCCCGGATCGGAACAGGCAGCAGCATGGTACAATATGGGCAACAGCATGGTGGAGCAGCAGAAACTTCAGGAGGCCGTTGAATCCTACAAGCAGTCTCTGCGTCAGAATCCTGGCGATATGGATGCCAAGTACAATCTGGAATATGCCCGCCGGCTTCTGAAGCAGCAGCAACAACAACAGCAGGATCAGGATCAACAACAGAAGGACCAGAACAAGGACCAGAAGGATCAGCAGGATCAAAAGAACCAGCAGGATCAGCAGGATCAGAACAAGGACCAGAACAAGGACCAGCAGGATCAAAAGAACCAGCAGGACCAGAATAAGGATCAGAACAAGGATCAGCAGAACCAGCAGAATCCGTCCGATGCTCCCTCCGGTCAGCCTCGTGAATCTTCGGGAGCCATTGATCAAAAAGATGCCCAAAGGTTGCTTGAGGCGATACAGAATGACGAAAAAGCCGTGCAGGAGAAAGTGCAGCGTCAGATGAACAGACAAACCCGACAACTGGATAAGAACTGGTAAGATATGAGAACATTTTTTGCATCGCTCCTGTTTTGTGTGTTGTCCGTTTCGGCTTTTGGCCAGAGCAATATTTCGGCAACCGCTGGCGGACCGCGTCAGGTGCAGACCGGTGCGCAATTCGCCGTTGAATTTGCGGTGAATGTCCGTCCTGAATCTATTCAACCTCCTGACTTCAAGGGTTTTGCTGTCGTTGGAGGGCCCATGGTTTCTTCCAGCCGGAACATCAGCATTGTGAACGGCCGGATGCAGGAAGAAGCATCCTATACCTACACCTATTATCTTCAGGGCCTTCGTGCCGGTGTTTTTCCCGTGGGTGCAGCAACTTTTAGCATTCAGGGAAAATCATACGCTACCAATACCCTGAGTATCGAGGTAGTTCAGGGCCCGTCCTCCCCAGCATCCGGATCGACACCTGCCCGGCCACAGGCCCAATCTGCTGCCCCTGCCGCAACCGGTCAAAAGATATTTTTGCGTACACTTCTGGACAAAACCACTGTTTATCAAGGGGAACCCATCTCGGCGACCATCAAGTTGTATTCTTCCACCCAGATATCCCAGACCACTGACGCGACCTTCCCTCCCTTTGACGGGTTTTACGCCCACGAAGTGAAGATTCCCTTACCCGACCATCTGGATCCCGAAGAAGTGGATGGAGCCACCTATGGCTCTGCTGTGATCCGCAAATACACTCTGTTCCCACAGAAAAGCGGCAAGATTGTGATTGCTGCTCCCTCCATGAAGGTGGTGGTGCCGCAGAGGATTGCTCCCAGTGCGTCCAGTTTCTGGGATGATTTTTTCGGGTCCTCCGTTCAGCCGGTGGAAATGGATGTCCCGGGAACATCCCGTACCGTTCAGGTACTTCCCCTGCCCGAGGGAAAACCAGAGTCCTTCACCGGGGCCGTCGGCACCTTTACCATCAAGGCGACTCTGGACAAATTGCAGGCCCGGACCAACGATGCCCTCACGTTTGTACTCACCGTTTCGGGTTCGGGAAATCTCCGGCTTATCGAAGCCCCTGCTGTCAGTTTCCCTCCGGATTTTGAAGTCTATGACCCCAAGACCACCGTCCAGGCAGGAGCAACGGATGTGTCCGGGTACAAAACCTTTGAGTACCTCATTATCCCCAGACACAGTGGTACATACTCCATTCCCGGGGTTGCCTTTTCCTATTTCGACCCTACTGCACGTCAGTATAAAACACTTTTATCAGAAGGTTTTACCCTTGATATCGCTAAGGGTGAAGACCAGGGAACTGGCCCGGCAGTTGTGCGCGGCGTGGACCGTGAAGATGTCCGTTTTCTGGGCAAGGACATTCGGTACATCAAAACCGTCAAGTATGCCGCATCGAGGGGTGAGAATCTCTTCTTTGGCAGCATTGCTTTTTGGCTCTGGTACCTCATTCCTGCTCTGCTGTCGGGCGCTGCCCTGTGGTGGCGCAGAAGATATATCCGGATATACTCCGACCAGACGCTCCGCAAGCATTTGCATGCTAGTAAATTTGCGGCCCGAAGATTAAAAAAGGCCCGTTCCTTTCTGGACGCAAACCAGCGGGAGAGCTTTTTGGAAGAGCTTTCCCGGGCCCTGTGGGGTTATTTGGGAGATAAACTGAATATTCCTGTTTCCGAGCTTTCACGGGACGCTGCCATGCAGGCCCTTCGTGAGCGGGGCGTGTCAGAGGAAGCGGTGATGGAATGGGTGGTGTTGATTGACACGGCGGAGTTTGCCCGTTATGCTCCTGCTGTTGCCGGACAGGATCTCCCCCAGGTGTACGACCGGGCTGTATCCCTTATCAGCAGAATTCAAAAAGAACTGACCAAATAATGCAATGATATGAGAGCGTTCCCATTGTGCCTGTTCCTTTGGTTGTTCCCCGGGTGTCTGTTTTCAGCCCCGTCTCTGTCGGTTGCCGAGGCAGATGAAATGTATGCCCGCAACGAGTTTCGTCAGGCAGCCACTCTGTATCAGGCTGTCATTGACTCCGGATATCGTTCGGCATCTTTGTACTACAACCTGGGCAATGCCCACTTTAAACTCAACAACCTGCCCCGGGCTATTCTGAATTACGAGCGTGCCGTCCGTCTGGCACCCCGTGATGAGGCCATCCAGTTCAATCTGGAGTTGTCCCGTTCCCTGATTTATGACCGCATTGAGCCTGTACCCGAGATGTTCCTGATTGTCTGGGCTCGCCAGGTGCGTGATTTGATGAGTGTCGCAGCCTGGTCCTGGCTGAGTGTTGTTTTGTTTGTCCTTTTTCTGGGGGCCGCTCTGTCTTTTTTCTTCAGGCCGATGGGCAGGCTGCGCTATCTTTCGTTCTGGGCCGGATTCTGTTTCTTGTTCATGAGTCTTGCCACTTTTACGGGGGCATGGTTTCAATACAAACACATCACAGCAACCGATGCCGCGATTGTTTTCTCTCCGGTGGTGACGGTCAAGAGTGCCCCGGGCGAAGGGGGAACCAACCTGTTCATTCTGCACGAAGGAACCCGTGTGCTCATTGACGATGAGGTAGGAGAGTGGCTGGAGATCCGCATCCCGGACGGAACCAGGGGGTGGCTCCGAAAGTCGGATGTAGAGATTATCTGAGCAGCACTTCCTGTCCTACACGGGTAACTGTTCCGTCCGGATGATACTCGTACAGGACTACAAACAGGGGTGCCGAGTCGGTTTTCCTTCCCGGAGCGACAAGCACAAAGTTCAGGGATGCCGCGCCGTCTGTCCAGGTTCCGCTGTTGGCATAGACCGTTTTCTTTTGCTGCAGATTGGTCCCGGCCTGGATCAGGGGCTGGTGGCTGTGGCCAAAAATAACCACCCTTTGTCCTGTGCCGGAATTTCTGAAGAACTGTCTGTCGGCTTGTGCATCCAGATAAGTGTGGTCCACTCCGGACATCATGGCATCCTGAACCCCTGTAGGTATGCGAACCAGGTTGGCGTTCTGTCTCTGAGGCCAGGTATCCTCAATCCCTTTGAACAGTACTACATCCCATCGCCCATTTGCCGGGTTCCTTTGCGGAACCAGATCGTTGATGGCGTAAGGGCCGGCGTATCCGTCTATGCCGGTCACAATGATTTTTTCAGAAGGGTCCTCCGATACAGGGATGTTGTTCATGATCAGCGACCAGGCTTGCCGGTACAGATTGTACTGATAATTATCTGCAGGTCCGGCAGCTTTCAGGGGTGCGAAGGCACTCTTGTTCATCTGTGAACTGATGGCCATCCTGGAGACAAAGAAGCCAGGTGGCAGGATGGCATCCGGATGCGTGGACAGGTCCCGGTTCGACAGCGGGTCCGGGGCGTTGAAGAAGTCGTATCGATGCCCGTGCTCGATGAGGACCTCGGGCAGGTCTTCAGGGGTGTACGCCCCCAATCCCCGAACGTCTCTTGCCTGAATGATTCCGGGAAACAGTTGTTCCATGATAGCTTCACTCACCAGCATGTCGTGGTTCCCGGGGATATAGACCACCCGGATTTGCTCTGTGGAGATTATATTCTTGAGGATATCCGTGACGGCCTGATTGGTCTGGACCACGTCCTGCAGAAAACTGACCTCTGAGCCTCCGGCAAAGGGATGTACAGACATCGGGGCAACCCACTCTTCCAGAATATCGCCGTTCAGTACCACTTCGCGGACATTGGGTGCGCTTCCTGCGGCATCCAGAAAGGCAGAGAGCCGGGCGCGGTTCTCCTGCATCCATCCGTAACCCTGCGCGATACTGCGGGAATCACCCAGATGCAGATCGCTGATACAAATAGTGAAAATCCTGGACCCTTGCAGTCCCTCGACTTCTGTTGGGCCTGGGACAAAATTATAGCCGGTGGCAAAATACCGGCGCAATCCGTTGGAAACAGCAGTGCCTCCCTGGGAGGAAAGCCCTTCGGGAATAGAAATCTCATACACCTCTCCCGGGGGAAAGATTGCCTCATCTTGCAGGCTCAGCGTGAATTGTTCCGGATGGTCCGGAACCGGGGTGACCAGGCACGGAATGAGTTCCCGACCGCCGCCTGAGAGCATTCTGAATACCTGAGCCCCGGCCGCAACTTCTGCCGGGTCAACCGCTTCGTTGAAGGTGATGGTAACAGTAGGGACGGAATACAACACCACAGGAGCATCCTCTTGCTCCGAAAGCACCGGACTGGTGCGGATTGTCAGCCGCGACCCGTCTCCGTCAGAACAGGCTGTCAACAGCCAGAAGGTCAGGCATAGCCATACGCTAGAGCCAAAAGATAAGCGCCTGCTCATGATTGGTTCAGGGTGTGGTTAGCCAGGACTCTTGTGCTGAGACGGTGCCGGCCTCTTTTGTGCCCGTGCCAAATTGTTTCATAATCCATTCCTGCGCCAGAATGATGTCCTCTCCGGAGCGTGAATGTCCGTTGGCTGGCCGGGGATGTATTTCCTTGGGTGCAGTAACCACATTATAGGCTGAATAGGTGGAGGTGGGGGGACAGGTTCCGTCGTTAAAGCCCCAGGAATAGAAGCCCGGAACCTTGATTCCGCGCGCGAAATTGACGGCATCGAAGTATTTTGATGTATTCACCTTGGCTGTGGTGAAGTGGCGCTGCCATTTACTGGGAGCGAACATATGCGGCCAACCCCCGGCCCTGCCGTAGAAGTAACCCGTCAAATCGCAGAGTGCAGGGAAAAAGCACACTAATGCCTGAATGCGGTTGTCCAGACCGGCGGTCACCAGCGACAACCCTCCTCCCTGGCTGCCCCCGGTAACCGCGATATGTTTCCCGTCATATTGCGGGAGCGAAGTGAGCATATCCACCGAGCGCACGCAGCCCATGTAAACTCTGCGGTAATAGTAAGTTTCCCGGTCGTCCAGATTGTATTCGGCATATCCGGCACTATTGTCCAGAGCCCCTTGTCTGAGCGCGTTGTACAGTTCGTCGGGTAGGTTCACCGGAACGCCATGGATGCCCATCTCAAAGGTGATAAATCCTTTCTCGGCCATCTTGACATCGCCTTGATAGGCGCGGGCACCGGCACCGGGAACCACCAGCACGGCAGGATATTTTCCTTCGGCCTTGGGCACACACAGCATGCCATAAACGCGACCCGCGATATTGCGGGCACTGGCGTGATACACATTCACTTTATCGGTGCACCTTTCGGGTACCAGATCCATCTTAAGGTCCAGCGGAATACGGGCAAGTTCCTGCTTGTTCCGTTCCCAGAAGGCTGTGAAATCATCAGGCAGCGTTGTGGTGGGCACAATGGCCAGAGGGTCAAAGCCCAGCGTAACGGTGCTGCTGGCAAATTTTCCGGTCAGCGTGGCATTCACATTGCAACGGATAAAACCCGGCTTGTACATAGTTCCCACCTCAATCACGCCCTTGCCGTTTACGATCCGAACCGAATCGGTACGAAACACCGGCATCTTGTCTTCCATCAACTGGAATCGTACGTAGGCATCCTTGACTGGTTTGCCTTCATCGGAGAGCTCCACCTGAAGTTTAGCCTGTTCCCCACGCCGGTATTCCCAGTTGGAGTGGTCCGGGGTAACCGTCATCTGCAAGGAAGAGCGTCCAGGAAACTGAGCAGAGACACTCAGAGAACAAATCAAAATCAACAGGGCAACCGCCCCGGTCCGGGTAATGTGACAGTAGGTTCTCATAAGGGATAAATTATCTAAAACTGGTGGACTATTTGGTTGCGGAGCAGGTTATCCAGCGTTTCCCTTTCGCGGATCAGCAGGTCCTTACCCTTGTGGATCATCACTTCTGCGGGGCGCAACCGGGAATTGTAGTTCGAAGCCATGCTGAACCCGTAGGCCCCCGCGTTCAGGAAAACCAGGTAATCCCCCTCGCGCACCTCCGGAAGTTCCCGTTCCCATGCAAAGGTATCGGTTTCGCAGATATAACCCACTACAGAATATGGTTTTACGGCACCTTCTGGATTGGAGATATTCACGATGTGATGGTACGCATCGTAAAACATAGGCCTGATCAGGTGGTTCTGTCCGCTGTTGACGCCAGCAAATACGGTCAGCGGGGTCTCCTTAATCACATTCACCCTGGTGATGAAATACCCGGCTGTGCTCACCAGGAATTTCCCGGGTTCAAAGATCAGGGTCAGGTTTTTCCCGTACTGATCACAAAATTGGTTGAACCTTTCGGAGAGCAGCCGCCCAAGTTCCTCGATGTCGGTTTCGTAATCTCCCGGTTTGTAAGGAACCTTGAATCCGCTCCCCATGTCGATAAACTCCAGTTGGGGGAAACTGCCTGCAACATCGAACAGAACTTCTGCGCTCTTCAAAAAGATACTGATGTCCAGAATATCCGAGCCGGTGTGCATGTGAAGTCCCCGGACGTGCAGGCGGTATTGGTTCACCAGGTCCAGAATCTGAGGCAATTGCTGAAAAGAGATGCCAAATTTTGAACCCTTGTGTCCGGTGGAAATCTTGGCGTGACCTCCTCCCATCACATGGGGGTTGATCCGGATGGAAACAGGGACTGATGAACTGTACTTCTTTCCAAACTTCTCCAGCAGCGAGAGGCTGTCCAACGTTACGGGAACCTTGAGCCCTACGGCCTGGTAGGCTTCCTCGGGGTGAATCCCGCTGGGGGTGAAAGAAATCTTCTCAGCGGCAAAACCAGCCTTGAGGCCGATCTGGACTTCCTGTATGGATACGGCATCCAGACCAGCACCCAGTTGATTGAAAAATTTCAGGATGTTGATGTTGGTGAGTGCCTTACAGGCATAATTCAGCCGAAGCCGTACCCCCGGAAAGGCATTCATCAGTCTTTGATACTGCCTTTCCATGTTGGCTGTATCGTAGAGATACAGTGGAGAACCATATTTTTCAGCCAGAGCGGTGAGTTTCAAGCTCTGGATTTCATATTGACCTTCAACAAATTCCATTGTTATTTTTTTACAGATACAAATTTATAGTCTGCCGAAACATTGCCCCGGATCATCTGGTTGAGTTTGCCGGTGAGCAGTTTGCGGCGGATGGGAGAGATGTGGTCTATGAAGAGTTTTCCCTCCAGATGGTCATACTCGTGTTGCACAATGCGGGCAGCGTAGCCCTCGAAACGATCATCGTGAAAGACCAGATGTTCGTCGTAGTAGGACATCTGCACCCAGTCAGGCCGCCGGACCTCTTCGCGGATACCGGGAAGGCTCAGGCATCCCTCAGAGACCAGAGCTGTATCGGTGCCTCTTTCGGAAATGTGCGGGTTGATGAGCACCTTGACAAAATCGGACATCGAAGGATCATCCTCGGCAAGACTGCGTCCGTCAATCACAATCAGCCGGATGCTTTTCCCAATCTGAGGAGCCGCCAGACCAACCCCGTCGGAGTGGTACATGGTCTCGAACATATTTGCAATCAAATCCTTCAGCCAGGGACTGTCCGGAGGAATGTCCTCTGACACCCTGCGCAACAGAGGCCAGCCATACAGGTATATGGGGAGAATCATGCTTCCGTGATATTGATTTGCACAATCTTGTCACCGGGGCGGATGGCATCAATCACCTCCAGGCCATCAAACACCTTTCCGAAGCAGGTGTGCCTGCGGTCCAGATGGGCTGTGTTGGTCCGGTTGTGACAGATAAAAAACTGTGAACCGCCGGTGTCCTTCCCGGCATGAGCCATGGAAAGCACTCCACGGTCGTGGTACTGACTGTTCCCCTGGGTCTCGCATTTGATGGCGTACCCCGGTCCTCCGGTTCCGGTACCCAGAGGACATCCCCCCTGAATGACAAAATCCGGAATGACCCTATGAAATGTGAGTCCGTTGTAGAACCCTGATTTCGAAAGTTTTACAAAATTTTCAACCGTTCCGGGGGCATCCTGCGAAAACAGGGATGCCTTCATGGTTCCTTTTTCAGTGATGATTTCAGCTTGCAACATAACTTCTTATTCCTTGTTTGATTTTTTCCATTCCAGATAACTCTGCAAAAGCAATACCGAACTCACCTGATCAATCATGGCTTTGTCGCTGCGACGCGATTTCTTCAGCCCGCCTTCCACCATACTCCGGAACGCGATTCTTGAAGTAAACCGTTCATCGTATAGGACTACAGGGATTTGGGGAATAAGCTGGGTGAGCTTCCGGACAAACGGGGTGATCAGTTCCATCGTGGGGGATTCGGAGCCGTCCAGCATGGCTGGGTGTCCGACCACAATCTCGTCCACCTGTTCGCGGTTGGTGTACTGCTGCAGTACCGGTATCGCCTCCTGAGTGGGAAAAGTTCCCATAACGCCTGCGATGATTTGCAGGGGATCGGTAACCGCAATTCCGGTACGTTTTTTGCCGAAGTCAACAGCGATGATTCGTCCCAAAGTATGTACTTTAACACCGCAAAAGTAATAAAAAATTGAGTTTTTTATTAACTTTGGCGCCTGATTGAAAGAACCTAACCTTAAAGACTGATAAAAATGATTTCTTACAAAGATCTGGGCCTGGTTAATTCCAAAGACCTATTCCGGAACGCAATGGCCGGTAAGTATGCCATTCCTGCGTTTAATTTTAACAATATGGAGCAGATGCAGGCCATCATTCAGGCCTGTGTGGAAACCAAGTCGCCCGTGATCCTTCAGGTGTCCAGTGGTGCCCGCAAGTATGCCAACCAAACCTTGCTTCGTTATATGGCTCAGGGAGCTGTTGAATATGCCAAGGAACTGGGATTCTCTGTACCGGTGGTACTCCATCTGGATCATGGAGATTCTTTTGAGCTTTGCAAGTCCTGCATTGACTTTGGATTTTCCTCTGTGATGATTGATGGTTCCCACTTCTCCTATGATGAGAATGTAGCTCTGACCCGTAAGGTGGTGGAGTACGCGCATGCTCACGATGTGACCGTTGAAGGGGAACTCGGAGTGCTGGCCGGGGTGGAAGATGAAGTTTCCGCTGAGCACCACACTTATACCCGTCCTGAAGAAGTGGAGGATTTTGTGAACAAGACCGGGGTGGATTCTCTGGCCATTTCCATCGGCACCTCCCATGGGGCAAACAAATTCAAACCTGAACAGTGCTCCCGCAATGCAGAGGGCGTTCTGGTGCCGCCCCCGCTTCGTTTCGATATTCTCGAAGAGATCGAGCGCCGCATCCCTGGGTTTGCTATCGTGCTGCATGGCGCTTCTTCCGTACCCCAGGAATATGTTGCCACCATCAACAAATACGGAGGTGCTCTTAAGGATGCTGTCGGGATTCCCGAAGAGCAATTGCGCAGGGCTGCCGCTTCGGCAGTGTGTAAAATCAATATTGACAGCGATGGGCGTCTGGCCATGACTGCTGCAGTACGTGAGGTGTTTGCCAACAAACCTGGTGAGTTTGACCCCCGCAAGTATCTGGGCCCTGCCCGTGATTCCCTTAAGGAACTATACAAGCACAAAATCGTCAATGTGCTGGGTAGCGCAGGGAAGGCGTAGAACTCTTTGCAGACAAAAAAACCGCTTCCGGGTCCGGAGGCGGTTTTTTTTTGACATCACAGCCGAAGTTCTAGAACAATCGGTTCTTGCACATGTATTCAGCAATCTGAACGGCATTCAGGGCTGCTCCCTTGCGAATCTGATCCCCCACGCACCAGAAATGGATGCCGTTAGGTGTGGTCAGATCCTGGCGGATGCGGCCCACGAATACGTCGTCCTGATCAGCCACAAACAGAGGCATAGGATAGACAGAGGAAGCCGGTTCGTCCTGAACCTTAAGTCCTTCGGCCTGCTCCATGGCTGCGCGCACCCGGGCGGCATCCAAGGCCTGCTCCGTCTCCACCCAGACAGCTTCGGAGTGTGCCCGTAAAACCGGCACCCGGATGGTGGAAGCACTCACAGTCATTTCCGAATGGAAAATCTTGCGGGTTTCGTGGTGCATCTTCATTTCTTCCTTGGTGTAACCATTGTCGGTAAACACATCAATCTGGGGAATCAGGTTGAAGGCCAACTGGTATTTGAACTTTTCAATCGTCACCGGATCACCGTCCATCACCTGACGAATCTGTGTCTTGAGTTCCTCCATGGCGGCTGCGCCGGCTCCGCTGGCGGCCTGATAGGTGGCGGCATGAATGCGGCGGATGGGGGAGAGGTCCTGAATGGGTTTCAGGGCCACGCACATGATGATGGTGGAGCAGTTGGGATTGGCAATCACATTCCGGGGGCGGATGCGGCAATCCTCAGCGTTGACCTCCGGGACTACCAGGGGGACATCGGCATCCATACGGAAAGCGCTGGAGTTGTCAATCATGACAGTTCCGTATTGGGTGATGGTGTGCTCAAACTCGCGGGAAACTCCGGCTCCCGCTGAAGTAAGTGCCAGGTCAATCCCCTTGAAATCATCGTTGTGCTTGATTTCCTTGACAGTATAGCTCTTCCCCCGGAACTGGTAGACTGATCCTGCACTGCGGGAGGATCCGAACAACACCAACTCATCAACAGGGAAATTCCTTTGCTCCAGAACCTTAAGAAATTCCTGGCCTACAGCTCCACTCGTGCCAACAATCGCTACTTTCATCGTACTATTGATTTAATAAATTAATCATATTACCTTTGTGGGGTACGCACTATTATTTGAGTACAAAAATAAATTATTTTTTAACATTAACTAATTACCATGAAAAGCAGCATGTTCAAGTATCTTCTGGCCTTCCTGGGGGTGGGGGCCGCCTGTGTGGCTTCGGCACAAGACCGGGTGTGGGAGTTTGCAGTAACGCTTTCCTCCGAAACTTCCTCTGAAAATTATGTGCGCATCTATCTGGATGCTGATCTTCCCGATCTGGCGGGTCCTGTCAACGGGCACTATGTCCGGGTGGGACATGACCAAAAGCAATTGTGCCTCTTCAGGCAGTCGGGACCGGCCGATACCCTCCTGTTGGCTGCCACTCCAAACAGTCTTGCAGCAGGGTCCCGGGTGTCTTTCCGGGTGGAGCGCACCCCTGAAGGGGAATGGTTCCTTTTTGCCGATTATCAGCAGACGGGATCATTCACTTATGAAGGACAATGTGTGGATGATGTGACCACCGTTGGTCCGTACTCCGGGTTGGTAAAAGTATGTTCGTGGCCGGACACCTCGGCGACGTCCAGGGATGCCTTACTGGTTGAACGGATCTATGTTCCACAGATTCCCGATTATCAGCCTCAGAGGGGTGATATTCTCATCTCCGAAGTCATGGCTGATCCCGATCCTGTCGTGGGCCAGCCCGCCTACGAGTATGTGGAGCTCTTTAACCGTTCCGGGCGGGACATTCCCCTCAACGGTTGGGTATTCCAGTCCGGTTCGGTGACCAAGACCCTTCCCTCTCTGGTTCTTCCAGCGGGTCAGTATCTTGTGCTGACTCATGTGGATGGGGTTGGCTCGTTCCCCGACAGCATCCGCAAAGTGGGCCTGTTCACCAATACTTACAGCATTGCCAATGAGTCCTGCCCGCTGGCATTGCTACATTCTTCCGGGGATACTGTTGACAGGGTGACGTACGAAGCTCGACTGCACACGGTGACCGCCCGTAAGAACGGAGGCTGGTCTGTGGAGCGTGATTCTCTGGAGAGCCCGGAATTGTCCCTGTGGCATTCCTGTGAGCATCCTTCAGGTGGAACCCCCGGCGTGGCCAACTCATGGACTGAGGTGATTCCCGATGACCCGGACGAACCACAGAATGCATCGGCTTATGATGTGGTTATAAACGAAATCATGGCAGACCCTGATCCTGTTACCGGGTTGCCCGCCTTCGAATACGTGGAGTTGTACAACAGGACAGATACGGTGATCCGGCTTCAGGCATGGACTTTTAGCATGGGAACCACAGTTAAAGTGTTCCCGGCCTGTTCTATCCAGCCTGGCGGCTACCTGCTGTTGGCGCATGCCGATGCGGTGGAACAACTCTCGCCCTTTGGTCAGACGCTGGCACTGTTCACATCTAAGACCAGCCTTACCAACGATGGTCAGGCCCTGGTCCTGAAGGATGCTGCAGGTACCGTGATCTCGGCTGTTACTTACGCCAAGTCCTGGTATGGAAGTGCCGCCAAGTCCGATGGCGGCTGGTCTCTGGAACAGAAGAACCCTCAGGCTCAGCCATCGGTAGCCTCCAACTGGCTGGCCTCTGCTGACCTGAGCGGAGGCACTCCGGGACGCCGGAATTCCCATACGCCGGAATCACCTGATGAACCAGGTGAAGAACGACGTTTTGTGTTCTCCATGGCTTCGGATGTGTTTTCACCCAATCAGGATGGCTATCAGGATCAGCTGGAAGCTTTCTGGCGTTGCGACAAGCCAGGGTACAAGCTCGAATCGGCCCTGTTCAACACCGTGGGACAGCGGGTACGGTGGCTGGTGCAGCATCAGGATGTGCCGGTGGAGGGAGCGCTCACCTGGGACGGCAAGAATGACAGTGGTGCCCTTATGCCTGTTGGAGTGTATATCCTCTATGTGCGTTTCTACCACAGCGATGGCACTGTCAGGGATTACAAGTGGCCCTGTGTGCTGTCCCTGCCCTAAGGGATTCTAGCCCGACAGTTTTTCGCCCCGGAGGTATGAGGTGCCTCCGGGGCTTTGCTGCGATGTGGGATATAAACAAACGGGAAAGTTTTTTATTGACGGGGAATCTTGTTTCTTTGCTCTAAGATTGTTGATGCTGCAGTTATGCTGACTTCTGTTGCCCGGTATTTTTCTCTGGTGCGTTTCGCCCATACGCTATTCGCGCTGCCTTTTGCCCTGATCTCCTTCGTTTTTGCGGTGAAGGCCTGCGGGGTTTCCTGGGATTGGGGAATGTTTGTGAAAGTATTGTTGTGTATGGTCTTCGCCCGGAATGCCGCAATGGGGTTCAACCGGTATGCTGACCGCCGTTTTGATGTGCGCAACCCCAGAACCCAAAACCGGGAGATTCCTTCGGGTGAGATCCATCCTACGCGTGCCCTGGCGTTTGTAGTAGCGAATGCCCTTGCATTTTCCGTTACGGCATGGTTCCTCAACCCCCTTGTGTTTGCCCTGTCTCCCGTTGCCTTGTTTGTGTTGCTCGGGTACAGTTACGTGAAAAGATTTTCTGCCAGTTGTCATTTTGTGCTTGGAGTGGCCATGGGGATGGCTCCGGCGGGTGCGTTTATGGCCGCTACCGGCACCCTGCATCCGGTTCCTTTCCTGTTGGCAGTGACGGTATTTTTCTGGGGGTCGGGTTTTGATATTCTCTATGCCCTCCAGGATATTGCTTTTGACCGGCAGCAGGGACTTCACTCTGTTCCTGCCCTGCTGGGCTGGAGTCGTGCCCGGGGGGTCTCGATATTTCTGCACGTATTCGCTGCGTTATCGGTCTGCTCCATTGGATTCTGGCACTCCTGGGGAATATGGTTCTGGTTTGGTGTGCTGTCCTTCACGGCATTGCTGGGCTATCAGCACACCCGCATCACTTCGGAGCACCCTGAACGCATTGACGCTGCTTTTTTTAGGTTCAACGGCCTGGCCAGCGTTGCTTTTGCCCTGCTTGTGGTGGCCGACTTGATGTGGTGAGTTTCTGTATGGGGCTTGTTCACATTGTGAAAACTTTGTGTACGTTTGCAGGGAGTGTTCACTGATATTGATTTGTATGAAAAAGTTGTTGTGGTTGCCGTTTGCAGTATTGCTGGTTCTTTTCTCCTGTTCTTCTGAACCGTCCTTTAAGGTCCGGTTCAGGATTGAGGGGGAAAATGTGGATGGACAACGAGTGCGGATCGCCATGCTGGACGACAATGTTCCCAGGTTTGTGGATTCCACCGTGGTCAAAGGAAATGAGTTTGTACTCCGCGGTAAGGTGCAGTTCCCTGATTTTTACCTGGTGTATATCGGGAACAACGGACCGGTGGAGCTGTTTCTTGAAAATTCCCGCATCACTGTGGATTGCAGCATAGACAGCCTTTCGCAGGCAGAGGTCCGCGGTTCGGCTTCTCACGATCTGTTCACTTCCTTTTTTGAGGGGATGGAACCCTATATGGAGCGGATTCAGGCTGCTCGTGCCAGCCTGTCCGAAGCGACCGTCCCCCTGACAGATAGCCAGCGCGATTCGGTGTATGCAGGGATAGACAATATCAATAAAGATTTGAGGAAGAGTATGTTGGACTTTTTTCGCACCCACAACAATTCGGTGGTCAGCCCCTTCCTGCTGAACCATACTCTTTTGAGGGAGCTTCCTCTAAATGAACTTAAACCCATTGTGGATCAGTTCGCTCCCGAAATCAAGGACTCCAGGCATACTTTGCGTGTCCGGGAGTATCTGGATATGAAGATGCGGACGGTTGTCGGAGCTCAGTTTACGGACTTTGCGATGAGTGATACCACGGGCAATCCTGTTAAGTTGTCCGACTACGTGGGCAAGGGTAAATATGTGCTCATGGATGTCTGGGCAGCCTGGTGCGCTCCCTGCAGGGCTGCCAATCCCACGCTGGTTGCTCTGTACAACAAGTACCGCTCCAGAAACTTTGAGATTGTGGGCGTGTCTCTCGATCGGGAACGTGCCGCCTGGCTCAAGGGCATCCGGGATGACAAACTCACCTGGCCTCAAATGTCAGATGTGAAGTTCTGGCAAAGTGAGGTAGTTGAGCTATACGACATCAACACCATCCCTTTTGCCATCCTGTTTGACCCCGAGGGCAAGGTGCTCTACTATCCCATTTCAGCGTCTGAACTGGAGAAAGTGCTGGCGGACCTTTTGAAATAAGACCCGCCGGCCTCCTACATCTTTCTGCGGTCAATCACCCGTTTGGCTTTGCCTTCGCTCCTTTCCAGGGTCTTGGGTTCTACAAGGGTGACTTTAATGTTGAGCCCAAGGTTGCTGTTCAGGGCGTGCTGTATCCTTTTTGAAAGGGCCTGAAGTTCGCTGATGCGGTCGGTGAAATAGCTTCGGTCCACTTCCACTTTCAGTTCCAGAGTGTCCAGGTTGTTTTCGCGGTCCACAATCAGCAGATAATGGGGGCTGGTTTCCTTAAGTTCCAGCAGTACATGCTCAATCTGTGACGGGAACAGATTCACACCCCGGATGATGAGCATGTCATCGCTGCGTCCTGTGATTTTCTTCATCCTGACCAGTGTGCGGCCGCAGGGGCAGGGTTCGTAGTTCAGCGTGGACAAGTCCCGTGTGTTGTATCTGATCAGGGGAATGCCTTCCTTGGTAATGGTGGTGAACACCAACTCTCCTTCACTGCCTTCCGGAAGCGGTTCTCCGGTTTTGGGGTGCACAATCTCCGGGAAGAAGTGGTCTTCATGGATGTGCAGGCCGTTCTTAAAATCACAGTCATTGGCAACGCCCGGACCCATGATTTCGCTCAGACCGTAGATGTCGTGTGCCTGGATGCCCAATTTGGCCTCAATCTCATGCCGCATGTTGTCTGTCCAGGGCTCCGCTCCGAAAACTCCGATGCGGAGTTTGAGATCCTTCAGCGAATAACCATGTTCACTCATGGCATCGGCCAGATGTAGCGCGTACGAAGGGGTGCAAGCCAGAACAGTGGCCCCGAAGTCACTCATAATCTGCAACTGCCTCCGGGTGTTGCCACCCGAGATGGGGATAACCGTACACCCCATTTTTTCCGCACCGTAATGGGCTCCGAGCCCTCCGGTGAACAATCCGTATCCGTAGGCAATGTGTACAATGTCGTGGCGGTTGATGCCGCACATAGCGAAGCACCGGGCCACCACCTCGCTCCAAATCTGGAGGTCGTGCCGGGTGTAGCCCACGGTCGTGGGCTTTCCTGTGGTACCGCTGGAGGCATGTACCCGGACAATCTCACTCATAGGGGTGGCAAACAAACCAAAGGGATAGTTGTCCCTGAGGTCATTCTTGGATGTGAACGGGAGTTTGACCAAATCCTGCGTCGTCCGGATATCTTCGGGACTCAGGTTAAGTTTCTGCATCTTTTGACGGTAAAAGGGTACCGTGTGGTACACCCTTTCAATCATATCACTCAGACGTGCATTCTGACAGCGGCGCATCTCCTCGCGGCTCATGCACTCAAATGTTTCATTCCAGATCATGGTGTTGTTTTATAGATGTTTGAGGTCCGCTTCGCGGATCACTTTGAGATCGTATTTTTTGATGGTTTCGAACGCTTTGGGACGGTTGTCGGTGCGCAGTACCAGCACGGATTTGTCTCCGAGGCAGAATGCGTACATGTACTCAATGCTCAGCCCGTCTTCAGAGAAGCATTTCAGGACCTTGGCGTAAGAACCGGCTTCGGGCGACACCCAAAGAGAGATTACTTCGTTGAGATTCACCGAGAATGACTTCTTCTTGAGCAGTTGGTGCGCCTTGGTAGGGTCAGAAACAATAAGGCGCAGGATGCCGTATTCGGATGTGTCGGCGATGGAGAGGGCTGTGATGTTGATTTTCTCATTGCCCAGGGTTTCCAGAACTTCGGTGAGCCTGCCCGACTTGTTTTCCAGGAAGATGGATAATTGCCTGATAGTCATTGTAAATCAGTTTTATTGGTTTTTTTGTGGCTTACGAAATTAAGCATAAATGGTGAGATTGTTTTTCCGCTCAGCCAGGATTTTTTGGGAATTGGCGTAACTTTATGGAAATTCGTTCGTAATTTCGTCGCTTTGTTAAGAAATCATCAACCTGATCAATACAAGTTTATATGAACAAGACAGTTATCAGCAGGGCCGCAGACAATGTCAGGATTCTGGCGGCAGCAATGGTCGAAAAAGCCAAATCGGGACACCCCGGAGGTGCCATGGGTGGCGCGGATTTTATCAGCATCCTGTACTCGGAGTTTCTCAATTACGACCCCTCGGATATGGGGTGGGTGAACCGTGACCGTTTCTTTCTCGATCCCGGACATATGTCTCCCATGCTTTATGCACAGCTGGCTCTTTGTGGCACTTTCTCTCTGGAAGATCTCAAACAGTTTCGTCAATGGGGCAGCCCTACTCCCGGACATCCTGAGGTGGATGTGCTCCGGGGGGTGGAGAACACTTCCGGACCCCTGGGACAGGGACACACTATGGCTGTAGGTGCTGCCATTGCTGAGAAGTTCCTGGAAGCCCGTTTCGGGAAGTGGATGAGTCACAAAATCTACGCCTTTATTTCCGATGGCGGGGTGCAGGAAGAGATCTCCCAGGGCGCAGGCCGCCTTGCCGGACATCTTGGACTGGACAATCTGATCATGTTTTACGATTCCAACGATATTCAGCTCTCCACCACTACCTCTGCGGTAACTTCCGAAGATACAGCCAAAAAATATCAGGCATGGGGTTGGGAGGTGATGACTATTGACGGGAATGATGCCCAGGCCATCACCAAGGCCCTTAGGAAAGCCCAGGAAGTGGAAGGGAAACCCACGCTGATTATCGGGAAGACCGTGATGGGCAAGGGTGCACTGACTGCTTCGGGTGACAGTTTTGAGCGCCAGTGCGCCACTCATGGGATGCCCTTGGGTGAGGCTGGTGCTTCGTTTGAGAAAACCATTGAAAATCTGGGTGGAGACCCCAAGGATCCCTTCCAGATTTTTGAAGATGTGGAGTTGTATTATGCCAGCGTCCGGCAGCATAAAATCCGTCAGGCTGCGGCCCGTAAACAACTGCAGGCAGAATGGGCATCCCGGAATCCTCAACTGGCCGCAAAATTTGCCACGTTCTTCAGCAAGGCAGCTCCGGCAGTGGACTGGGCTTCCATCGCTCAGAAAGAGGGCGTTGCTACCCGCGCTGCATCAGCCGCTGTGTTAGCCCATCTGGCAAAGAACGTGGAGAACATGATTGTTTCCTCTGCTGACTTGTCCAATAGTGACAAGACCGATGGGTTTCTTAAAAACACAACCGCTTTTACCCGGGATGATTTCTCCGGTGCTTTCTTGCAGGCCGGCGTTTGCGAACTGACCATGGCCTGTGTCTGCAACGGGATGGCTCTGCACGGAGGGGTGATCCCCGCCTGCGCCACTTTCTTCGTGTTCTCTGACTATATGAAGCCAGCTGTTCGGCTGGCAGCCCTTCAGGGCCTTCCTGTGAAGTTTATCTGGTCGCACGACGCCTTCCGGGTTGGCGAAGACGGTCCTACCCACCAGCCGGTAGAGCAGGAAGCCCAGATTCGCCTTATGGAACACCTTAAGAACCATCATGGCCAGAATTCCGTACTGGTTCTGCGTCCCGCTGATGCCACCGAAACTACCGTTGCCTGGAAGATGGCGATGGAGAATACCAGCACTCCCACGGCACTGATTCTGTCCCGCCAGAACATCAAGGACATCCCCGTTGTGGGCAGCTCCCGCTTCCAGGATGCCCTGCAGAGCGAGAAGGGAGCTTATGTGGCATGGCAGAACGGGGACAAACCCGATGTGATTCTGGTCGCCAATGGTTCGGAAGTTGCCACCTGCATCGAGGGCGCTGAAAAGCTCTCTGCCGACAAGGCTATGAAAATCCGGGTGGTGAATGCCATTTCCGAGGGGTTGTTCCGCAACCAGCCCGCCGCCTACCGTGATTCTGTGTTGCCTTCCGGAATCCCTGTAATGGGGGTGACTGCCGGGCTCCCCGTTACCCTTCAGGGTTTGGTTGGAGCGCAGGGTAAGGTTTTTGGTATGGAAAGTTTCGGCTTCTCGGCCCCCTATAAGGTGCTTGATGAAAAGCTGGGCTTTACTGGTGCGCAGGTTGCAGCCCAGGTGCTCTCCTTCCTGAAAGGAAAGTAGCCGCATGCCGCTTGTTGTCATCGAAGGCCTCGACGGAGCAGGCAAGTCCACCCAGATTGAGTGGCTCAGGGATTATTTCTCCCGTCTGGGGAAAGTGTGCCGTTATGTGCACTTCCCCAGAACGGATGCTCCCGTGTATGGAGCGCTGGTGAGCCGTTTCCTTCGCGGAGAACTGGGAGACATTCATACCGTCAATCCCTATCTGGTGGCTCTGATTTACGCCGGAGACCGTCTGGACTTCAAGCCTGTGCTGCAACAGTGGCTCATGGATGAGGGGGTGGTGCTGCTGGACCGTTATGTGTACTCCAATATTGCCTATCAATGTGCCAAACTCCCTGCCGGGCAGCGCGAGGATTTATGCCGGTGGATTCTTGACCTTGAATTTGGGTATCACGGGTTACCTGTTCCCGATGCCACTTTGTTTCTGGACGTTCCTTTCCGGTTTACTGCCGGGAAACTCGCAGAAACCAGGCAGGGTGTGGACCGGGATTATCTCATGGGGAAGCAGGATATTCATGAGGCAGATCTGGATTTTCAGCGACAGGTGCAACAGGTGTACAGCTCCCTCGCGGGGAGCCCCGGGTTTGTGCGCATTGACTGTGCTGATGCCAATGGAGCCATGCTCCCCCCTGCAGCCATTTCAGACAAGATTCTTCAGGTCCTCGGAACTACCCGGGTGATTTCGTAAGCCCTTTCAGGGCTTTTTGGCAAATAGGTGTAACTTTGCTCTAAATTTATTCTATGAGTGTTCAGGATTTAAGCGAACAAGAGATTATCAGGCGCAATTCTCTCTCAGAGCTGCGCCATTTGGGTATTGAGCCATACCCCGCTGCTGCCTTTGATGTGAACGTGTCAGCCCGGCATATCCTGGAGCAGTTTCATGCGGAGCAGAACCCTATGCCGGTGGTACGTCTGGCGGGCCGGATTATGACCCGCAGGATTATGGGTAGTGCCTCATTTGCCGAGTTACAGGACAGCACCGGGAGAATTCAGTTGTATCTCAAACGCGATGATCTGTGTCCCGGGGAGGATAAAACACTGTATCAAACGGTCTTCAAAAAGCTTCTGGACATTGGGGATTTTATTGGTGTGGAAGGTTTTGTGTTTGTCACCCAGATGGGTGAGACCTCTGTCCACGTGCAGAAACTCACGGTTCTCAGCAAATCCCTCAGGGTGCTCCCGGTGGTGAAGGAGAAGGATGGTAAGTTGTTTGATGCCTTTACTGATCCGGAGCAAAGATATCGTCAGCGATATGTTGATCTGGTTGTGAATCCTCGTGTGCGGGAGTTGTTTCTGCAACGCACCCGTGTCATCAATACCATGCGGGCGTTCTTCAATTCCAGAGGCTATCTGGAGGTGGAAACACCTGTTCTGCAGCCCATTCCCGGAGGTGCGGCCGCCCGTCCCTTTGTGACCCACCACAATGCACTGGATATCCCCCTGTACTTGCGTATTGCTAATGAACTCTACCTCAAACGCCTGATCGTGGGCGGTTACGACGGGGTTTTTGAGTTCTCGCGCAATTTCCGGAATGAGGGCATGGACAGGACCCACAACCCGGAATTCACGGTGATGGAAATCTACGTGGCCTATAAGGACTACCTCTGGATGATGGATTTCACTGAGGAAATGATTGAGAAAGTGGCCCTGGAACTTCACGGACACACCCAGGTGACCTGGGATCAGAATGTCATTGACTTCTGCCGGCCCTTTCGCAGGGTTCGGATGACCGATGCCATCCGGGAGTACGCGGGCGTTGATATCACCGGGCTACAGGAGGCCGAACTCCGCAATGAGTGCGGCAGGCTCGGTATTCCTGTGGACCCGACCATGGGTAAGGGAAAACTGATTGACGCCATCTTCGGTGCCACCTGTGAACATCACTTTGTGCAACCAACCTTTGTGATGGATTATCCCGAGGAGATGTCCCCATTGACCAAGAAGCACCGCGAACACCCCGGTCTGACCGAGCGTTTTGAGCTCTTTGTGAACGGCAAGGAGTTGTGCAATGCTTACTCGGAACTGAACGACCCCATTGACCAGTTGGAGCGGTTCCAGGACCAGCTCCGGTTGAGTGAAAAGGGGGATGATGAGGCCATGTTTATTGATCAGGATTTTATCCGGGCTTTGGAGTATGGAATGCCACCAACTTCGGGTATGGGCATCGGAGTGGACCGGTTGGTGATGTTCATGACCGGCCAGACTTCCATCCAGGATGTGCTGTTCTTCCCTCAGATGAAGCCCGAAAAGCCCCTCCGGGCAGACGACCCATCTGATTTTGAACCGTGGGGGATTCCGCGCTCCTGGGGTGAAGTCCTCCTGAAAATGGGGATTACTGCCGAAACCCTGCCCCGGTGGAGTGCCGGTAAATTGTTCAACGATTTGTGCGGATTCAACAAGAAGAATAAGCTGGGACTGCCGAACCCCTCTGCTGATGAGGTGAAGCGCTGGCTTGAAAACAGTGGCTTATGATTCAGGAAGGACCTCGTGTGGCGGTCATTGGCAGCGGTTGCTGGGCAACGGCCCTGATGAAGATACTGCTTAACAATACCTGTAACGTCAGTTGGTTTGTCCGGAACCCCGAAACCATTGACTTTATCCGGGCCAACGGATCCAATCCCCGCTATCTGAGTTCTGTCCGTTTTCAGGCCGACAGGATTTCTTTTTTCTCGGACATCAATGAGATTGTTGCTCAGAATGATGTGCTTATTCTGGCGGTTCCTTCTGCATTTCTTCGGGATGTTTTCGCGCCCCTCACCGGGAGCCTCGAAGGCAAATTTGTGCTTTCGGCCATCAAGGGCATCATACCTGGTGACAATATGACGGTTACCGAGTATTTTCACCGCACCTTCGGAGTGCCTCAAGACAATCTCGGGGTGATCTCGGGACCTTGCCATGCCGAGGAAATTGCTCTGGAGCGTTTGTCCTATCTGACTGTGGTCAGCAAGCATCGCCAGGATGGCGAGACCATCTCCCGGTTGTTGAGTTGCCGGTATGTCCGCACCATCTTCTCGGACGATATCTACGGGGTGGAGTATGCCGGTGTATTGAAGAATATTTACTCTCTGGCTGCAGGTATCTGTCATGGTCTGGGCTATGGCGATAATTTTCAGGCAGTGCTTCTGGCCAATGCGTTCCGGGAGATGAAACTGTTTATTGATAAGACCAAACCTCACGAGCGGGAGCAGTCTAATTCCGTGTATCTGGGTGACCTGCTTGTTACCGGCTATTCTCAGTTTAGCCGCAACCGAATGTTTGGGACCATGATTGGCAAAGGTTATTCTACCCTTTCGGCCAGGACTGAGATGAATATGGTGGCCGAAGGGTATTACGCCTCAGCCTGCCTGCACGAAATCAACAAGCGTCATGCCATAGAGATGCCTATCGCCGAGGCGGTTTACAATATTTTGTACGATTCAGTAGCCCCGTGGATTGAGATGCGGCTGCTATCCGACAAGATGCAATAATGGATGATGTTCGTTTTATGCGCGAAGCCCTTCGCGAAGCGCAACGAGCCTCTGATGCCGGAGAAGTGCCGGTAGGGGCGGTGATTGTGTGCGCTAACCGGATTCTGGCCCGTGCCCACAATCTTACCGAGACCCTCTGTGATGTTACGGCCCATGCTGAGATGCAGGCGATTACCGCTGCAAGTGCAGCACTGGGTGGAAAATTTCTGTCGGAGTGTACCCTCTACGTTACCTTGGAACCTTGTCCTATGTGTGCCGGAGCCTTGTACTGGGCCCAGCTGGGCCGACTGGTGTATGGAGCTGCTGATCCCAAAAGAGGCTATTCGCTGCTGGCTTCCTCCCTGCTGCATCCACTCACCGAGGTCACCACGGGAGTGCTTGCTGAGGAGAGCGCAGGGATGTTGCAGAAATTTTTCAGGGATCGTCGTTAGCCAGTAATTTTTTTTGAAACAATAAACTATATTTGCCATATTAAAATGGCAAATATGATGTGTTGGAGAAATCTTCTGATAAGGCCATCTGCCTTAATATTGTTACTGGTTGCCATAGGTGGGGTAGCTCCGGTTCTTGCCGGAGAGAGTGTGGGTGCCCGAGCAGCGGCTCTGGGGGGAGCCTCGGTAGTGCTCACCGATCCCTCGGCTCTGTGGAACAATCCTTCGGCCATTGTCCTTCAGCACCATTGTTCGGTCACCTTCAGCCAGCATATTCCCTTCGGAATCCGCGAACTATCCCTAAAGACTCTGGGCGTGGTATATCCTGTAAAAAAAACCCTTGTTTCATCTGGTCTTCGCTATTTTGGATACACCTCCTATCATGAAACGGAGTTGCGGGTTTCTCTTGCCAGGACCCTTGCTGCTGGGTGGTCGTTGGGGGTGTCCATGGGGTGGCACAGGAGGTATGTAGCGTTTGCCAGCCGTCATCCGGATGCCGTGTCCGGATCCGTAGGTGTCCTTGGGATGCTGAGCCCCAATGTTTCCCTTGGTCTGTGTTTGCTGAACATCACCGGTGCCTGCAAAGACAGGAACCATCCTTACCGGGTGCCTTCCGGGATGAGGCTCGGGGGCGGTTTGCGCATTGAGCCCGATTTGTTTCTCGTAGCGGAGTGTTTTAAGGATGTCGAGTTCCCCCCGGTCTGGATGGCTGGGCTGGAATACACCCCGGTGTCCTTATGGGTATTCCGGGCAGGATGTTCCTTGGGGTCGGTTCGACGCTTCTCTGCAGGATTCGGATTCCGCTACAGAAGTTTTCTGATAGACTTTTCCTTTTTTTGGCATCAGGTCCTTGGGTTTACGCCTGCAACTTCTCTGACATGGCAGCGACCGTAACTCATAAGGAATGGCGAAGGGCTCTTTTCTCCGGACTTGTGCGTACGCACCAAGCTGTTCTAGTGCTGTGTCTCACTTTGGTTCCCGGTGTCTGCCTGGTGGCTGAACCTGTTCCCGGAGCCTGGCCCGGGAGTGATGCTGATATTGTGGATTTCCTCACAGACGGAGATATCCGCGAGGGTGCGGTAGAGGACGTTTCCGAGCGGTTGGACGATTTGGTCCAACGCCCCGTGTGCCTTTCCGTACCAGAGCCTTTGGAACTGAACCGTTTGTTTTGGCTGTCCCCCTTTCAGATTTCGGTACTGTGTGATTATATCCGGGTGCACGGTCCTCCCGTTTCGGTGTATGAACTGGCCTATCTCCCGGGATTCAGTACTGCCCTGATGCGGACGCTCATGCCCTTTGTGGTTTTGTGTGACTCAGCAGCCATGGCACGTCCCGTGGGATCCCGTCATAGGGCCATCTCCTCCTACCATCGAGCCTTGCAGGGAGGAAGCCGGAGTAACACAAAAACACCAGTACTGGGCAGCAGGGACAAAATTTCGCTCAGATACCAGTATCAGGGACAGTCCGGGCTAACCCTGGGTTGGTTGGCCTCGAAGGACCCGGGAGAGGAGTTCTTCAGCGGTTCCAACCGAAAAGGATTTGATGCTTACTCGGGTTATTTGCTCTGCCAGGGACGTGGTTGGCTTCAGAAGTGGGTTGTGGGTGATTTTAAGGCCGATTTTGGGTACGGTCTGGTTCTGGGAGCTTCGGGTTATTCCGCAAGATCCATGATGATTTCCCGCCCGGCAAGGTCTTCCGGAGGTCTGCGTGGCTACACCGGAGCTTCGGGCCAGGGCCATTTTCGTGGTTTGGGAGCCGTATGGCAGAACGGTCCCTGGCAAGGAACCCTGTTTGTCTCCGCCACCTCCAGGGATGCTTCCATGGAGGCTGATTCCACCGGTCCGGGTCCCCCTCGCCTGGGAGTCCGCACCCTGATCACTACAGGGGTTCATGCCACCCCCGGCGATTTAGAACACCGGGGTGCGCTGAGGGAATACAATACGGGCATCAACCTTACACGGTCGGGAGAGGTTCTGCGCCTTTCACTCACCGGGCTCGGTACCCGCTATGGGGCTCCTTTCCTCCCCGGGGAGAAGGAGTATCAGCGATACGAATTTTCGGGTTCCGGGTGTGTCCAGGCATCCCTGTCCTATACACTTCTTTGCGGGCGCTGGTGGCTCTTTGGAGCTTATGCCCTCGCCCGGGGTGGAGCCTGTGCCTGGTTACAGGGCGTACAGGTTCGGTTGGGTGGGAGTGCCCATGCAACCTTGCTGAGCCGGAGTTTTTCGCCAGACTACTATGCGCCCTACGGGAACACATTCACACAAGGGACCACTCTGTCCAACGAGCGGGGTTTCCTGCTGGGATTTGAATTCCCTCTTGGTCGCAGGTGGTGGATGAAGGCCTCTGCCGATATGTTTGCTTTCCCCCGCGCAAGGAGTACTGTCTCGTCCCCGTCTGGTGGGTATGAAATACTGCTTAGAGCAGAGTTTTCGAGCCGTCAGAGCGACCGTTTGGGGATACAGTGGCGGGAGGAACGAAAGGTCCGGGAGTTCTCTGGCATACCGGGTGAAGTGGTACAATCATCGTTGCGGCTGGATCTGGAGCGGGAACTCTCTCCGTTTTTTCGATATCAGTTGCGCCTCGAGGGCAAGCTGGTCAAAAAACCACCCGGATCCTCCCGGGGCGTATATCTGGGTCAGGACCTGCGGGCAGGTCGTTCCGGCATGCCGTTACAGGGCTCGCTTCGTTTGGCTTTTTTTGATACCCGGGATTACGATGCCCGCATCTATGCCTATGAACAGGATTTGTTGTATCAGTTCACGGTCCCGGCTTTTTTTGACAGAGGGGTACGTGTCTATATCCAGGTATACTGGAGTATGTCACGGAAAGCCTCGTTGCGCTTTAAATGTTCCCGAACGTTCTGGCCGGGCAGGGGGCAGTCTGCAACTGAAGGGTTGTCAGATAAAAACACCCGGACGGAGGTCCGGGTGCAGTTTGTGTTCAAATCCTGAGGAGGGATGGGTTATTTGGGGTCGTATGCCCACTTCAGGTAGATGGCGCCCCAGGTAAAACCTCCGCCAAAGGCAACCAGGACCAGATTGTCCCCTTTCCGAAGTTTGTGCTCCAGTTCCCAGAGACACAGAGGTATGGTTGCTGCGGTGGTATTTCCGTAACGGTCAATATTGATGGCCACCTTGTCCGGAGTCAATCCGGCTCTCTGACCGGTGGCATCGATGATTCTCAGGTTGGCCTGATGAGGTACCAGCCAGGCAAGGTCATCAGCAGTGAGCTGGTTACGTTTCATAATCTCCTCTGTAACGTCAGCCATGCGCGACACTGCAGCCTTGAAAACCGTCTTGCCTTCCTGATACACGTAGTGCCAACGGTTGTCCACAGTTTCGTGGCTGGCCGGATGGAGGGAGCCGCCTGCTTTCATGAACAGAACATCCTTACCGGAGCCGTCAATGTGGCAAATGTGGTCCATCACCCCGCATTCTTCTGTGGTGGGTTCAATAAGCAGGGCCGTGGCAGCATCGCCGAACAGCGGACAGGTGTTCCGGTCCTGATAGTTGACGATGGAAGACATTTTGTCCCCGGCAAGCAGTAGAATTTTTTTGTAGTTTCCGCCGAGGATGAAGTTGTTCACCGTTTCGAGCGCAAAAACGAAACCGGAGCACGCTGCCAGCAGGTCGTATCCCCAGGCATTGCGGATGCCCAGTTCGTGGGCAACCAAGCAGGCCGTCGCCGGGAAAACCATGTCAGCCGTGGTGGTTGCGGCAATCACCAAGTCGATGTCATCGGGGTTGGTGCCTGTTTTCTGGAGCAGTTTTCGGGCAGCCTCGGCCATCATGTAGGAGGTCGCCTTGCCTTCTTCCTTAAGAATTCTTCGTTCCTTGATGCCAACTCTTTGGGTAATCCATTCATCCGAAGTATCCACCATGGTGCTGAGTTCATGGTTGTTCAGGATATAGTCAGGCAGAAAGGCCTCAATCCCGGTGATAGCGGCTCTAATTTTGCTCATTATTTACGGAAAAGGATTTCTTGATATGCATCGGAAGATCTGCGTGGACCACTTTCTCAGTCAGCAGAATCATAGTCTTGATGGCACCGGGGCCTGAGGACCCGTGTCCCACAATCACATTCGCATTGATGCCCAGAATGGGGGTGCCTCCGTGGTTGTCGGGGTTGATTTTGTCAAAGTAGCTGTGATGTAGCCCCAGTTTCTGAACCAGATAATAAAAGGCTTCAGCTTCCTTGAGTACTACATTGCCGACAAAGCCGTCGCAGACAATCACATCCGCTTTGTCGCCGAACAAATCCCGGCCTTCGACATTCCCGACGAAGTTGAATTCGGTGGTGTCCTTCATCAGAGCATAGGTTGATTTGGAGAGCAAATCACCTTTTTCTTCCTCTTCTCCAATATTCAGCAAGGCAACCCTGGGGTTCTCAATGCCATGAACAAACTCAGCATAGAGGGACCCGAGGATGCCGTACTGGTACAGCACATCGGGTTTGCAGTCCGGGTTGAGTCCCACATCGAGCAACACATTCAGCCCTCCGTCAAGCCGGGGCGGGAATGTGGCAATGGCAGGCCTGAGGACGCCGGGAATCTGCTTGACCGTGTACATGGCTCCAACCATCATAGCTCCGGTACTGCCAGCGCTGGCCAGTCCGTCAATGAGGCCCTGACTCAGCAGCCGGTAGCCCACATGGATGCTGGAATTGGTCTTTTGGGCAAACGCTTTGGCCGGGTGTTCTCCCATTCCGATGGTTTCGGGAGCATCCACAATCTCGAAGTTTGAGGAATCAAACTTCTCCCTGTGGCAGATCTCTTCAATGGCCTTTTGATCGCCTATCAGGACCAGTCTGGTTCCCGGGTCCAGTTCCTTGAAGGAAGCAATGGCGCCCAGGACAGTTACTTCCGGAGCGTGGTCGCCACCCATGACATCTAAGCCAATCCTCATCATTTTCGGGATTTTTATGGGAGAAAGCGTGGTTTATGCTGTGGCACTCTTTTCAACAGCCAGTTTCCCTCTGTAGTATCCACAGGAAGGGCAAACCCTGTGATAGAGAACGGTTGCATTGCAGTTCGAACACTTGGACAAAGTAGGAACCACGGCTTTGTCATGTGTTCTTCTTTTATCCCGTCTTTGTTTCGAATGTCTTCTTTTAGGATTAGGCATTGCTCTGATTATTAATTGTTAACAAACTCCATTTCATCATTCTCATCTTCAGTGTCTTCCGGAATGCGTTCCACAAGATACTGTTCCAGTTTTTTCATCATCTCCGGATTACAGAGGGACTGACCCGCCTGATCCGTGCCGTGCACCTTTCTGAAGGGCAGGCTGAGATGTGCATATTCGTAAATATACTGAGCTACGTCCAGCTCATGCTCTTCGTAGGCCAGAATCAGCAATTCGTCCGTTTCCTCGTGCGTGGTGTCTCCAAAACGAACAATCAGCACCGACTGCAGGCTGGAGGGGACCGCTACCGGATCCAGGCAACGGTCGCAGGGAACCTTAAGGGTTCCCTCCAGCCTGAAGTCCAGTTCCAGAAACCGGGATTTTTTGTTTAGGGTGACCAGCACATCCAGCGAACCGCCCAGGATTTCCGATTCCGGAAACCTCCCGAAGAACCTGTCATCCAGAGTCCACCGGAATTCATGTATCCCGGCACTCAACCCTTTGAACGGGATAATGTATGTATCTCCGGCTGTCACCTGTTCACAAAATTTCAGGCTGCAAAACTATGAATAATAACTGAAACGGGAAACAAAAAATGATTTTCGAAGCAAAAATTCCTACCTTTACGCCCCTCTTTTTGGAAAATTTATGGCATCACAGATCAGAAATATTGCAATCATTGCCCATGTGGATCATGGAAAAACAACCCTGGTAGATACTTTGTTGAAGATGGGAAAGATCTTCAGGGAGCATGAACAACCTGGGGAGTTGATTATGGACAACAACGATCTGGAGCGGGAGCGGGGCATCACCATTCTGGCAAAGAATGTCTCTGTAGAATACAAGGGCGTGAAGATAAATATCATTGACACACCAGGTCATGCTGATTTCGGAGGCGAGGTGGAACGGGTGTTGAATATGGCCGACGGGGTCCTGCTGCTGGTGGATGCCTTTGAAGGGACCATGCCGCAGACCCGTTTTGTGCTGCAGAAGGCTCTGAGTATGGGTAAGAAACCCATTGTGGTGATCAATAAGGTGGATAAACCCAACTGCCGTCCCGGGGAGGTGCAGGAGGAGGTCTTTGAGTTGATGTTCCATCTGGACGCAACGGAGGACCAGCTTGACTTTCCCACTGTTTATGGCTCAGCCAAGCAGGGGTGGATGTCTTTTGACTGGAAACAGCCTGCCACCGATATTTCGGCGGTTCTGGATGCCATTATTGAGCACATACCTGAACCCATTGCCCTCGAAGGGACGCCCCAGATGCTGATTACTTCTCTGGAATACTCCAGTTATGTGGGGCGTATTGCCGTGGGACGGTTGCATCGCGGGGTTTTGCGTGAAGGAATGGCCGTTGCCCTGGTGCATTCTGACGGTACCATCACCAGGAGCCGTATCAAGGAACTTATGGTGTTTGTGGGCCTGGGTAAGTGCAAGGTGTCTTCTGTTTCCGCCGGAGACATCTGTGCCATTGTTGGCCTGGAAGGATTCAATATCGGGGATACCGTTGCAGATGCTGAGGCTCCCGAAGGGCTGGAAACCATCTCGGTGGATGAGCCGACCATGAGTATGGTGTTCACCATCAACAACTCTCCTTTCTACGGAAGGGACGGAAAATATGTGACATCCCGCCACATTCGCGAGCGTCTGGACAAGGAACTGGAAAAGAATATCGCACTCAGGGTGCGTTCAACTGATTCTGCTGACTCTTTTGAAGTGTTTGGTCGCGGGATTCTGCATCTTTCGGTGCTGATTGAGACCATGCGCCGCGAAGGATACGAACTTCAGGTTGGCCAGCCAAGAGTGATCATCAAGGAAGTCAATGGCAAGAAATGTGAACCTGTTGAAGAACTCACCATCGATTTGCCCGAAGAAGTTGCCGGCAAGGTAATTGAGATGGTGACCCGCCGCCGGGGCGAGATGCTGCGCATGGAGACCCGGGGTGACCGGATGCATCTGGAGTTTTCGATTCCTTCACGGGGAATCATCGGGCTTCGCAATCAGGTGCTCACCGGTACCGCTGGAGAAGCTGTGATGACCCATCGTTTTGTGGAGTTTGCCCCCATGCGCGGAGATATTGACAAGCGGGTCAACGGGTCTCTGATTGCCATGGAGACAGGACAGGCTATCGCCTATGCCCTGGACAAACTGCAGGACCGTGGAAAGTTTTTTGTCGAGCCGGGCGATGAGATATACGCTGGCCAGGTCGTGGGGGAACACACTCGTCCCGGTGACCTGTGTCTGAATCTTACCAAGACCAAGAAGCTAACCAATATGCGTGCCTCCGGTTCGGATGACAAGGCCCGGATCGCCCCCGCATTGAAGTTCACCCTCGAGGAAGCTCTGGAGTACATCCAGGAGGATGAATATGTGGAAGTGACGCCCCGGTTTATCCGGATGCGCAAGATTCTGCTGTCGGAGATTGACCGAAAAAGAAGTGCCAGTAAATCCTGAGTATGGAATGGTGCGTGGACATGGGGAATACCAGTGCCCGGGTGGCTTGTTTTGAAGGCACCCAACTGGTGGCCGAGTATGCCTTCCGGCGTGACGAACCAGCACCCTTGCTACGTTGGATTGCGGCACAACCCATGGCCGAAGCCTGTATTGTGTCAAATGTCGGGGACGATGCTCCCCCGGTTCTGAATGCATTCCGTGCCGCCTGCCGTAAGTTTGTGTCGTGGGACGATCGCATCCGGATTCCTTTGAGCATGGACTATCAAACCCCTCAGACCCTGGGCCGTGACCGGGTGGCCGCTGCCGTGGGTGCGCAGACACTCTACCCTGATACGGATGTGCTCATCGTTGATGCCGGTACGGCCATCACCATTGATTTGCTCACAGCTGACGGGCACTTCAGGGGTGGGGTGATTTCCCCGGGCCTGAATCTGAGGTTTCGCGCCCTGCACGAGTTCACCGCACGTCTCCCAATGGGAACGGCTGTGTCTCCAGTGGGTTTTCCAGCGACCACTACCCCCGATGCCGTGAACTCCGGAGTGGTTCAGGGGGCTATTTATGAGCTGGATGGCTATATCTCTTCATGCCTTGAGCGATATCCCGGGCTTCGGGTGTTGCTCACCGGTGGAGATGCGAATTTTTTTGCAGATCAACTGAAAAATTGCATATTTGTGGTACCAAAATTGGTATACACAGGATTACACCGAATTCTACAACATAATGCTTCCTGCTAAAGCCCTTCTTTTCACGTTGATTTTATCTACGGCTTCAGTCTCGGTTCTTGCCCAAACAGGTACGCACTCGCCCTATTCCCGCTATGGATTGGGAGAAGTTCATCCCCAGCGTTACGGACAGAGCCGGGCCATGGGAGGCGTTGCGTATGGCCTGAGTGGCCCGGGGATGATTAACCCGGCCAATCCGGCATCCTACGCAGCTGTTGATACCCTTTCCTTCCTTTTTGATGTGGGGCTCACTACCAGCCGCAGCCGGTACACCTCCGGACAGGAGCCCGGAAAAGCCCTGATTAACAACTACGCCTTTGACCACCTGTCCTTGGCTTTTCATATCAAACCGTGGTGGGTGGCTGCCCTGGGTGTAGCTCCTTATACCAAGGTGGGCTATAACATCAAGCAGGAACTGGACCCCATTCCCGGGGTGGGTATCGTGGATGTGACCAACAAAGGCTCCGGGGGAATCAATCGTTTCTTTCTGGGCAGCGGTTTCCGGAATGGCCCTCTGGCCCTGGGATTCAATCTTTCCTATCTGTTTGGCACCATGGAGCAGGAGAATTCTCTCTCCTTCCCGGTCGATGACGGGTCGAGTACCACCATCAGTGACAATCAGATCAGAGTGAACCGGTTTACACTCGAGACAGGCGTTCAGTACACCTTGCCACTCAGTGACCGGGAACAACTGGTGTTCGGTGCGGTGGTGCAGGCCAGGACCAAGATGAAAGCCAACAGGGAATTGATCACGATTGCGCAGCGAAAAGTGCTCTCATCCTCAGGATACCAGATGATCAAGGAGGACACAATCGCTTTGGTGAATGAAAAGGCTAAGTTCTACCTTCCTTTGTCTATTGGCCTGGGCGTCACTTATGAGTTGGACAAAAAATGGCTCGTGGGACTGGATTATACCCATCAGCGTTGGTCCAATACCGAATTTCCGTGGGATGGTACCGATTTGACGAATACCCACGAATTCAACGCTGGCGTGCAGTACACCCCCGATGCCGGGGTTTACGGTAATTATTTCAAGCGTGTCCGGTATCGTGCTGGTGTTAGCTACCTCAACACCAACCTTAAGCTGAACGGGAAGCAAATCCGTGACATGCACTTTTCTCTGGGTGTGGGTCTCCCCCTCAACGGAAACTCAGTACTCAACATTGCTTACGAGAACGGAGTGCGCGGAACTACATCTATGGGGCTAGTCCGTCAGAAGTATCACGGCCTGACGGTCAGTTTCTCGTTCCAGGACATCTGGTTCCGCAAGAATCTGTACAATTAGTGACAGGCTTCCCATCATGAGCCGATCCGGACATATCTTTCCCGATATTATGTGGCGGTTTCCGTTTCTGTACCTGCTGTTGCTCCTTTCCTGCCAGAACAGCCTGGAAGATATTGAGCAGACTGTCGGGGAGAAGCGTCTCCCGGATATGTCGGGAGAGCATGCAATGGTGTATTACTCTGATTCTGCCGTGATTCAGTTACGTATGGAGGCCCCGCTTGTGGAACGTTATGCTTCGGAAGATGATCCGGTAACCTACTTTCCCAAGGGAGTCAAGGCCGTTTTCTACGGAAAAACCGGTAAGGAAGAGGCAACGCTGACGGCACAATGGGGGGCTCGTTATGAAAAAAAGGACCTCTGGGAAGTGCGTGGTAAGGTGACGTATGTGAATGTTTCAGGAGAGAAAATTCAAACGGAGCAAGCCTTCTGGAATGAACGGAAAGAGCAGATATATTCCGATAAATACACCCGGTTCACGGATGCCAATCAAAATGTCCTGATTGGTGAGAAGGGCTTTGATGCCAAAGAGGACCTCTCGGAATGGAAGATGCGTCAGAATCGCAAGAGCCAGGTCATCGTGAAGGAATAACCCTGTGCATCCATTCTTTCCAATGCTCATACGCTTCAGTCACTGCAGTGTGGTTCCCGGCTGCGGGGGTAACACAACCCGTGGGGCGGAGGAAGGCAAATGCCTCCTGGCGTGACGCAAACAAGCCGGAACCCATACCTGCACCCAGTGCAGCCCCGATGGCTCCATCGGTGTCATACAACTCAATGCTTGCTCCTGTAACGTCTGCAAGCGTTTGCCTGAATACCTCACTCTGAAACATATTGGCATTTCCGGCGCGGATTCTATGCGTCCGGACGCCCATGTCCTGCATCACATCCAGCCCATAAGCAAATGCAAAGGCGATGCCTTCTTGTGCTGCTCTGAACAGATGCGCAGAGCAGTGGACCGGGAAGTGAAGGTTGCAGACGCTGCATCCCGGGGTGATATTGCCCAGCATTCGTTCAGCTCCGTTCCCAAATGGAAGCACCACCAGCCCATCGGAACCAATCCGGACTTCTGCCGCTTTCTGGTTCATCTGGTCATAGCTGAGCCCATGGGCCAACTGGTTGTGCAGCCAGGCATTCAGGATGCCCACACCGTTGATGCACAAAAGGATGCCAAGCCTTGGCTGATTGGGTTGGTGGTTCACATGGGCGAAGGTGTTGACTCGTCCCTGTGGGTCGGCCACCAACTGATCGCTTACTCCGTACACCACCCCTGAGGTCCCTGCCGTAGCCGCGACTTCTCCGGGATCGAGCACATTCAGGGAAAGCGCATTGTTGGGTTGATCTCCGGCACGGTAGGATACCGGGATACCCGGGCGTAGGCCTAGGAAACCGGCAGCCTCTGCCGTCAGCCGGCCTTGTTCGCCAAATGTTGGGACCAGGGAGGGCAGCAGGTCCGGGTTGATATCCAGACTTCTGAGGAGGTGTGTGCCGGGCTGATGTTTCGGAAAATCCCACAGAATGCCCTCCGAAAGCCCTGAGGCAGTGGTGGTGATCTCCCCAGTCAGTTTCAGGGCGATATAGTCCCCGGGCAGCATGATTTTATGGATGCGGCTGAACACTTCGGGCTCGTGTTGCTGTACCCAACGGAGCTTAGAAGCGGTAAAATTTCCCGGACTGTTCAGCAGATGCTCCAGGCAGTAGTTCTCGCCCAGAGTACGTCCCATTTCTCTGCCTGTTTCCACGGCCCTGCTGTCGCACCAGATGATTGCCGGACGAAGCAAGTTGTGCCGTTTGTCCACGCACACCAGCCCGTGCATTTGGTAGGAGATACCAATGGCTTCAATATCTTCAGGGTTGATGCTCTGCTGCGAAAGCAGTGAACGGGCCGCCTCACCCAGATACTGCCACCACAAGGCTGGATCCTGTTCGGCCCAGCCGGTTTCGGGGGCCTGAATCGGCATTTCTGTGCGGGGCGCAAAAGTTCGGGCAATGCAAACATTGCGTTCCCTGTCCAGTAGAGCAGCTTTTACTGATGAACTTCCAATATCGAACCCAATGAGATACATAGACCTGAGTGAGGATGCAGGCCAGAAATGCTATCTGACCACGGGTTTCTATTTTTTCTTTCCCTGAGCATACCGGGCGTTGATGCCCTTAAGCACATCCTGAGTGATGTCCAGAGTTGGGTGGGCGTACAGCAAGGCTCCTCCAAAGGTGTTGGAGAAAATAAACTGGTAGCCCTTGTCGCTGTTGTAGGTCCGGAGATACTCCATAATGTCGTTAAGAACTTTGCGGTTGGTGACCACTTCTTCTTCGGCAAGTTCCTGAGCATATTGATTCTGAAGTTGTACGAGCGCCTGTTCGTTCTGGACCAGCTGGTTCTGCATGGTTTCGAGGGTGGACCGGGTTTCCAGACCCTTGTTGGCTTTATTCTGGAAGTCAGCCACATCTGCCTGATGTTTCCGGGCTTTGGTGCCGAGTTCGGCTTCCCTTTTTTCCATTTTTCCCTGAAGCTCCTTACGCAGGTCAATAAACATCTGGTAATTTTGAACCAGGGTATCAACATTGATGTAAGCCAGACTGGCATTCAAGGTGTCGGCACCCGACAGCACAGCCTCACCAGGAGTTACATTTCTACTGCCCGTGCCTGTGAAGTGAAGGATGAACAGAACAACAACGGCAACAGCCAGCACTCCCTGAATGATGTAATTTCTCATAACGGTATCATGATTATTTGTTTCGCGGAGACAAACCTACGTGATTCAGACGACATTCACAAACAAAATTGAACACTCACCAAAGATAGTACACAGAGTAGATCATATGCGTCAGGCCGAAAGCAGCCAGGTTGGAACCGGTTACCACTAAGGAAGTGCGTATCATGGAGATGTGTCTTCGGTTGGAGATGAATATCAGCGCACCTTCTGACCAGGAACACAGCACAAACAGGGCAATGGCTGTGATGGGCACGTGCCAGGACAGGAGGGCTGAAAACAGGAAGGCCCCGACAAATGCGGGGAACACCTTCCAGGGAAAGCGTCCGGTGGAGTATATCAGCAGGGCTGAGAGTACCTTGAGGCACAGAAACACAGCCAGGAAGAACAGCCGGCTCCCGGCAACGGATTCTTTCACGGGAAACAGATGGTCGGTGGACCGGACCTGTAAAGTGCCCTCTTCCATGAAGGCCACAAAATTCTTGCGGCAGGAATGGGCTGAAACCGGTTCGGAAAGCAGGACCGTGTCTGGCTGGGTGATGCGCAACTGAAATCTTTGTCGGCCACGGCTGTGAAAGAAGTAGCTGGATGTTCCGGGCCCTTCCGGTCTTGCTGAACTCCAGCCTGGAAGGGTGTCGGCTCCGGCTTCCGAAAGGATGCAGACACCCAGCACAGGGATGCTGTCCGGAGACAGACCCTGCATTTCGACCTCAGCTGTATAGCCCCGTCGGTCTTCGCGTGCGCCCTCAAGCAGACACCCCGAAAAGGTGAGCGTAAGCAGTAAAAAGGTTCCTGTCAGTAATGTGCGGGCAGAAATCATGCTCCAAAAATAAGCAACATCCTGAATAAATGGCACTCAGGAGTCATTTTTCTCATCAAGTATCCAGGAAGTCTTGAAGTGATACACCAAGCCAGGCAGGGATCCTGTGACGGTGATGAGGTAAAACAGAATACTGATGCTCACCGAGGAGTTGGGGTCCAGGAGCAACAGTGGGCTCCCGGTCACAAAAACCAGCTCGCGTGCACCCAGCCCTCCGATGGTGAAAGGCAGGACAGCCACCACAGATGAGATCATAAACAGCACCAGTAGTCCGGCATCCTGTCCGTGGATGCCCAAGGCCCGGATGATGCAGAAAACGCTTACACACTGTAACCCCTGAACCAGTACGGAGTACAGAGAGGTGATGTGGCTCAGGGAAATAAATTCTTTGAAGAAGTGCTTGATGGCGAACACGTACAGACCGTATCCGATGGGCACAGACAAGGGGGCTGCCCATTTCACCCAGAGGGGGAGGGGCAGCAGCAGTAGGGACAAGAGGGAGAGAGCTACAATGGCCAGCATGCCGTTTATGCGGTCCAGAAGTACTGCGAAGGTGAGGCTTTTGGCTGAAACCTGGGTGCGCTGATGCAGCCAGTACACCTTATACCCGTCCCCCCCGATCCCTCCGGGCAGGAAAAGATTGTAAAACATGCCCAGCAGATATAGCCTGAGGTTTGCCCATCTGGATAGGTGAATGCCGATGGCCCCGAAATACAGGTTCAAACGGTCTGAAGATACCATTTTAGACAGGACAAAAAATACCCACGCGGGAATCAGCCAGAGCCAGCCGGCTTGTTTCAGGACCATACCCGTAGCCCGGAGATCAATGCGCGAGAGCACATACCAGCACAGAAGGCCCGTGACAGCCAGTTTTGCAGCCGTCAGGCTCCATCTTCTAAGCTTCTTCACTTTCGGGAAAGATTCTTTTAACGGAGTACTGCTTCTTCTCAGGCAGATTGAAGTAAATCCTGATGAGCAACTCGGCAATGATACCCAGAACCACGAAGATAATGCCGGTTAGAATCAGCAGAACGCCCAGGGTCAATAGCGGTTTGTTGCCTATATCCTGCCCCATAATCTTTAGTACAAACAGATAGGCCAGAATCAGGAAGCCCGGGAGCAGGGACAGCAAACCTATGCCACCGAAGAGGTGCATCGGCTTCTGCATGTATTTCTGAAAAAACAAAATTAGAATCAAGTCACTGGTCACTTTGAAGGTTCGGTTGATACCATATTTGGATGTTCCAAAGCGACGGGGGTGGTGCAGTACATCCACCTGGGTGATTTTGGCTCCCTTCAGGCTGGCCAGCACCGGGATAAACCGATGCAGTTCCCCGTAGATGCCTAGGTCTTTGGCGTATTCACTGCGAAAAACCTTCAGGGTGCATCCATAATCCCGGATGTGCACCCCTGTCTGATGCCGTATGAGGGCGTTGGCCAGCTTGCTGGGAATCTTGCGGAGCAGCATTCCGTCCTGCCGGTTCTTTCTGTTCCCGGCTACCACATCCCATTCTTCCTTCTTCAGTTTGTGCAGCATCATCGGGATGTCCCGGGGGTCGTTCTGCAAATCCCCGTCCATGAGGGCAATGAACCGGCCACAAGCTTCATCAATTCCGGCGGTCATGGCGGTACTCTGACCATAATTCTTGCGCAGCTCTACCATCCGAACCCTTTCGTGGGCATAAGTGCGAACTTCTTCCCTGGTGCGGTCTGTGGAGCCATCGTCCACCAGAATGAGTTCATAGTCAATATCCCGAAGGGCTTCATCCACCTGCTGAATCAGGGGCGCGATGTTTTCCTGTTCGTTATAGACGGTGACTACAACCGAGAGTTCTTTGGGGTTTCTCATAAGGATCCGGGTTGAGATAAACGTTGGAATTGCATGAGATAGATATTTTGTCGCATATCATTGAACGCATCGGAGGTGGAATCAGCCTTGCTGTAGCTGTAGCGATTCTCTGCCCACGAGGAGAAGGAGGACATTTCCTTGCTCCCCACCAGCACGAACCCATGCTCAGGAAGCTGGTTCTCGATGTTTTCAAAGCGGTTGTTGAGGTAGAAACTCAGACCGTAGAATCCGGTGCGGAAAAAGTATACATCGCGGGGCAGAATGTTATGGGCATGAATCTCCCTGGCAAAAGTCCGGGACGACGTGGCCCTGGCAATTCCCGGCATCAGCAGGCCGTTGAGCACGACATACAAACCTGCCAGGCAGATGCCGCACCGGATCATCAGGTCGCTGGCAGGAAGGCTTCTTGCCGAAGCAACTGAGGGATGGGATGCTGCAAGACCTTCCGAATGGGTTGCAGGTGTACTTTCGATAGAGGGAGCTTGTCGGCACAGCCCGAAGAGCAGCCAGAGGCAGGCCCCCCAGCCAGCGATGGTCGCCCATAGTCCCATCCAGAACTCTGTCTGGTACAGGTGGGAGAAAATGTGGAGGTAAAAGGCCGGAGCACTTCCGGGGACCATACCCGGCAGAGAGGGCCATCGGATGATGTTCAGCACCAGCAGAGAAATCAACACAAACAGCCCCAAAATCCCCAGCACCCGGGCGCAAATCCTGATCAGTCGTGGCCTTTGTTCTGCCAAATATGCAGCAATCTCTGCTACAAAAAGACTCAGGAATGGGTATGCAGGCATCAGATATACGTCTCTTTTGCTCGCTGGAATGGCGTAAAAGAACAGAATGCACAACACGGCAATCAGGCTGAACTGGCGGTGTCGGGGCTGAGCATCCAGCCACGAACGCAAAAGCGGCAGGTACTTATTCCGGATGGAGGGCAATATACCTTTTGGAGAGCGTCCGGAAGTTGGTTTGTTCCCCAACTTCAGCCATGGAAGCCTCAGCAGTGGCAGGAGCGTCCAGGGGAGGAATCCCCAGCAAAGGGAGGCCAGCATATAGAACACAGAATGTTCGTGGGTTCCGCCAATAGTCATCTTTCCGGTGAAACGGGCCAGATTCTCATCAATCACCACTGCCAGAAAACGTTCCCCTCCCTGAAGGTAGGCGGCAACATACCATAAGGCGGGCAACACTGCTGCTACTGGGACCAATCTGAACATAGCCCCGGTAATGCACCACAGGGAGTCTTTAAGCAGCAGCATATAGATGGTGAATACGAAACAGGGCAGGACAATGCCTACCGGGCCCTTGGTCAGGGTGGACAGGCCCAACAGCAGGGCGGCTCCCCACGGAATTCCCTTCAGGCCCTTTTCTTTCCAACGAAACAGTGCCAGCATGCCGGCAACCATCAGCACGGTGAGCAGCATATCCACCCGGGCAGCTGTGCTCCCCCGGAAGAAAAGAAAGCAGGTAGCCAGCACGATGGCAGACAGCCATGCCAGATGCCTGCCCGCCCGGCCAGAGAGAAAGACAAACCAGATGCTGCACAAAACAATATAACTCAATGCAGAAGGAAGACGGGATGTTGCTTCGGTAACCTCTCCCCCTGGCAGAGAAAAAAGAGATATCATCCAATGGGTGAGCGGTGGCTTGGTGGCCTCATCATCTCCGTATCGTTCCGGGAGAATCCAGTTCCCCGATGCCAGCATGGCCTGGGCTGTGATGGCCTCCCGCGGCTCCCCCCGGGAATGGAAGGGCCTCTGGCCCAGCCAGGGGAGGGTAAGCATCGTACAGAGCGCAACAATCATCCAGAGGGAACGGCTGGAAAGCGGATGCCCGACTCTTTCTGTATGCGTCCCGAGATTGGAAAAAGCTCTGAATTGTGCCATGATCCCTGAAATTTTCTGTGGATGAACCATCCCTGAACGGATGCGAAATTACGAAAAGGAATCAGAATTCAATCACGGAATACTTTCCCGAAGAATGCGTTTTGGTGCTGACAACGTTTTGCAGGATCTCCGGATGCGTCTTGATGTCATGATTGTCAATGATGATAAGCTGTTTCTCGGGAGTCTGGACGAGCCCCGGGTCGTCCACAGGCAGCAACTCGTGGTTGATGTACAGAGATAGAAATTCTGCACTACGGTACGGATGGTAATAGATGACTTTAACGTGATACGTTCCGGCAAGCTTGTCGGCAAGTTCAGCCACTTGCTGCATTCCGATGTACCCGTTGACCCGGGGAATGGCAAACGAAGCCGTGAAGATTCCGGCCAGAAGTCCCAATGCAAGGGCCAAAACTTTGGTGTGGAATTGCTCCCTTTTGAGCCAGAGGCTGTATGCTGCACATCCGGAGATGATGATCAGCCCGGCCAGCACCCAGGGGAGGGTGCCATTCGGAACATTCATAAAATTCATTGCTACGAGAAATCCCGGGAGTGCCAGCACCAAAAGCACCTGTGGTACCAGTAGGCTGATTCGGCTCCAGTTCTTGCCTTCATCCTTTTTGAAAATCATCAGAGAAAGATATGCCAGGAATGGATATATCGGGAGGAGGTAAATTTCCACTTTGGAACTCATGGCCGACATGAATACAAAAGTTGCGGCAACTACGGAAGTGAAGCATTTTTCCATGTCCGATTGAATAAGCTTCTTCCGGATGGCATAAACAAGGGCTGCCAGGTAGAAGAGAATCCACGGGGCCATGGCGTACCACATAGTTACCAAATAGTAATACACGGCCTCCTTGTGGTGGAAGGAGTGAACGGCCCTGCCAAAGGTTTGTTTAAACAGAAGGTTATTGAGGTATCCTGCCCCGCATTCCATATATGCGCCGAGCCACCATATGGCGGTAAGCCCTGCAAACAGGAGTATTTGGGGAATGCCGATATACCTGAAGATATGATGAGCCTGTCTTTTCCAAAGCAAAAAGACTCCGATACCCAGCAGGGGAATCACCGCCCCAACCGGCCATTTGGTGAACATGCCCAGAAACAGATACACCGGCAGGAGCCATTTATCCCATGGTTGGGCTGTTCCTTCATATATTTTAAAAAAGGTGTACAGGGAGAGCACCACAAAAAGGGTCATCAGCATATCCATACGGACAATCACCGCTGAGGCCAGGAACATTCCGGAGGTAAACAACATGGCTGCCGAAGTGGTGCGGTGGGTGGCTGACAACACCCCGGAAGTCCACTTGTTCATCACCCAAACAATCAGGAGTGCAGCGACCAGGCTCAACATTCCAAGGAGCAGCACGCTGAATGATCCAAACAGGGCCTTCTCGGCCATCATCAGCCAGAAGAAGAAAGGGGGCTTGTCTGCATAACATTCCCCGTTGAGGAAGAAGGTGAAGAAGTGATGCCGGGACATAGCATCCTGAACAATACCCACGTACCTAAGTTCGTTGGTGGGGGAAAAATCTCTGAGAGCAAGAAACGGAATCAGTAAGCCAAAGAAAAGAAGGTAAACGAGCCAGTTCTTCATACGGTTCAATTTATCTGCCCTCTTCATGGAGCACAGAGGTGTGGTGCTTCAGGTATTTCAGGAGGCCGTACATTAGTAATGAAAGTCCGCAAGCCCCCAGAAGGTAATAATTGAAATCTCTGTGATGTTCAATAATCTCCCCGAAGATGTCAAAAAAAGCAAATATAACAAACAAAGCCATAACTCCGTTTTTTTCCTTCTTGAGTACTTTCTTGAGGCTAAAAGAAATCCTCGGCCTGCTAAATTGATTTAATGCAGGAATAAATGCTGGAGTATGTTCAGCCCAATCCGTATATATCTGGCCGAACTTTTTCCGAAGATACTGTTCCTCGGCCAGCATGATGCGTTCGTAATATATCCAGTAGATCAGGCAAAAAGCGGTGATGAACCATCCGTTGGCAGTGAGCAGTGCCGGTCCAAGCCACATGAAAAAATTACCCAGATACAGCGGATGTCTCACCACCGAGTAGATACCGCTAGTGTTCAGACTATCGGCGAGCTGCCCGTCGGTGTTTCTCCCTGAAGTGTTGGCCGGAGTGTGCCCAACGGTATAGACTCTGATGCCCAAACCCACAATGCTGATGAACAGGCAAAGCAGTTCATAGTATATCTCGTAGGGAGTTTCTTCCAGAATAAACGTTTCAGGGTATATCTCGGTACGTGCGTAAAGAATGGTTCCGATGAACAAGATGGTAATGGGGAGAACGCCCCGGTATCTGAAGAGCCAGCTTCCTTGTTGTTCCATTTCCTCAAGTAATGCCATAGATGGAAAATATTTTTGGTTCTCTGGCTTCAGAAAACAAATATCATTCCGAAAAACTCTTGCACCAAACCTTGTGGGGACGCGGCAAACAAACTTCAGAAGACAAATCGACCAGCCAGGAGACCTCCTGACTGGTCGATTTGGGGTGGGCCCACCAGGGCTTGAACCTGGGACTCCCTGATTATGAGTCAGGTGCTCTGACCGACTGAGCTATAGGCCCGATATTTGGAAATAGGTGTGCAAAGCTACATATTTGCACCAGATTCACCAAAGAAACCATGCAAAAAGTCCCCGCCTCCGCCCTGACCGTCACCCCTGAGGGTTTGGCCTCTGCACTGAGCCAGTGTAGCCATCTGATTTTTGACCTTGGCCGGGTACTTGTGCCCATTGACCAGCAGGCAACCTCCCGGGCTTTTGCCCGGTTGGGAGCATCCGGACTGGAGGATATTCAGGGAGACTATCTCAAGCTTGAAATCCTTCATGGGTATGAGTCAGGGCGGTTCTCAACCAGCGAATTTTTGCAGGCACTGCGGGTATTTGTACCTGGCCCGGTTCCCGAGGAGGCACTCCGGGATGCCTGGTGTGCCATGCTCGGGCGGATGCCTGCGGCTGAGGTGTCTTTGCTGCAGAGGTTACGGCGTAAGCATCGCGTGCTGATGCTCAGCAACACCAATGAATTGCACATGCAACTTTTGCAGCGTTTTTTGTCTGAGGATATTCCGGGCACATGGCTGCATGATCTGTTTGACGCTCTGTATCTGTCTTTTCAGATGGGGGCTCTCAAACCCAGTCCCGACATTTACCGGTATGTGCTGACTCAGGAGCGGATTTGCCCCGGTCAGGCACTATTTCTGGATGACCGGGAGGAGAATGTGGAAGCCGCCCGGGCTGAAGGGATTCCGTCCCTGCACTTCCTTCCCGGGATGACGGTCACGGAGCTGTTTGGTTGATTACTTTTATGTATCTTTACCAACCATTCACTAATCGTTGTCATCATGAAAAAATTTGCTGTTGTTCTGTCGGGATGCGGGGTGTTCGATGGGGCAGAGATTCATGAATCAGTGATGGCATTGTGGGCCATCAGATCAAAAGGGCATGAATATCAAGTTTTTGCTCCTGATATCCCTCATGCACAGGTGGTGGACCATCTCACGGGCAAAAACCTGCCCAATCAACGCAGTGTGCTGTCTGAGGCTGCCCGGATTGCCCGGGGTAACATCCTTCCGCTGAGCCGGTTCGATGCTGCAAAGTTCGATGCTTTGTTGTTCCCCGGTGGATTCGGTGTGGCCAAAAACCTGTGCGATTTTGCGCTCAAGGGTACGGACTGTAGTGTTCAGCCCGATGTGCGCAACGCCATTCGAGCCATGCATGATGCCTGCAGGCCGATTGGTGCCGTGTGTATGGGGCCCATTCTGCTCGCTCTGGTGTTGGGCAAGGGAACCCTGACCTTAGGCGGGGACAGTGATGCCTCCCGTGCTGCCGAAGCGCTGGGAGCAACCCACGTGGCCACCGGGCCGGGGCATATTGTTGTGGATAAGGCCCGGAAATGGGTCACTGCTCCCTGTTACATGAACGATACCCAAATTGAATACATCGCCCGGGAATTAGACGAGGTGGTGGACGCAATGCTTCAGCTGATATCCTGATGTTTCCCCGGGTTCCGGCCCGTCTGATATTTCTGCTCTGGAACGGAAATATTTGCATCGAAAAGTTCTTTTTCTGAAAATTAGTTGTACTTTTGCAATCCGTATTTTCAGTGAAAGTACTGTATTTGATTGTTAATTAAAAAGTTAAGGATAACGTGGATACCTTGAGTTATAAAACAGTCTCCGTGAACAAGGAGTCTGCCAACAAGCAGTGGGTGATTGTGGATGCCCAGAACGCCGTGGTGGGACGGATGTCCGCTGTTGTGGCTATGGTCCTGAGAGGAAAACATAAACCCTCCTTCACACCTCATGCAGACTGCGGGGACAATGTCATCGTCATCAATGCCGCTAAAGTTCGTTTTACAGGGAACAAGTGGTCACAGAAGGAATATGTGCGCCACACCGGATATCCCGGCGGGCAAAGAATCACTACTGCCTCCGAGCTGATGGAGAAGAATCCTGTGGCTGTTGTGGAGAAGGCCGTACGCGGTATGCTTCCCAAGAACAGGCTGGGTGATGAACTCTTCAGGAACCTTCATGTATATGCCGGGTCAGAACATCCCCATCAGGCACAGCAACCCTCAGTATTGAACATTAATTCTATAAAGTAGTCTATGGAAGTCGTGAATGCCATTGGAAGAAGAAAGGCCGCTATTGCACGCGTGTATGTTCAGCCCGGGAAGGGTGAAATCACCATCAACGGGCGTGACCTCAAGACCTACTTCCCTGTTGATACCCTCCGTTTTATTGTGGAACAACCCCTGCATACCCTCGAAGTCGCTGGCCGTTATGATATTCTGGCCAATCTGGAAGGAGGTGGTATCAAGGGCCAGGCAGAAGCCCTGCGGTTGGGCATTTCCAGGGCGTTTGTGAAGATTGATGAGGAAAATAAACCCAAACTCAAGGCTGCAGGTTTTATGACCCGTGACCCGCGCGAAGTGGAACGCAAGAAACCCGGCCAGCCCAAAGCACGGAAACGCTTCCAGTTCAGCAAGCGTTGATTCGCTTGGTTGTTTAGTATCTAAACTTCCCGGACCTTCGGTTCCCGATGCTACCGGGTGGTTGATTTCGCAGAATGTAAACAATTTTAATTATACTTATGCCTCAAGTTACCGTAGAACAATTACTCGATGCCGGAGTACATTTCGGACATCTTACCCGCAAATGGAATCCCCACATGGCTCCTTATATCTTTATGGAGCGCAATGGAATTCACATCATTGACCTGAACAAAACTCTGGAACATCTTGACGATGCTGCCCAGGCCCTCAAACAAATCGTCAAATCGGGCCGCAAGGTGCTCTTTGTGGCTACCAAGAAACAGGCTAAGGACATCGTTGCCGAGAAAGTCAAGGCTGTCGGAATGCCTTATGTTACCGAGCGTTGGGCTGGCGGGATGTTGACCAATTTCCCCACCATCCGCAAAGCCGTCAAGAAAATGTCCACGATCGACAAGATGGCCACCGACGGAACGTTTGAGAATCTTTCCAAACGTGAAAAACTTCAGGTAAGCCGCCAGCGCGCCAAGCTCGAAAAGAACCTCGGCAGTATCGCCGATTTGTCCCGGCTTCCGGCTGCTCTGTTTGTGGTGGATATCATGAAGGAAAACATCGCGGTTCGCGAGGCCCGCAGGCTCAATATCCCCGTGTTTGCCATGGTGGATACCAACTCAGACCCCAACCTGGTGGATTTCCCCATTCCCGCTAACGATGATGCTTCGAACTCCATTGCTGTGATTATTGATGCTGTGGTGGCTGCTATGCAGGAAGGGGTTGCGGAGCGGAAGATTGAGAAGGATGCCGATGATGCCCGTATGGCTGACAAGGCTGCCAAAACCAGGGCCCGCAAGATGGCTCCTCAGTCGGTTTCCGGATTGGATGAGGAGGAAGATGAAGTGGTGAAGGAAGACAAGAAGATTGTCAAAAAACTCACCCGTCGTCCCGTGAAAACGGTTGCTGAAGAATAATACAGGAATACAAAATTTTAGTAAGATGGCTGTAACTGCTCAGGATGTAGCAAAACTCAGAAAAATCACCGGTGCCGGTATGATGGATTGCAAGAAGGCACTGGAGGAAGCCGCTGGCGATTATGACAAGGCGGTTGAAATTATCCGCAAGAAAGGCCAGATGGTCGCAAACAAACGTGCTGACCGCGATGCTTCGGAAGGTTGTGTGATCGCCCGTGTGGGTGCTGACGGGACTACCGGGGTTGTGGTTGTACTCAATTGTGAGACCGATTTTGTGGCCAAGAACGAGGATTTTGTCCGTTTCACGGAGTCAATTGCTGATGCTGCTTTGGCAGGGAATGCTGCTGATTTGGAAGCTCTGTTGGCTCTTCCTGCCGGAAAGGTCTCAGTAGCCGAGGGTATCAACGACCGTCTGGCAGCCATTGGTGAGAAGATTGAGCTGTCCTTTTACAAGAAGGTGTCTGCCGCCTCTGTCACCGCTTACATTCACCCTGGAAACAAACTGGCTTGTCTGGTAGGTTTCAGCAAGGCGCTGAAGGATCCCCAAATTGGCAAGGATGTGGCCATGCAGGTTGCTGCTATGAGCCCTGTGGCCGTGGACAAGGACTCAGTTTCTCCTGCCGTTGTGGCAAAGGAGCGTGAGATCGCTATCGAGCAGACTGCCAATGACCCCAAGAATGCCAACAAGCCCGCCGCGATTGTCGAAAAGATCGCTGAAGGCCGTCTGGAGAAATTCTTCAAGGAAAACACCCTGATGAATCAGGAATTCATCAAGGATGGCAAACTGACTGTGGCCCAATACCTCAGTAATGCTGACAAAGACCTGAAGGTAACCGAGTTTGTTCGGTTTGCCCTCAGCGTATAAACCCTGCCCTATGATTACTGCCGAACAGCTTAAGGCCGTGGCAGAGCGCGTCGAAGCGCTGAGGAGGTATCTTTGACGTTGATCACAAACTGATCGAACTCGAAGAAGAAGAGCAGAAAACCCATGATCCGTCTTTCTGGGAAGATCCTGCCCGCGCCGAAGCACAGCTCCGAAAAGTAGCCATCCTCAAGGATTGGACGCGTTCCTATGCTGAGGTGTATAGTGCTCTCGAAGACCTTAGAGTACTTTATGATTTTGCCCGCGAGGGAGAGTCGGTTGAAGCCGATCTGGACCTCCAGTATGCTTCCCTTGTGGAGCAGCTGGAGGCTCTGGAGTTTCGGAATATGCTCCGCGAAGAAGCAGATGCACTAGGGGCCATTCTCAAAGTCAATCCCGGAGCCGGTGGAACCGAAAGTCAGGACTGGGCGGAGATGCTGATGCGCATGTACCTGCGCTATGCCGAACGGTCCGGGTTCACGGTCAAAGAACTGGATTTTCAAAAAGCCGACGATGCCGGCATCAAATCGGTCACCCTTGAGATCACCGGACCCTATGCCTATGGCTATCTCAAGAGTGAGAGTGGCGTTCACAGGCTTGTCCGCCTCTCGCCCTTTGACTCTAACAACCGGCGCCACACCTCCTTTGCCTCCGTCTTTGTTTCCCCCCTTATTGATGATACCATCGAAATTGTGGTTTCTCCTGCCGATATTTCCTGGGAGACCTATCGTTCCAGCGGTGCCGGTGGCCAGAATGTGAACAAGGTCGAAACAGCAGTCCGTTTGCGGCATCACCCTACCGGGCTGGTCATCGAAAACCAGGAATCCCGCTCCCAGTTGCAGAACAAGGAAAACGCTATGCGAATCCTCAAATCGCAGCTCTACGAGATGGAACTCCAGAAAAAGCGCGAAAAACAGGCCGAGATTGAAGGCCAGAAAAAGAAGATTGAGTGGGGATCACAGATTCGGAACTATGTGCTGCATCCCTATAAACTGGTGAAAGACCTCAGGACCGATGAAGAAACCTCCAATGCCGGGGATGTGCTTGATGGCAACCTGAACCCGTTTATCAAGGCTTATCTGATGGAGTTTGGTGGCCGCAGCGAGGCTGCCACTCAGGGTCAGTAAAAGGTCATCCGGTTTCTGTTCCAGTAGCGAATCATCAGAAACCCGAACAGCATCCCGCCCAGATGCGCAAAGTGCGCAATTCCTGTGTTCACTCCCGTGAAACCCAGAAACAATTCAATCGCGCCATACCCTATCACGAACCACTTGGCCTTGATGGCAACGGGAGGGAAGAGTAGCATCAACTGGGTGTTGGGAAACAACATACCGAAGGCAAGCAGCAGCCCAAAAACAGCCCCCGATGCCCCCACAGTCGGGATATTCACCAGTTGATTGAAGGCCTGCTTCAGTTGCCATGAGGCCTCGCTGATGTACTGGGCATTGTTTGGGTCATCCTTCCACTGATGGATAAAATCGTACACTGCAGGATTTACGCCCTTGATATGGTCTGAAATAAATGCTTCATACAAGTCCGGGGTGGGTGTGTTGAGGAACGCTACCAAATCTCCGTGTATGCCGTTTAAGATCAGAAAATTGACAAAGGTGTGGAGCGCGGCTGCGCCCAGGCCAGTCACAAAGAAGTAGGTCAGGAACCGTTTGGGTCCCCACACCTGCTCCAGCACGGAACCGAACATCCACAGGGCATACATATTAAACACCAGGTGCCACAACCCACCGTGCATGAACATATGGGTGATGTACTGGAACGGGCGGAACATATCCGAGCCAAAGTAGTAAAGGCCGAGTGCATGGGTGAGGTCAATTACCCGGATCTGGGCAAACACCCAGGTGGCCAGAAACATTAATACGTTAATGATTAACAGGTTCTTTACGACAGGGGGGATGGAGCGATACATGGTAGGAAAGTTCGATTTAAATCATTTCTGGCAGGGAATCCTGGAATAATTGCCGGAGTTGCTCCAGAGTCACCAGATGGATGGTTTTCTTTCCATCGGGGGACAGGTGCGGAATGGCGCAAGAGAGCAACTGTTCGGTAATATATTGCATTTCCTTATTTGAAAGCATCTGGTTGTAGGAAACTGCTGCATTCCTGGCCATGGCTGCAGCCAGATGGTCCCGGCCGGGTATTTCCGGAGAACCATCCTCTGTGATGGCTTCCTCTCCCAAGTTCCGGTAGTCATCCAGCAGCCTTACAAGCATTTCTGCCGGGTTGCAGAGTTCCAGATATCCGGGTTCGCCCGTCAGCGTGAGTTGAGCAGCTCCCTCTCTTGTGAAGTCAAAACCCATGCCACGGAAGGCATCGGCAAACTGATCAAACAGGCGGGCATCATCGTGTGAGAGCTCAACCTGCCGGGGAAACAACAACTGCTGGGAACCGTGCCCGGCAAGCGGATGTCTCCCCAGGAACTGCTCGTAGAGAATTCTTTCGTGGGCTCGCTTTTGGTCGATGAGCATCATGCCGGACTTGACAGGGGTAACAATGTACATGCCTTTGAGTTGCAAAAAACCAGCTGCAACGGAGGATGTGTCCTGGAGCGAGTTCTGGAGCGAGTCAGGGACTGGCTCAGGGATTGGCTCCGTGACCCGGCCGGAGAACATGCCGGGTGAGGCATCCGGGGGGGGGGCTGAAGATGTCCCGGGAAACTTGCCTGGATATGTCGGGAAGGCGGGCATCATGGGTTCGGCTGTTTCATCGTGGAAGGGTTCTTCCACAAAGGGGTTGTAGTCCGGGTCCATGAAGGTTTCAGGATTGTGTATCCGGGTGTCTGGCCGCAACACCGGGATTTCGGGAGCCCCATCCTGATCAAAGTCAATCGAAGGAACGATGCTGAACTTACCCAATGCTTCTCTTGCGGCCGCCTTGAGAATCTGAAACACCGATTGTTCGTCCTGGAATTTCACCTCCGTTTTGGAGGGGTGGATGTTGACATCCAGGGTTTCGGGCGGGACCTCCAGGAACAAATAATAGACAGGGATGGCTTCAGCGGGAATCAGCCCTGCGTATGCTTGCACAACGGCTTTGTGCAGCATAGAATGCCTGATGAACCGTCCGTTTGCGAAGAAATACTGGTCGCCGGGGGACCTGCGGGCACAACTGGGCTTGGTGATGAATCCGCTGATGGTCACGATGCTGGTGGTGGTGGAAACCGTCACCAGATGAGGGTTGAGGTGTTTTCCGAATAAATACCCGATACGCTGACGAATATTCGAGGGAGGAAGCTGATACACCTCGGTTTTGTTGTGGTGCAGGGTGAAATGCACCTCAGGACAGGCCAGAGCAATCTTGCGGAACTCCTGAACACAGTGGTTGAGCTCTGTGGCATCGGATTTCAGAAACCGACGGCGGGCAGGCACATTGTAGAACAGGTTCTTGACCATGAAGTCACTCCCCACAGGGCACATGACCTGTTCGGGAGGGGTAGTTCCGGATGCTGACGCGTGAAGTTCCACTCCCAGCTCGTCTTCTTGTCTGCGTGTGCGGAGGATTACCTCCGAGATGGCGGCAATGGAGGCCAGGGCTTCTCCTCTGAAACCAAAGGAATGCAACCCGTAGAGGTCATCTGTTTCCCTGATTTTCGAGGTGGCATGGCGTTGAAAGGCTGCAGCAGCATCAGATGCAGACATCCCCGACCCATCGTCCATCACCCGGATATAGGTCTTCCCGGCATCTTTGAGATACACATGAATCACACGGGCCCCCGCATCGAGGGCGTTTTCCATCAGCTCCTTCAGGGCTGAGGCAGGTCGTTGTACCACTTCCCCGGCGGCAATCTGGTTGGCTACCGATTCGGGGAGCAATCGGATGATGTCGGCCATTTAAGGAATATTCAGCTCTAAGGCAGCCAGCATATAGGGGGCGGTACCCTTGGGGTCATTCACCTTGATTTTTTCGTTCACATAGTACTCATAGGAGCCGTCCCGGTACGGGCTCCCCCCGAGGCCGCAACTGGCGCAGATGTAGTACAGTTCCATATCCTCGGTGTCGGGCATCGTCTTGGTCAGGTGGCTGGTCAGAGATTCAAAAGACTCCCGGGCCATCTTTCGATAGGCCGGTTTGAGGTACCCCAGACGAGCGCCCTTGGCATAAGCGTAGATGATCATGGCTGAGCCTGATGCCTCTCTGTAGTTTCCTGCGCGTCCTCCCTGGTCCATTACCTGATACCAAAGTTTCCACTCCGGATCCCGGACCTTCACCAGTGCTGCCGATAGCTCTTGCAGAATCCGGATGACTTCCGGCCTTCCGGGATGATCCTCAGGCAGGTCATCGAGTACATCCACGAGGGCCATCATGTACCAGCCAGTCGCCCGGCTCCAGAAATTGGGAGATTTGCCTGTGGCCGGGTCTGCCCACCTCTCTGAGCGGCTCTGGTCCCAGGCATGATACACCAGTCCGGTTGCGGAATCTCGGGTATTTTGGTAGATGAGCGTGATTTGGCGGACCGCTTCGTCATACCACTCCGGCTTGTGGTACTTCCGGGCATACTGAACCATGAACGGGCAGGCCATGTAGATGCCGTCCAGCCACATCTGATTGGGATATACCTTTTTGTGCCAGTAGCCGCCTTCGGCATTCCGGGGATGGTCTTTGAGCTGAGCGGCAAACAGGTGGATGGCTTTTTCCCAGCGGGGCTCGCTGGAAAGGCCGGCCATCAGGAACAAATTCCGGGCTGGCTGAATCCGGTCCAGATTGTATTCCTCCTGCCGGTAGTCCACAATGGCCGTGTCGGACACAAAGAAATCCATATATCGGGTGAATACCCCCAGATAGCTAGTATCTCTGGTGGCTTCATACAATTGATAATAGGCTCTGGCCAGGATGGCCACATCGTAGGACCACTTGGAACTGTAATTCACCAGGGTCGCATCGTACCGCGCAATATAGGTGTTTGCCATGCGCCGGGCTACTGGCAGGGTCTCAGTTTGGGGTGTTCCGGAGGAGCAGGCAGCGATACCCGCAGCCAGGAGCAAAATGCAAATCAGGTTCCGTGTGTTCATGGTATAGAGTTTTCAGGAAAGAAGCCCATCCTTGCGCAAAGATAATAAATTTCCTCTTTGGCCCCGGTATTCAGTTCTCGGTTGCTTCCACTTTGCAGGGGTCTGAGCATTTGCTGAGCAGTTCACGGATGGTCATGCCAGCCACCGGGTGCACATAATCGGGGATCAGTTCATTGAGAGGTTGCAGCACAAACCGTCGTTGTTCCATCAAGGGGTGGGGCAGGGTCAGTTCCGGAGTATGAAGCACCAGGTCATCATACAGCAGTATGTCCAGGTCCAGTACCCGGGGCTGGTACCCGGCTCCGGAGATTCGCTTCCGTCCGGCTTCGCGCTCTGCCTGGTGGAGTGCCTGCAAGAGGTGGACCGGGCTCAGGGTGGTTTCCAGTTCCAGCACCAGGTTGAGGAACGGCCCTCCGGGGGTGTCTCCCCAAGGCTCGGTACGGTACATCCCCGACACCCGGAGAACCCGGCCTGCGGTCTGGTTGAGCCGGAGCAGGGCCTTGCGGAAGACGACAGCGGTATTGCCGATATTGCCCCCTGCCGAAAGATATACCCGGTGCATCTGCATCATGTTCACAATTGGTTTCCCGAAGGTATTTATTTATCCCAATTCTTTTCTTCAAAAAAAATGAGTCATTACAGGGATTGTTAATGAAAAAAAATCAGCATTTGTTTGAAGGTTTAACATTTTTTATATCTTTGGGTGATTAAAGAATGTCCCTGAAACGCCTGTAAATAGTGGTGTTTTAACGAATGAGAAAACTATCGGCACTTTTTTAAGTGCTTGATAATGAGAAAAATGAAACGCTTTTTACTATGCACATGAGCCTTGTACTCATCGTAGTTTTTTTGCTTGTATTGCTGCTTCCGGAGCTGTCTGGACGCTGTTTTTTCGTTGTTTTTCGTCCGTTGTCCTTGCTTTTCAGGGTTCTTCCTACTTCAGATACAGCTTATATCGATACATTATTATATAGAATCTTCATTGCACAAACAGTTACTATATCAAAAAAGATTGCTTATGAAACATGCCGGAGCGGACAGGACATTCGACCAAGCGAAAAAGCATCAATTCATTCACATCAGAGAATCATTCACTGTTTCTATTAACCATAATTAATACACC